>DWVT01000217.1 GCA_019120075.1 Candidatus Mediterraneibacter excrementigallinarum
AGATTTCTTTTTATATTTCTTTTGATATCTGAAGATACTTTTCTATCAATTTGGGTTGTATCAATGGATATGTCCAGTTTTCAGGCAGCTTATCCATAAGTACAACCTTCTCCATCTCGCTGTACAGTTTACCTGAAAACTCCATTATTTCCGCAAAACACAATAATCCGAATGTTTCTTCACCGCTCTCATTCACCCGGTTTCTTCCGGTGACTGAATAAACGCATATCGGTTTAATATCAAACCGGACAGCACCGGTTTCTTCCTGAAGTTCACGCCGTGCAGTTTCTATAATATCCTCGCCCGGTTCACGATGACCTCCCGGTACTTCATATGTATCTCGTTCCTTATGCTTGCAAAACACCCATTTCCCATTGCTCTGTGAAATAATAACCGCGAACTTCAGCAATGCATCATCCACTGCATCATAAAATTTCACTTCCAGCATATCAGCGTTCTCCTTCCCGCTCCGACATAATTCCTCAACCTTGAATGATCTTGTAAACTGCCTCCATGTCCAGGCTGTTCCTGATAATATCAGCAAGCCTGTCATACTGTTCTTCCTTGTGCGCTTTCCAGTCAATGACCTGGATCTGATCCGGATCATATCCTTTCTTCTTCAGGATCGCCGTCAGAAACCCTTTCGCCGCTTCCGGCGCATCAAAGATTCCGTGGATATAGCAGCCGTAGACATTCCCGCACTGGGCGCCGTCGGCACGAAACGAATCTGTACGGAGCGGCGAGAGCGCGTCTTTCCCGCCTGACGCCGTCTCATCCGCAAACTCCACGAGAGCCTCCCTGCGCGCTCCGGACACACCTTCTGCAGAATCATCCCCGTCTGTATAAAAACTCTCTCCCATATGGATCTCGTATCCCTCCATCCGGGCTCCGCTCATCTCTCCCAGCATACCGCCCAGCTTCCGGAAATGTCCCTGCACTCTGGTCCTTCTCTTTTCCTGCCGGAACACCGTGCGGACAGGCAAAAGCCCCAGCCCGGGCACCGTTCCTCTCTGTTCCGCGCCGTCAGGATCGGAAATCTCTTTTCCCAGCATCTGATATCCGCCGCAGATTCCGAATACCAGTCCGCCCCGCCCGGCATGCTGCAGGATCTTCGCCTCCAGTCCGTTCTGCCTCATCCACAGAAGATCCTGTATAGTGTTTTTGCTTCCCGGAAGCAGTACCGCGTCCGGATTGCCGAACTCTGCCGGAAAAGAGATGTATCTGACACTTACTTCCTCCATTGCCTCAAGGGGCGCGAAATCTGTAAAATTCGAGATCCGTGGAAGACGGATCACTGCAAGATCGATCAGTCCTGCGCTGTCTTTTTTCCTGAACCGTTCCGTGAGACTGTCCTCATCGTCAATATCAAGATAGAAATAAGGCACCACTCCCAGCACAGGGATCCCGGTCTTCTCTTCCAGCATGGAAAGTCCCGGCTTCAGGATCGACACATCTCCCCGGAACTTGTTGATGATAGTCCCCTTGATTCTTTTTCTCTCTTTCTCCTCCAGGAGCATGACCGTTCCCACAAGCTGGGCGAACACACCGCCCCGGTCGATATCCCCCGCAAGGAGCACGGGTGCGTCCACCAGCTCCGCCAGCCCCATGTTGACGATATCGTCCTGTTTCAGGTTGATCTCCGCCGGGCTTCCCGCCCCCTCTATGACGATCACGTCATAAGACTCTTCCAGCTTATGATATGCTTCCAGGATCGCCGGGATGTAATCCTTCTTGTGCCTGTAATATTCTACCGCAGACATGGTCCCCACAGGCTCCCCGTTTACGATCACCTGGGAACCTGTATCATTGGTGGGTTTGAGCAGGATCGGGTTCATGCACACGTCAGGCTCCACACCTGCCGCCTCCGCCTGCATCACCTGTGCCCGCCCCATCTCGAGACCATCCCTGGTGATAAAAGAATTGAGCGCCATATTCTGGGACTTAAAAGGCGCCACACGGAAGCCGTCCTGTTTCAGTACCCTGCACAGTCCTCCCGCAAGGACGCTCTTCCCTGCATTGGACATGGTTCCCTGTATCATGATCGATCTTGCCACTGTATCTGTTTCCTCCTTACGCTCATTATAGTTGGGGCTTTTGGCCTCCAACATCATTTCATTTCTTCTATTAACCGCAGATCTGCCGGATCGCGTCCAGCAGACGGTCGTTTTCCTCTCTTCTTCTCACCGCAGTGCGATACCATCCCTTTCCAAGACCGCTGTAATTTGAGCAGTCCCGGATCAGGATCCCTCTGTCCTTCAGAAGAGAGAAAAGGTCGTATGAACTGTACATCAGGATAAAATTCGCCTTTGAGGGGATTACCTCCACCCCGGCTTTTCTCAGTTCTTCCTCCATCCGGCTTCTCTCCCTGCAGATCAGTTCCCTCGCTTCCTGTACTCTGTCACTGTCCCGCAATGCCGCAAGTCCTGCTGCCTGGGCAGGTGTGGACACGCTCCAGGGCTGACGGACCTGCTGCATCCTCTCCAGAAGTTTCTGATCTGAAGACATCCCGTACCCCAGTCGAAGTCCGGGGATGGCGTGAGTCTTTGTAAACGCCTGGACCACGAACAGACAGGGGTAACGCTCTGTCAGCTTCTCCATGGTAAATTGTGACGGTTCCGGGAGAAAATCGATGAAACACTCGTCCACCACCAGGCGGATCTGAGCCTCTTCACACCGGTCCGCGATCCGACAGAGAAGTTCTTTTTCGATCACCTGCCCCGCCGGGTTAGAGGGACTGCACAGGAAAACAGTATCTATCTCCGGTGTCAGACATTCCAGAAACTCCTCTGTCAGGGTGAACTGCTCCTCCCTGCGCAGGGCATACTCCTCGATCCGGCAGTCCACTGTCCTGAGCGCATGTGCATACTCGGAAAAAGCCGGAACCGGGATCACCGCCCTCTTCGGCTTCTCCGCCAGGACAAGAGAAAAGAACAGATCCGCCGCGCCATTTCCGAAAATAAAACGTTCTCCCGGAATTTCCTTCTTCTCTGAAAGTGCTGTCCGCAGCTCTCTGCACCGGCTGTCCGGATACTGAGCCGCCCGCTCCACACCCTTTTTTGCCGCCTCTATGACTTCCCTGGACGGTCCCAGCGGGTTCACATTCACGGAAAAATCAAGCATGTCCCTGTATGTATAGATATCTCCTCCGTGTCCGTATTCCATCTGTTTCTCCTTCCTGTTCTGTTTTGTCAGATATTCCCTTTTATCCCCGGTTCAGGCAGCGCCTTTAAACTGATTGTTTCCAGAGTACGCAGTTGTTGTACTGCCAGATTCCTAAGAAGTTCCATTCGTTCCTTTTGCTCTTTCCCCTGACTGATCAAAACAGCATTATAGCTTTCCAGATTTGCAAGCACTAATAGCTGGTTCAGCGTTGCCAGATCCCTCATATTTCCCTTTGTTTTTGGATTTTCATCTTTCCATTGTTTTGCTGTTTTTCCGAACAAGACTACATTCAGCATATCCGCTTCATTTGCATATGTATAAGTTATCTGTGCCGGCGTTAATTCAGGCGGAATTAGATTCTCTTTTATTGCTTCTGTATGAATTCTATAATTTAATTTGGAAATCTCCCTGTTCAAATTCCAGTTCAAAGACAATCGGCTGTTTTCATCTGATTTTAACCGTCTGTAGTCCTTCATAATATATAGCTGAAATTCAGGAGAAATCCATGTAGCAAAGGACATTGCAATATCACTGTGTGCATATGTACCACCATAGCGGCCTGCTTTTGAAACAATACCAACGGCAGCTGTTGCTTCAATCCATTTCTTTGGGGACATTGTAAATGCATTTGCTCCTGCCTGTTTTCTAAACCCCTCGAATTCGAGGGGTTTAAAATCAGGATTATGAAGCCTTTCCCATAATCCTAAAAACTCTATTACATCTCTGTTTCTCATCCAGTTTTGAATCACTGCTGTAGGTTCATCACTTTTATATCGAGCAATATCAGTCAATGAAATAAATTCATTTTCAAAATCCTGTGTATAAATCCCGATATCTATTCCATTTGCATGTAAGGTCTCCTTAATTACTTTTGCCATTTTTCCTCCGTTATCTTATTATACCCCTTTGCCTAAGCATCTCGTTATTACACTAACACCGCCAGCTTTACCGCACCGAATACAAGCAGCACAAGAAATGCCGTCACATACATCAGCCTTCCCGCCCGCCGGATATCCTCCGGCTCTATGGGGCGGAGCGGGTCTCCCAGATACTCTTTCTTATGCAGTTTTCCGAAATAGACCGCGTCTCCCGCCAGCCGCACACGGAGTGCACCTGCGCAGGCTGATTCTGTCTGGGCAGAATTGGGGCTGGCATGCTTTCTCCGGTCCCTCCGCCAGATTTTCCAGGCATTCTTCCCGTCCATTCCGGTGAGGAACGCAGCCGCGATCATAAAGAGCGCCGTAACCCGGGAAGGAATAAAGTTAAACACATCGTCCATCTTTGCCGGGAATCTTCCGAAATACAGATATTTTTCATTCTTATACCCCAGCATGGAGTCCATGGTATTCACTGCCTTGTACAGAAATCCGAAGGGCGCTCCTCCCAGGATCAGGAACAGAAGCGGTGCTGTCACTCCGTCGGATGTGTTCTCCGCCACCGTCTCCACCGCCGCTTTCGTCACGCCTTCCTCTGTCAGGTTCTCCGTGTCGCGCCCCACGATCATGGAGACCGCCTTTCTCGCTCCGGGCAAATCCTTCTCTTTCAGTCTGTCATAGACTTTTCCGCTCTCCCTGACCAGGCATCTCGCCGCCAGGATCTGGTAGCACCAGAAACTCTCGATCAGGAACCGAAGCGCCGGATGGAGCCTCTGCGCGCCCCAGAGGACAAGAAAGGGGATAACAAAAGAAAATCCTGCCGTCAGGAACCACAGTACCGTTCCTGCCGCCAGTTCTCCCTTTTCTGTCTTCCCGAATATCCCGCGGAGTTTTCGTTCTCCGAAAGAGATAAAATTTCCGATCACCCGGACCGGATGATAAAGCCAGACCGGATCACCGAACACAAAATCAAGTAAAAAGCCTGTCACACAGGCTGCAAGTGAGATCAGCATTTACAGGTTTCTCCTATTCTGCAATATCATCCAGCTCGTACCGGATCACCTTTTTCAGATCCTCCAGGCTTACTTCCACCTGAAAACCGATCTTCCCCGCACTGAAGATGATCCTGCCGTATTCTTCCACGCTCCGGTCTATGGTAGTGGCAAACTGTTTCTTCATCCCGATGGGGGAACAGCCGCCATGGATATAGCCCGTCAGAGGGAGAAGTTCTTTCTGTTTTATCATCTCGATGCTCTTTTCTCCTACACTGTGAGCCGCTTTTTTCAGGTTCAGTTCCTTGTTCACAGGCACAACGAACACATAGTTTGTCTTTGACTTTCCGACCGTTACAAGGGTCTTGAACACCATTCCCGGATCTTCGCCGAGAGCCTGTGCCACCTCCATACCGTTCACCGCGCCGGTCTGCAGATAGTTATAGCTTTTATACGGGATCTTCTTCTGATCCAGTATCCTCATTACATTTGTCTTTTCATCTTTTTTGCTCATATTTCAACAGTCCTTCATACATTTTTTCTGATACCGGCATATCCAGCCCCAGTCGTTTTCCTTCCCGGACGATATATCCGCTGAACGTTTCGATCTCCGCCTGTTTTCCATCCCTGATGTCTCTCTGCAATGAACTGGTGGCGTCATCCGCCAGTTCATGATAGAAGCGGTGCAGGATCGCATCAACGTCCTTCTGCTCCACACTGATTCTTTTTGCCCTGGCAACCGCGTATGCCTCGCGGACCAGTGCTTCGTATTCCTTTGCCTTCACAGGATCGCTCCGGAGCTGTCCGATATTGTTGTCATAATAAGCGCTTGCCACATTGTATGCGCAGTTCAGGATATATTTCTTCCAGATTGCCTGCTGGATATCCTCCGCAACTTTATGATCGATATCCGCGGCAGTGAGCAGTTCCGAAACCTCCTCGATCTTTCTCTGCTCTTTCTCATCTGCGTCCTCGATCCCGATCCTTAAGTTTGCAAAATCGCCCTGCTGAGTAATAGAATAATCCGCATTTGCAAACGCCACGATATAGATCAGAGAATCCACTACTGTGCCTTTTCCCAGCAGTTTTCTCATCCTCTCCCCCGGATCCGCACCGTTCATGACCGGGATCAGCACCGTCTCGTCTGTGACAGCATTCCCAAGTTCTCTGCATACTTCCTCCAGAGAGTAGTTCTTTACACAGACAAAAATATAATCCTGCTGCCCCATCTCCTCTATGGGGACAACCCGCTCCGGACGGATCATGATCTCGCCTTTATAGTCACTGTGAAGGATCAGTCCTTTCTCCAGAAGAGAATCCCTTCTTCCCCCACGGGCGGCAAGGGTAAGATGCGGGCAGACTCTTCCCAGCATTCCCGCCAGATAACCGCCCACGCCGCCGATCCCGACGACTGCGGCTTTTTTCTCATATATATTCATTTTGCTCATCTTTTTTTCTTCCTCCGTCTTACGAAAATAACTCCCGACGCTGTGCCTGCTGCCAGAACAAAAACTGCCGCAACCAGAAAATATCCCGCCGGATATCCTGTTCCTGCGCTGTCGCTGTCCTGATTTTCAAGAGGTGATCCTTCTGTCTCTGCCAGCGTAAACTCCAGCTCTCCTGGCGGAAGAGAATCTGCTGCAAGAGTATATCCGTCTTCTGTCTTCTCAAACCCTTCCAGGCTGCTCTCCCTCATGATATAAGGAGTGCGGATCACAACCTCAAGGTCATGGAACTCTTTCCATGTCTGCGCCGGGGAGAGAAGGTAGGTGTAGTCGTATGTGGGATTTGACTCGCCATGGATTTCCGGATAGACCGGCGCTGTGACTTCATTGGTGATCCCCCCGCCGGGTTCGATGGTGATCTCATACTCATACCATCGCATGAGCGTATCGGATACGTCCAGTTTGTCAAAAAAGCTCTCGATAAATCCAAAGTCCTTCTCATACAGGTTCATCTCATAGATGACCGCATTGTACCAGTCCGTCTCACTGATATGGGAATCCGGGTCATAGGACATCATGGTGAACTCGCGGAAGGTCATCTCTTCCACATCCGTCAGGTTCATTTCTCCATCTGTCTGTTTCTCCATGGCTCCGTTCTCACAGATATACCAGTCGGGAAGTTCTTCCGGCTGTTCGCCGATCATATACACATCCACCTGTACTCCGTTATTTACCCATGCGGAAATCTCCACTTCTTTCCCCAGTCGATTATATCCCGAACTGTCCTCCATGTAAACTTTTGTTTTCCCGCCCCCTCCGGAAAGACGGAATCCTGCGCTGGCGGCGTCCAGTTCCGGATCGATCCCGCCGGCAGTGTAGGTATATTTTGTCACCAGCATATCCGGATCATAGAACGGATCCTCCGCATATCCGTCATGTAATTTTGCCATATCCCGCTCCAGCTCAAAATCATCTGCCGCATAAGTATGACGCAGCGTCTTTTCGATCTCCTCCCCGTTGACTGTGACGCCGTACTTCTCTGTGTCAGCGCCGAAGCATTCCTCCATCGTCACCGTATCGTACTGGAACCCGTAATCCGGAGCCTTTCCGAAAGGAAACAGAAGCGTTGCCGTCACCGTATAGTTTTCCGGATTATAAAAAGTATACTCTGCAGATACGCTTCCGTTGTAGGAAAGAAACGCATCCCGACTCTCATAATGCGACTTCGGGAATTCCGGCACATCAAATGTGAGAAGCTCCCGTTCCACGATCACGGGGCATTCTTCGTCCTTTGAGATGGTCCCGTTTGCATAAGTCCCGTCCCAGTCGCTCTGAGCCGAATTTGCCGAAACACTGACCGGTACTGCCAGGCATAGACTGAATGTCAGGCACAGGCCGCACCCCGCCGCTGTCAAAACAGATTTTCTATATCTTTTCCTTTTTCCCCGCATCTCCTTCCTCCCTTCCCGGAAGCTGATCCGTTCCTCATTTTTCCTGTTCGTTCATTATATCATCTGACTTTTTCCGGCTCTCAAAGTAGATAAACCGGTCGATAGAGTCCAGGATATCCGCGAAATCCTCCCTCGGAGCCACATCGATATACCGGGTCAGGATTTCCTGTTCCTCCTGCTTATATCTGCCATAATAGATATCATACAGATTGTGTCCCCGCATATGGATCTTTATCTCCTCCATATGCTCTTTTACATCCGCCTCCGACTCAAGATCCTTTCCGATCACTTCCCGCAGCTTCTGCCCGCTCTTCAGCCGGTACAGATACTCCTTCCATTTTTCCAGGAAAATCTCGTAAAACTGTTCCTCCGACTCCAGTATCCCGATCTGCGCCATGACCTTCGGATCCAGAAAATAATTCTCAAAGGAATAATATCTGAGAATGAGCACATTTTTCTCCGTCACCCTGGGGAGCCGGTCCACGTCCTCCTCATTTCTGCGGGCATAATAACTGCAGAGCTGTCTTTTCAGTTCTTCTCTGTCTTTCCCGTCACCGTCCCGGATCATGAGGAAATTGTCCTTGATATAGACCTGGTTCATATATTTCAGATTGGCATAGGTCTTGATATTGGTACAGCTGTTTGTCGTGATGATCGCGATCCTGGACAGATTTCCCTCATTGTCATACGTCTCCGAATAATATTTTCGGATCAGGAGCGGAAGCCTGCTCTTATCCTGTTTTCCTTCCACGATGAAGACAAAATTCACATTCATCAGGTCATTCGCCGAATATCCAAGATCATCCAGCACAGCGCTGATGTCGGTCTTCTCCCGGACCTCCGGAAATCCCTCTGCATTCAGGAATACCTGACGAATCTGCCTGCTGTTGAAATTTGAAAGCAGGTTCGGGGAATGGGTTGAGAAGATCACCTGATTCTTCTTTGACAGCCGGTAGAGTATATCCCCGGAAACTCTCTGAAGTTTCGGATGGAGGAAGATTTCCGGGTCCTCCACCAGGATCAGATCCGCGTTCTTCCTGCCCTCTTCCTCGTATGTCTCCAGAAGGGACAGCATATAGATGCTGCGCATCCCTTTTCCCATGCTTCCAACCGGATATCTTTCCTTCTGCCCCGCCCTCTGTATCTCCGTCGTGACGGCAAGAGTCTTCTCCACATCCAGGTTCATGGAATACCGGATCGCATCTCTGCCCCCGTTCTTCCGAAAGTTTTCATTCACCCTTCTCGAAAACGTATCCAGATTCAGATTATACAATTTGTATTCCAACAGCTTCGCCGCCTCCAGTGCATTCAGCTCCTCCGGAGTCTTCCTGCTGAT
>DWVT01000218.1 GCA_019120075.1 Candidatus Mediterraneibacter excrementigallinarum
GGACCGCTGTCGCCCGCGGGCTGGAGTGGACAGCCCGCTCCGAAAACAACGGAGAAAAGCTCCCGGCAGGAAGCCTGGCGCAGGTAGTGGCTGTATCCGGTGTCAAACTGATCCTGAAACCTTATGAGGAGGTAGAAAAATGAGTGGTTTAATAGGTTTGGCTGTTGTAGGTATCATTGTTTTGATCATTGTACTTTTCCTTCTGGTGACAAACATCAGGATTGTCCCCCAGGCTCATGCATATGTGCTTGAACGTCTTGGCGGATATAAAGAAACCTGGAGTGTGGGCCTTCACTTCAAGGTTCCGATCCTGGACCGGGTTGCGAAAAAGGTTTCCCTGAAAGAGCAGGTGGTGGATTTTGATCCGCAGGCGGTGATCACAAAGGATAATGTTACAATGCAGATCGATACCGTCATATTTTTCCAGATCACGGATCCGAAAAAATATGCCTATGGCGTGGAGAGCCCGATCACGGCGATCGAGAATCTTACGGCAACGACGCTCCGTAATATCATCGGAGATCTGGAACTGGATGAGACGCTCACTTCCCGCGAGACGATCAATTCCAAGATGCGTACGATCCTGGATATCGCGACGGATGAGTGGGGGATTAAGGTGAACCGTGTGGAATTGAAGAACATCATGCCCCCGAAAGCGATCCAGGATGCCATGGAGAAACAGATGAAAGCAGAGCGTGAAAGAAGAGAAGCGATCCTGCGTGCGGAAGGTGAGAAAAAATCTACGATCCTTGTAGCGGAAGGTGAGAAAGAGTCCGTCATCCTGGAGGCGGAAGCGTCGAAACAGGCGGCGATCCTGAACGCGGAAGCTGAGAAACAGAAGAGGATCAAGGAGGCCGAAGGTCAGGCGGAGGCAATCCGTACTGTACAGAAGGCTACAGCCGAAGGTATCGAATTTATCAAAAATGCCGGTGCGGACGATGCGGTGCTTACCCTCAAGAGCCTGGAGGCATTTGCCAAGGCTGCGGACGGGAAAGCGACCAAGATCATTATCCCCTCTGAGCTTCAGGGGATTGCCGGACTGACCAAGACGATAGCCGAAGTGGCGCATATGGATAAGGCAGAGTGAGTCCCGTGGAAGAAAAAACGGTGCGGATCTCTGTGAGAGAGCTTGTGGAGTTTATCCTTAAAGAAGGGGATATCGACAACCGTATCTCCGGGGGGATGGACAGGGAAGCAATGCTCCAGGGAGGCAGAATCCATCGGAAGATCCAGAGGAGAATGGGATCGGATTATCATGCAGAGGTGCCGTTAAAGATATCGGTTCCCTGCGAAGATTTCGTGATCCGCCTTGAGGGCCGGGCTGATGGTATTATCAGCCGCGTGGAAAACGGAAAGGAAAGAATTACGGTAGATGAGATCAAGGGTGTGCTCCGCGATCTGGAATATATTGAACGCCCGGTTGGAGTTCATCTTGCCCAGGCAAAATGTTATGCCTACATCTATGCCTTACAGAATCATATTGACGAGATCAGTGTCCAGATGACATATTGTCATCTGGACACTGAAGAAATAAAGAGATTTACACAGGATTTCAGTTTTGATGAACTGCGGCTCTGGTTCGAAGATCTGATAGGAAAATATAAAAAATGGGCTGAATTCCAGATCCGTTGGCGGGAGAAGAGAAATGCTTCTGTTCACGGAGTGGAATTCCCGTTCCCGTACCGCGACGGACAGAGAGATCTGGCCGTTTCTGTATACAGGACAATATTACGGCGCAAGAAGCTGTTTATTCAGGCGCCGACCGGTGTGGGGAAGACTATGGCTGCCGTGTTTCCGGCAGTGAAGGCTGTTGGCGAGGAACTGGGGGAGAAGATATTTTATCTCACTGCAAAAACAATTACCAGGACAGTGGCTGAAAATGCATTCCGTACCCTGACAGGCCAGGGGCTGAGATTTAAGGTTATTACGCTGACGGCAAAGGAAAAAATCTGCTTCTGTGAGGAGACAGAGTGCAACCCGGATGCCTGCCCGTATGCAAAGGGGCATTTCGACAGAGTCAATGATGCGGTTTACGATCTGATCACCCGTACGGATGACCTGAGCCGGGAGACTATTGAAGAACAGGCGAGAAGATATAATGTCTGCCCGTTTGAACTGTCGCTGGATGTCTCTGTATGGGGAGATGGAGTTATCTGCGACTATAATTATGTGTTTGATCCGAATGCGCATCTGAAGCGCTTTTTTGCCGAAAGCGGCAGCGGGGATTACATCTTTCTCATTGACGAGGCACATAATCTGGTGGAACGTGGAAGAGAGATGTACAGTGCGGTGCTTTATAAAGAAGATTTCCTTTCTTTGAAGCGGGAAGTGAAAAGCCTGAACAGAAAACTGTCAAAAAAGCTTGATGCAGTAAATCGTATTTTCCTGGAGCTGAAAAAGGAATGTGAATCCTGTGAGATTCTGGGGAGTGTGTCTGCTCTTGCGGTGAAACTGATGAATCTCCTTACAGAGATGGAAAATTTTCTGGAAGAATTCCGGGAGGGCAACGCAAGGGAAGGGGTTCTGGATCTGTATTTCCGAGTCAGGGATTTTCTGAATATTTATGATATTCTTGATGAGAATTATGTGGTCTACAGTGAGCTGGAACCAGACGGAAGGTTCAAGGTAAAACTGTACTGTATCAATCCGGCGGCAAATCTGCAGGAGTACCTGGAACAGGGGAACAGTACGATCTTTTTTTCTGCTACGCTTCTTCCCATACAATATTATAAAAACCTTCTCTCTGTAGAGAAAGAGGATTACGCCGTATATGCAGAATCTTCTTTTCCGAGAGAGAACAGGCTCCTTCTGATAGGAAGAGATGTCAGTACGAGATATACCCAGAGGAGCAGGGAGATGTATAGAAGGATTGCTTCTTATATCAGGGCTGCAGCCGTATCGAAAACGGGAAACTATCTGGTCTTTTTTCCGTCATACCGTTTTATGGAAGATGTCTATGACGCTTTTTTGGAGACAGAGTGTAATGCAGACGTGATCCTTCAGTCACAATTCATGGGGGAAGAGGAAAGAGAGGCGTTTTTGAAAGAGTTCCGAAGCGGGAGAGAAAAAAGTCTGATCGGATTCTGTGTGATGGGAGGTATTTTTGCAGAAGGGATCGATCTTGCAGAAGACCGGCTTATCGGGGCGATCATCGTGGGACCGGGGATCCCTCAGGTCTGCAATGACCGGGAGATCGTGAAAGGGTATTTTGATAAAAAAGGGATGGAGGGATTTGATTATGCCTATCTCTATCCGGGAATGAACAAAGTACTTCAGTCCGCCGGAAGAGTGATCCGAACAGAAAAGGATCGGGGAACGATCCTTTTGCTCGACGATCGCTTTCTGCAGAGAAAATACCGCGAGATGTTTCCGAGAGAGTGGGATAACTGGAAACCATGCGATGTGAGAAACGCAGAAAAATATATGAAAAGATTCTGGGAGGAATGACAGGCGGATGCTTAGTCCGCCGACTGCGCCTCGGGTTTGAAGTAACTGAGGAATTCCTGGGCTGCGCGGGAAAGAGGAAGATGTTCATTGTATGCAAGAACAAGTTCTCTCTGGGGCAGTTCCTCTTTTGTGTCAAGTACGTAGATGCCCTCCGTATTATCGGAGATACAGTAGTCCGGAACAAAGGCAATACCCAGTCCGATACGTGCGAGATCGATCAGCAGATCGTTACTGGTCAGTTCGATCTCAGGAACCAGATCAAGCTGGTGCTGCTGAAAAAGCTGGTGCAGGAATTCGTTTGTTGTACTGTTTTTGTCCAGCATGAGGATCGGATAGCGGATAAGCTGACGGAAGGTAAGCTTTCTGCCCCTCAGCTCGTCAAAGGCATCTCCGGCAATAAATCTGTCCTGGAACCGCTTGATCTTAACGACCGAGGCCGTGTTCCCGAGATAATTGTTCGGATAGTTGACGATGATCAGATCTACAAGACCATTTTTTAAAAGCTCTGCGCATTTTACAGAGGTCTGGTTGATCACTTTGATATGTGCGTTTGGGAAAGACTTGTGAAAGCGTTTCAGGTACGGGATTAAAAAATACCGGCAGATCGTATCGCTTGCGCCGATCCGGATCTGTCCCCCTGTTGTAGCTGCCTCAAGGAGCTGCGCTTCTCCTTTCCGGATGAGATTCATGGCGGGCTCTATGTGTCTCATGAGGATTTCGCCTTCCGGGGTGAGCTGTACTTTTTTGGTGCTCCGGATAAAAAGGACCTGATCCAGTTTCCGCTCCAGAGTCTTGATCGACTGGCTGACTGCGGACTGGGAGATAAAAAGCTGCTTGGATGCCTCTGAAAAATTCAGAGTTGACGCTACATGGTAAAATACTTTATACAGTTCATAGTTTATATCTATCACTATAAGACCTCCTAATAAATCCTGACTCTATTATAAGATATAGGTGAGGAGAATACAACGAAAGGATTGACTTGTTATGAAAAAAATTCAGTGGGCGGCAGGGATCATCCTTGCATTTGCAGTAATGGCTGTTCTTCTGATCTCAAGTTTCGAGATTGCAATGTACGCTGATTTCGGTGTGTATGAGCGGGAATATGAAAAGTATGATGTACTTTCAGACCTTGATATGACAATGGAAGATACGATGTATGTCACCCGCGAGATGATGGCCTATCTGCGGGGAGACGGGGAAGAGCTGTCTGTTATCACTAACGTGGAGGGGAGAGAACAGGATTTTTTTAATGAACAGGACAGGTTTCATATGGGGGAGGTCAGAGACCTTTTTATCGGAGGCCTGAATATCAGACTGGGAGCGGCGGCAGTCGCTGTGATATGTCTGATATTCCTCGCGGCGTCCAGAGCTGATCTGAAACGGATCCTTTCGCGCGGCTATCAGATTGCGCTCATAGTTGTCGGAGCGGCTGTCGCTGCTCTTGGGATTGCGGTGGCCATTGATTTTAATGCGGTCTTTGTCGAGTTCCATCATATCTTTTTTGACAATGATCTGTGGCTCTTTGATCCGGCGGAGGACTATATGATCAGGATGCTTCCGGAGGGGCTTTTTGCGGACATGGTAATCCGGATCGGAACAATTTTTGTGGGGAGTCTTGTGATCCTTCTCATATTGAGTATCATTCTGGGGAAACATCATAAGAAGACGGTGAAAAGTAATTAGAATTGCTTATGAAAAAGATTAATCATATTAATTATACTAATGTAGAAAAATGTGATACCATAAGAACAGATATCTGTAGGTGATATGTACAGGTGACTGTACAGAAAAATATGCAAAGGAGATTGCTTATGAGTAATGTAAAGCGCGTGTATGTGGAGAAAAAAGCAGAATTCGGAGTTACAGCGAAAGAGCTGAGACACGAAGTGCGCCACTATCTGGGGATCAGCGGAGTGACAGGGATCCGTGTCCTGATCCGTTATGATGCAGAGAATATATCAGAGGAGACCTTTGAACGTGCGTGCAAGGGTGTATTTGCAGAGCCTCCGGTGGATATTCTCTATAAAGAAAAATTCCCGATGGATCCTGGAAACAGGGCGTTTTCCGTTGAATTTCTGCCGGGACAGTTTGACCAGCGCGCAGATTCCGCAGAGCAGTGCATCCGTTTTATCAAAGAGGATGAAAAACCTGTGATCCGGACAGCGGTGACCTATGTGGTGGAAGGCGAGATTTCTGACGAGGAATATCAGATGATAAAGAATCACTGTATTAATCCGGTGGATTCCAGAGAAGCCTCCGAGGACAAGCCGGAGACTCTTGTGACTGTATTTGAGGAGCCGGAAGACGTCAGGATCCTTGACGGGTTCAGAGAGATGGACGACGATTCGTTCCGGGCGCTCTATGATTCCTTCGGACTTGCAATGACATTCAAGGATTTTCTCCATATCAGGAAATATTTCCGTGAGGAAGAACACAGAGATCCGTCCATGACAGAGATCCGTGTACTTGACACATACTGGTCAGATCACTGCCGTCATACGACATTCTCCACGGAGTTAAAGGATATCAGCTTTGACGAGGGAGACTACAGAGAGCCTATCGTAAAGACATATGAGCAGTACAGAAAAGATCACGACGAGATCTTTGCAGGCAGAGACGACAAGTTTGTCTGCCTTATGGATCTTGCTCTTATGGCTATGCGGCGGCTGAAGAGAGAGGGCAAGCTGGCCGATCAGGAAGAGTCGGACGAGATCAATGCGTGCAGCATTGTTGTTCCGATCAAGGTCGATGGCGTGGAAGAGGAATGGCTGATCAATTTTAAAAATGAGACCCACAATCATCCTACCGAGATCGAGCCGTTCGGAGGCGCGGCAACCTGCCTCGGAGGAGCGATCAGGGATCCTCTTTCAGGAAGGACATATGTCTATCAGGCAATGCGCGTGACTGGTGCGGCTGATCCTACAGTTTCTGCTAAAGATACTCTGAAAGGAAAACTTCCGCAGAAAAAGCTTGTCCGTGAAGCTGCGCACGGTTACAGCTCATACGGAAATCAGATCGGACTTGCAACAGGTGCGGTAAAGGAAATCTATCATCCCGATTATGTTGCTAAGCGTATGGAAATCGGAGCGGTTCTCGGAGCGGCGCCGCGCCGTGCCGTTATCCGTGAGAATTCCGATCCGGGCGATATCATCATCCTTCTTGGAGGGCGCACAGGCCGCGACGGATGCGGAGGGGCTACTGGATCATCTAAAGTCCATACCGAGCAGTCTATCGAAACCTGCGGAGCTGAAGTACAGAAGGGAAATCCGCCCACAGAGCGAAAGATCCAGCGTCTGTTCCGGCGCGAGGAAGTAAGCCGTCTCATCAAAAAGTGTAACGATTTCGGCGCGGGAGGAGTTTCTGTAGCCATCGGGGAACTGGCAGACGGACTGCGGGTGGAACTGGATAAGGTCCCGAAAAAATATGCCGGACTGGACGGTACGGAAATCGCTATTTCCGAGTCGCAGGAGAGAATGGCAGTTGTCGTAGACCCGAAGGATGTGGCGGAGTTTATGAAATATGCCAAGGAAGAGAATCTGGAAGCTACGGAGGTGGCTGTTGTAACGGAATCTCCGAGGCTTGTGCTCGTGTGGAGAGGAAAAGAGATCGTAAATATTTCACGTGCCTTCCTGAACACCAACGGCGCTCATCAGGAGACGGCAGTCGAAGTAGAAATGCCGGAGAAAGACGGCAGTCTCTTCCGCAGAGAAGAGGTTGGAGACGTCAGAGAAAAATGGCTTTCCACGCTGGCTGACCTGAATGTGTGCTCCCAGAAGGGTCTGGTAGAGATGTTCGACGGTTCTATCGGTGCAGGATCCGTATTTATGCCTCACGGCGGAAAGTACCAGATGACAGAGACTCAGGCTATGGTGGCGAAGGTGCCCGTGCAGAAGGGTGAGACAGACAGTGTGTCCATGATGAGTTATGGGTTCGATCCGTACCTGTCAAGCTGGAGCCCGTATCACGGAGCGGTATATGCTGTGACGGAGTCCGTGGCAAAGATCGTTGCCGCAGGAGGAGACCACAGCAAGATCCGCTTTACTTTCCAGGAATATTTCAGGAGAATGACTGAGGATCCGAAGAGATGGAGCCAGCCTTTTGCAGCGCTTCTCGGCGCTTACGCGGCTCAGATCGGATTCGGTCTGCCGTCTATCGGCGGCAAGGACAGTATGTCCGGAACCTTCCAGGATATTGATGTGCCGCCTACACTGGTTTCGTTTGCGGTAGATATGGCTCTGAAGGGTGATATTATCACTCCGGAACTTAAAAAAGCAGGAAACCGTCTTGTGTGGCTGCGGACCGACAGGGATGACTATGATCTGCCGGTTTATGATAAAGTTCTTGAGCAGTACGGGAAATTTACCGAGGATATCCGGAACGGAAGGATTGTTTCAGCTTACGCACTTGACCGTCACGGCGTGATCGCAGCTGTCAGCAAGATGGCATTTGGAAACAGGATGGGCGTGAAGCTGGAGCATAACATGGATCCGCGTGATCTGTTTGCACCGGCATTCGGTGATATTATTGCCGAGGTTCCGGATGGACAGGTTGGAGATCTGAGCATCACATACACTGTCATCGGTGAGGTGACTGACAAGGAATGCTTTGAGTATGGTAATACTGTGATCGGTCTTGATGAGGCGGAAAAAGCGTGGACAGGAACTCTGGAAAAAGTGTTCGCCACAAAATCTCCGGCGGATTCACAGGAGCCTGTTGAGGAGAAGCTGTACGACACGAAGGATATTCATATCTGCAGCCACAAGCTGGCTCAGCCTACAGTGTTTATTCCGGTATTCCCGGGCACGAACTGCGAGTACGACAGTGCGAGGGCGTTTGAGCGTGCCGGGGCGAAGGTGATCACACGGGTATTCCGAAACCTGGATGCAGAGGATATCAGATCTTCTGTTGAGGAGTTCGAGAAAGCGATCGGTCAGGCTCAGATGATCATGTTCCCGGGCGGTTTCAGCGCAGGAGATGAGCCGGATGGTTCCGCGAAGTTTTTTGCTACAGCGTTCCAGAATGCAAAGATCAAAGAAGCAGTGGAAAAACTCCTCTCTGAGAGAGACGGACTTGCACTGGGAATCTGCAACGGATTCCAGGCCCTGATCAAACTCGGTCTGGTTCCTTATGGAAAGATCGTCGGACAGACAGAAACTTCTCCGACGCTGACATACAATACGATCGGACGTCATATTTCAAAGATGGTGTACACGAAAGTTGTGACAAACAAATCTCCATGGCTGCAGGGAGCAGAGCTGGGAGGCGTTTATACAAACCCGGCTTCTCACGGAGAAGGAAGATTTGTGGCGGACGATGAGTGGCTTGAGAAACTTTTCGCGAATGGACAGGTTGCGACACAGTACTGCGATCCGGAGGGGAATATCAGCATGTCAGAGGAATGGAATGTCAATGGATCCTATCGCGCAATCGAAGGTATCACAAGTCCGGACGGCAGAGTTCTGGGCAAGATGGCTCATTCCGAGCGCCGGGGCGATTCTGTGGCCGTTAATATTTACGGAGAGCAGGATATGAAGATCTTTGAGTCCGGAGTAAAATACTTCAGATAAAATAGTGAAAAAACGCGTATTTGTGCGGATTATGAAAGGGGCGGAACGGCTTGTTCCGCTCCTTAATATGTGAAATTGAATATGCAGTTTAAAAAAATTGAAAAATTTACAAAAAAACTGTTGACATTTGCCTGATTCTGATAGTATAATAGCAAAGCGGGTTGCGGGTGACAAACTTAAAACCTGGTGAATATGGGGTCTTAGCTCAGCTGGGAGAGCATCTGCCTTACAAGCAGAGGGTCATAGGTTCGAGCCCTATAGGCCCCATATCTAAAAAATAATATGGCGGAATAGCTCAGTTGGCTAGAGCACACGGTTCATACCCGTGGTGTCGCTGGTTCAAATCCAGT
>DWVT01000014.1 GCA_019120075.1 Candidatus Mediterraneibacter excrementigallinarum
TGCTTTTGACCCGATCCTGGGAAATGTCAAGCTGATCGCGGAAGCCTGGGACGCAGGCGGACTCTATCAGGTCGGCTCCTTCCCTTCCTGGAAACGATGGGCGGAGTGGAACGGCCGCTATCGCGATGATATGCGATGTTTTCTGAAAGGAGATCCAGGAATGGCCGGGATCGCGGCGCAGCGCATGACCGGTTCCCCGGATCTCTATGATCCGGTCTACCGGGGCGGCAACGCATCCGTCAACTTCCTGACCTGCCACGACGGCTTCACCCTGAACGACCTGTACAGCTATAACCAGAAGCACAACGAGGCCAACGGCTGGAACAATACAGATGGTTATGACGACAACAACAGCTGGAACTGCGGCGTGGAAGGCGACACGGATGATCCGGATATCCTAGCTCTCCGCAGGAAAATGATGATGAATGCCTGTGCGGTGCTCATGTGCAGCCGGGGAACTCCCATGTTCCTCTCCGGCGACGAATTCTGCGACACCCGATACGGAAACAACAATCCCTACTGTCAGGACAACGCCATCTCCTGGCTGGACTGGAGCCTCTATGAAAAGAACCGGGATATGTTTGAGTTCTTCCGCTATATGATCGCATTCCGCATGGATCACCCCGCCATCCGCCGGGACCTGGAACCAAGCTATATCGGTTTTCCATCCATGAGCATCCACGGGCTGACGCCCTGGAAGCCGGATGAACCGGAGAGTGCTTACGTCTCCTGCGTCCTCTTCTCCGGATATGATGAAGAAAACAGCCATGAGGATCTGGTCTACGTGGCAGTCAACGCTCACTGGACCGCTGCGGAAATGACTCTTCCGGACCTTCCCGAGGGATATTGCTGGAGAATCGCTGTCAACACAGGAGATCCGAAGCGGCAGACATTTGCGGAAAAAGAGATGCCGCTGGCAGAGAAGAACCTGCTTCTGGGCGAACGGTCAGTGATCGTGTTTGTGGGGATGAAGCAATAAGGAAAGATTTATAGAACGAAAAAAGCGATTGCATATCTGCAACCGCTTTTTCGCCTTAATTTCCCTGGTGACCGGCATCCTGCTATTTCTCCGCTTTTTTCAGGATATCCAGTCTTCTCATCAGCATCTCGTATTCCTTCTCTCTCCCGGAAAACCAGTCCCGCCTGATCTCCGCCGACTGGTTCAGCCCCGCCTGTTCTGCCGCGCGGACCGCTGCTTCCCTCTGCGTCATCCTCTCCGGGAACACAGTCTGACAGTTAGCCCCTTCCAGATCCTCATAAGAGTGGAAAGCCTGATTGAAATCCATCAGAGGATGGAGCGAGACAGGTCTGTTCGTGCTGTTGTCCACCAGGAGTCCCCAGTTTCCCCAATGCCTGTCCGTGTTCCCTGTCAGGTAGTCGAGAATATTCATCATATGATAAGAATATCCGTCAAGTTCCAGTATATATTTCATCGCATCAATCTCATGATTCACCGCATAGATTTCAAAAGCTTCCCTGGACACGATAGAATATTTTTTTGACGTCATGATCTCACTGGACGATACCTTTTCCCCGTCATACTCTGCCGCTTCATATTTGACCTGATCGCACCGGAAGCACTGACAGACTTTGCTAGCCAGGATCTCATTCTCCACAAATTCCCTGTCCCCGTCTTTCAAAAGCCGGAATCCTGTCTCCGTTCTGATCCATGCCTTTGGAAAGCATCCGTTTGTGGACAGATCCCGGATCAGACTGTCATTCTGCACCGTAATCTGTTTTCCCCGCAGCGAGACGTCCACAAAAGCATTATCGAGATGATTATCGTACAGATTGATCTCACCGAACGCTGTATCTTCTCCCTCTCTCCTTACCCAAAACAGATCCGTCAGAGACAGGCAATGATAAGTCAGCGCGATCTGTGCTCTTTCCCTGTCGGTCACAGCCTGCGCTGCTCCGATGCTGTTCAGTATCTCCTTCGCATATCTGCGGTCCAGCGTCAGGATCCTTGAAGCGCACCAGTAATAAAAGTTCGTCACATTATTCACCAGGAGATCAACATCCGCTTCATTCTCTTCTGTTTCTTCCAGGTACAGATTGAACGGCATAAACTGAAATTCATAAACCTCGCACCGCCCCTGCATATCAATCCGCGCGACCCTTTTCTCTCCGTGCATAATCTCATACACCGTTTTCATCCCGCCGCCACCGCCTCCAATCTCTATGCCGTAATTTTACTATACCCAAAAGAAAAAGTAAACGCAGAAAAGGGACACCCCAGCCGGAGGGGATGCGTTGTGTTGGCTGATGACCGTAAAACGACGCCGGCACTTGGAGCGCGTCCTTTGCGCTCCTACGTGTCCGCTGCGCTCGTTTTCCGAGCGAAAGCGGGTCCGCAGACAACATAACACATCCCTCACCGGCGGACGTCCCTCCGCCAGTTTCTATCATTCCTCAAAGGCTTCCTTCATCTTCTCCATAAAGCCTTTCTTTTTCTTCTTTTCGCCTTTCTCTCCCTTTCCGTCTGCATCATCATTCTGATGCAGTGTGTTTCCGGTCAGTTCATCAAAACGTTTCAGAGCCTCTTTTGCCTCCGGGCTCAGACGCTCCGGTGTCTGGATGACCAGAGTGACATAGTGATCTCCTCTCACCTGGGCGTTTCTCAGAGAAGGCACTCCCTTTCCTTTCAGGCGAACCTTTGTATCTGTCTTTGTCCCCGGTTTGACTGTGTAGATCACATCACCGTCTACGGTCGGAATCCTGACATCACCGCCAAGTGCAGCGACCGCAAAAGAAATCGGCACAGTTGAGAAGATGTGCACATCCTGTCTCTGGAAGATGGGATGTCTGGACACATTGATCTCCACCAGCAGGTCTCCTCTCGGGCCGCCGTTTACTCCCGGTTCTCCCTTGTCGCGGATGCGGACACTCTGTCCGTTGTCGATACCTGCCGGAATCGTAACCTTGATCTTCTTCCTGCTGGAAGTATAACCCGTTCCTGAGCAGTCCGGGCATTTCTCTTTTATGATCTTTCCGGAACCATTACAGTTCGGACAGGTCTGAACGTTCTGTACAGTGCCGAAGAAGGACTGGGAAGTGTATACGACCTGGCCTTTTCCTCCGCATTTCGGACATGTTTCCGGTGATGTTCCCGGTTTTGCCCCGGTCCCCTGGCAGGTGCTGCAGGGATCTTTCAGTACGAGATCCAGCTCTTTCTCACATCCGAAGACAGCCTCCTCAAATGTGATGCGGATGCTCTTTCTGATGTTTGCCCCCTTCATCGGACCATTGCTGCGCCCTCTGCGCGCGCCGCCGCCACCGAACAGGTCGCCGAAGATATCACCAAAGATATCGCTGAAATCAGCGCCGTTGAAATCAAAGCCGCCGAATCCTCCGGTGCCGCCGGCACCGCCTTCAAATGCAGCATGACCGAACTGATCATACTGACGACGCTTATCAGCATCGCTCAATACAGCATATGCCTCAGAGGCTTCCTTAAACTTTTTCTCTGCTTCTTTATCCCCCGGATTCATATCCGGGTGATATTTCTTGGCAAGGGTACGATATGCTTTTTTGATCTCCGCGTCGCTGGCATTTCTGCTGACACCGAGCACTTCATAGTAATCTCTCTTTGACTCTGCCATAACTCTACAACTCTACCTTTCTATTTTCCCGCTGAACCAAAACCTAAAAATTCTACGCAGCCGCCCCTTCTGCGGTTCCGTAGAATCTTCAGCCACAGACCTCTCCGCCGGAGGAGATCCTCCGGCGGATATTCCGTCTGCAACATTACTTTCTGTAGCAGTTTATCTTTTCTTCGTTTAGACTTCCTTATAATCTCCGTCTACAACGTCATCGCCCTGATATCCTTCCGGTGCCGGACCTGCTCCTGCTCCCGGGTTCGGGCCGCCTGCTGCGCCTGCACCTGCTCCGGCGCCTGCGCCAGCCTGCTCATACATCTTTGTGAACAGCTTCTGAGCACTCTCCATCAGTTTCTCTTTGGCTGCTTTGATCTCTCCGACATCAGCGTCTGCCGCTGTCTCAGGAGTAGATTTAGCCAGAACATCTTTCAGTGCCTGAACATCTGCCTCAACTGCAGCCTTATCGTTTGCATCCAGCTTATCTCCCACATCTTTGAGAGCTTTCTCTGTCTGGAATACCATCGCGTCAGCTTCGTTTCTTGCATCGATCGCCTCTTTACGTTTCTTATCCTGAGCCTCGAACTCAGCTGCCTCTTTGACAGCTTTATCGATATCTGCATCAGACATATTGGATCCTGCTGTGATCGTGATGTGCTGCTCTTTGCCTGTACCAAGATCCTTAGCGGAAACATTTACGATACCGTTTGCATCGATATCGAATGTAACTTCGATCTGCGGTACTCCACGCGGAGCCGGCGGGATTCCATCCAGTCTGAACTGTCCGAGTGATTTATTATCTTTGGCGAACTGTCTCTCGCCCTGTACAACGTTGATATCAACGGCTGTCTGGTTATCTGCCGCTGTGGAGAAGATCTGGCTCTTCTTCGTCGGGATCGTTGTGTTTCTCTCGATCAGCCTTGTAGCGACACCGCCCATTGTCTCGATAGACAGTGACAGCGGAGTAACATCCAGAAGAAGGATGTCGCCTGCGCCTGCATCGCCGGCGAGTTTACCGCCCTGTACAGATGCGCCAAGTGCAACACACTCATCCGGGTTCAGAGATTTGCTCGGCTCTTTGCCTGTCAGTCTCTTAACCTCTTCCTGTACAGCCGGGATACGTGTAGATCCGCCTACCAGAAGTACCTGGCCAAGATCTGCAGCTGTGATACCTGCATCTGAAAGAGCACGTCTTACCGGTTCTGCTGTCTTATCCACAAGATCTCTTGTCAGCTCGTCGAATTTTGCTCTTGTCAGGTTCATATCAAAGTGCTTCGGTCCCTCAGATGTTGCTGTGATGAACGGAAGGTTGATATTTGTTGTTGTTGCGCTGGAAAGCTCTTTCTTTGCTTTCTCTGCAGCTTCTTTCAGTCTCTGGAGAGCCATCTTGTCTGTGGACAGATCCACGCCCTCTTTTGCCTTGAAGTCTGCCAGCATATAGTCTGTGATCTTCTGGTCGAAGTCATCACCGCCAAGTCTGTTGTTTCCGGCTGTGGAAAGGACTTCGATAACGCCGTCGCCGATCTCGATGATAGATACATCAAATGTACCGCCGCCAAGGTCGTATACCATAATCTTCTGCTCTTTTTCATTATCAAGTCCGTATGCCAGCGCTGCCGCTGTAGGCTCGTTGATGATACGCTTTACATCAAGGCCCGCGATCTTTCCGGCATCCTT
>DWVT01000219.1 GCA_019120075.1 Candidatus Mediterraneibacter excrementigallinarum
CGGAGGTACATAAGCTTCAGGATCCCTATCCGGTCAAGTTTGAAAAGGCAGACAGAAAAGTAAAGACCGTTCTGATCCCAAATACATCTCATGCCTTCAGCCGCCTTATGGCAGCCGTGTTCAGCGCACAGGGAGTCCGCGCGGTTCCTCTGGAACTGGGGCGCAAGGAAGCGATCAAAATGGGAAAACGATATGTGCACAACGACATCTGTTTCCCGGCACAGATCGTCATCGGGGAGATCCTGGCCGCATTAAACAGCGGAAAGTACGATGTGGAGAATACAGCGGTCGGCATGGCAAAATACATCGGCGACTGTCGTCTGACCCACTACAGCGCTCTGCTTCGGAAAGCGCTGGATGATGCAGGATATAAGAATGTTCCGATCCTGACCAATGATGACGAGGATTATCATGATATTCATCCGGGATTTCGTATGAATATGCTGTCCGGAGCGCGTATTGCTTACGGTCTGCCGATGATCGATGTTCTGGAAGAACTGCTCCGGAAGATCCGGCCTTATGAGCTGGAGCCGGGAAGCGCTGACCGGGCGTTTGAACAGGCAATGGATGAAGTGATAAACGGAATGCAGCAATCCGGTATCCGCGGAGCAAAAAGCGGATTCAAAAAGGCGATCCGGATCATGAAGGAAATTCCCTACGACAGATCCGAGCCAAGGCCCCAGGTGCTGATCGTGGGTGAATACCTCCTGAATTTCCATCCCGGTGCAAACCATGACATTGAGGAATATCTGGAGAAGAACGGCTTTGAGATCATTGAGGCGAGGATGACAGATGTGATCCAGAAGACCTATTTCTATCAGGACAGTCAGATCAGGGACTACCATCTGAACCGTCCTCTTGGGAAGAAAATATGGTTCCGCACCGCGGATCAGTTCTTTCAGATGGCGCACGATCTGACCGACCGGATCGCTTCAGAACATCCGCTTTATGAGAAGCCGGCAAGGATCGAAGACCTGGCAAAAGAGAGCGATCCCATTATCCCGCATACTTTTGACGCAGGAGAGGGGATCCTGATCCCGGGCGAAATCCTGCACCATGCGGAGAAAGGGTGCCGTACCTTTGTCATCCTGCAGCCTTTCGGATGTCTGCCGAACCATGTAGTGGGGCGGGGAATCTCTAAGAAGCTGAAGGAGAAATATCCGGACGCGCAGATCCTGCCGCTGGATTATGACCCGGATGTCAGCTTTGCCAATATCGAGAACCGGCTGCAGATGCTTGTGATGAATATCAAAGAGAAGAAATAAAAGCATCAGAAGAAATATTACATAAGAAGG
The DNA here is from genome assembly GCA_019120075.1 of Candidatus Mediterraneibacter excrementigallinarum. Lineage (GTDB taxonomy): Bacteria > Bacillota > Clostridia > Lachnospirales > Lachnospiraceae > Mediterraneibacter > Mediterraneibacter excrementigallinarum. Next base: position 1,296 of record DWVT01000219.1, read on the forward strand.
AGGCATGCGCTCGTGATGATATGGCGCATGCCCCTTTTCACTTCGAATAAGACCTTTTGACGCAGGTCAGTGCGGCGTGATCTCTCCCATTGCACGAAGAAAATCCAGATCATCCCGGTTGAGCTTCAGGTTTGTCTCATATCGTTTCCCGTCCGGCGAGGTCACATTGATCTCAATGACAGTTCCCTCCTCCAGTGCATTCCGGTTTACGGCGTCTAAAAACATGGGAAACTTGGGGTGGTTCCGCCGGAACGTATCCATCCGTTTCTTCATTTCCTGCAGTTTCGCAATCTGTGAAAAGTTCATATATGCCTCCGTTCTGCCGCGGGGACACGGCTCATATTTAAATCCAGATAATTATTGCATGTTATATTTTATGCTGCGGCGATTACCATGGTCTCCGTACAAAACAGAAAAACGACAAAAGCCAGGATAGTCAGCTCAGATGCTATTATAGTACCACTTGAACGAAAAAGCCAGTTGTAGGGTAATTAAAAAAATCATTTCAGGTGAAAATAATTGTCCTTGCGTGTTTTTCCCTGATGTGATACGATAAATCCAATTTCAGACGGAAGGCATCTCGCCATATCTTACTCCGTCAGATATTCTGGAAGTTCTTTGCTCCGTTTTCAGGGGCAGGATCAACCGCTTGTAACAAGTGAAAAGATTCGATATAATGAGGAAAGGAAGAAGCCTATGAGAAATGAACTTGCCGGAGATATCGGTCTGGCGGCAGAAAAAATTCAGTACGATGCTCAGTGCAAGAGAGTGCTGGCAAACAGAGTGATACTGGCATGGATACTGAAGTATACGGTGGAAGAATTTGAGGATATGAGTATCCGGCAGATCAAAAAGTGTATTGGAAATGATGTTCAGATTTCCAGAGTACGGGTTTCTCCGGGAAAGACAAATACTCCGGAACCGGAACGGATCGTTGGAGATGATGGAGCAGACAAAATACCGGGAGAGGGAGACATATATTTTGATATCCGATTCTCTGTTTATCTTCCAAAGAAAAGAGAGAAAGTGAAGATGATAGTCAATGTAGAAGCCCAGAAAGACTTTTATCCTGGTTATGCGATCCCGGGAAGAGGCATATATTACGGTTCGAGAATGATTTCAGCCCAGAAAGGGACAGAATTTTCGGGAAGCGATTATGACAATATAAAAAAGGTATACAGTATCTGGATTTGCATGAACTGTCCGGATCATATAGGCAATGCCATATCTGAGTATTCAATTACAAAGAAGGATAAAATCCCGGGTATCCCGGACGCAAAGGAAACGTATGATAAATTATCTGTGGTCATGATCTGCCTGAATCCCCGGACAGGAAAGGGAAACCGGCTGACACAGATGCTGAATGTGCTTTTGTCATCTGAAATGAAACCGGAGAAAAAGATAAAAGCGCTGGAGGAAGAATTCCATATACCGATGGAAGATGAAATGGGAAAGGAGCTGAACCAAATGTGCAATCTGAGTGACCTTGTGGAGGAAAAAGGAAGAGAAGGACTTTTGACAGAACAAATACAGAAAAAACTGATTAAAGGTAAATCCATCAGTATGATCGCAGATGAACTGGAAGTAGATGAGTCTGTGGTCAGAAAATTTGTGGAGAAGATGCAGAAAAAATCAGTTTAGGAGGGATTCTATGAAAAATATGATCGGATATTGCGGGCTGGATTGTGAACAATGCGATGCATATCTTGCAACGATCAATGACGACCAGAAACTGCGGGAAAAAACCGCAAAGTTGTGGGCTGAATTAAATAATGCGCCCATCCTTCCGGAACATATTAACTGTCAGGGGTGCCGTGTTGAGGGCGTGAAAACCGTATTCTGCGAGAGTCTGTGTGGGATCCGCCAGTGCGCACTGAAAAAGGGCGTTGCTACTTGCGGAGACTGTTCAGAGTTAGAAAGCTGCCCCACTGTCGGCGCGATCCTGGAGAATAATCCGTCAGCCTTGAAAAATCTGAAGGAGTAGTATTATCATTTCATATTTTGAATGACAGACGATCGTTCCGGCAAAAATAGAAAAATTAAGAAGAGGTCAGAAAAATGTTTGAGAAAAAAGCAAAGCGATTTCAGGTTAAAGAAGAACAGACATTGGGATTTGGAGCAATACAGATTGTGGTTGACACAGTTACAGGGGTGAATTACCTGCTTTCAATAGGCATAGGCGTCTCCGGGATTACACCGCTGTTAGATGAAAACGGCAATGTTGTGATCGATAAATAGTTTAATATGTCAATTTGATATTTCACACGAAAAGTGGTTATTCTTCTGGAGAGCAACCACTTTTTCCATACTTAAATTTAAGAAATTAGCACTCGACCCTTGACGTGGCTAACAACTTTTGCTATATTGCTACTAGAACACGAAAACAAGTAGTGGTTAGCAAGGAGGGATGACCATGAATATCAATAAATTTACACAGAATTCGCTGCAGGCAGTACAGAACTGTGAAAAGATCGCAGCGGACAACGGTAACCAGGAACTGGCCCAGGAGCATCTGCTCTATGCCCTGCTGACACAGGATGACAGTCTGATCCTGAAGCTGTTGGAAAAAATGAGTATACAGGGCCAGCTCTTCATCGACAGAGTGGAGCAGGCTATAGGGAAACGCCCGAAGGTACAGGGCGGACAGGCATACGTGGGACAGGATCTCAACAATGTCCTGATCCACGCAGAAGACGAAGCAAAACAGATGGGAGACGAATACGTTTCCGTTGAACATCTTTTCCTGGCGCTTTTAAAATATGCAAGCCGGGATATGAAACAGATCTTCCGTGAATTTGGCATCAGCCGGGAGGGATTCCTCCAGGCTCTTTCTACGGTCAGAGGAAACCAGAGGGTGACAAGCGACAATCCGGAAGCAACTTATGACACACTGAATAAATATGGTCAGGATCTGGTGGAACGCGCAAGAGAGCAGAAACTGGATCCGGTCATCGGGCGTGACGAGGAGATCCGGAATGTGATCCGTATCCTTTCGCGTAAGACAAAGAACAACCCGGTTCTCATCGGTGAACCCGGTGTAGGAAAGACCGCGGTCGTAGAAGGTCTGGCGCAGCGTATCGTCAGCGGCGATGTGCCGGAAGGACTGAAAGAGAAGACAATCTTCTCCCTGGATATGGGAGCCCTTGTCGCCGGTGCAAAATACCGAGGCGAGTTTGAGGAGCGTCTGAAAGCCGTTCTTGAGGAAGTGAAGAACAGCGAAGGAAAGATCATCCTGTTCATCGATGAGCTCCATACTATCGTAGGAGCCGGAAAGACGGACGGCGCCATGGATGCAGGAAATATGCTGAAGCCAATGCTTGCCAGAGGTGAACTGCACTGTATCGGTGCAACTACTCTTGATGAGTACCGTCAGTATATTGAAAAGGATGCTGCTCTGGAACGTCGTTTCCAGCCGGTCATGGTGGATGAGCCCAGCGTGGAGGATGCCATCTCGATTCTGCGAGGTCTGAAGGAGCGGTACGAAGTGTTCCATGGTGTGAAGATCACAGACAGTGCGCTTGTTGCAGCCGCTACGCTCTCACACCGTTATATCTCTGATCGGTTCCTGCCGGATAAGGCTATCGACCTGGTAGATGAAGCCTGCGCTCTGATCAAGACAGAGCTGGATTCCATGCCGACAGAGCTGGATGAGCTGAGAAGGCGTGTGATGCAGCTTGAGATTGAGGAGGAAGCCCTCAAGAAAGAGGAAGACCGACTGAGCAAAGAGCGTCTGGAGCATCTCCAGGAAGAACTTGCAGACCTTAGAGAAGAGTATGCAGGCAAGAAAGTACAGTGGGAGAATGAGAAGAAATCCGTTGAACGTGTCCAGAAGATCCGTGAGGAGATCGAGCAGGTCAACAAGGATATCCAGAAGGCACAGAGAGAATATGATCTGAATAAAGCGGCGGAACTCCAGTACGGCAGACTGCCTCAGCTCCAGAAACAGCTGGAGGAAGAGGAGGAGAAGGTAAAGGAGAAAGACCTGTCCCTTGTCCATGAAGCCGTGACAGACGACGAGATCGCAAGGATCGTATCCCGCTGGACCGGAATCCCGGTGGCAAAGCTCAACGAGAGTGAGAGAAGCAAGACACTCCATCTTGCTGATGAACTGCATAAACGTGTCATCGGACAGGATGAAGGCGTGGAGCTCGTCACAGAGGCGATCATCCGCTCCAAAGCAGGGATCAAAGATCCGACGAAACCGATCGGATCCTTCCTGTTCCTCGGACCTACCGGAGTCGGTAAGACCGAACTTGCAAAAGCCCTTGCGCAGAGTCTGTTCGACGATGAGAACAACATGGTGCGTATCGATATGAGTGAATACATGGAGAAATACTCCGTGTCCAGACTGATCGGAGCACCTCCGGGATATGTAGGATATGATGAAGGCGGACAGCTCACCGAAGCAGTGCGGAGAAAACCGTACTCCGTAGTGCTTTTTGATGAGATCGAGAAAGCACATCCTGATGTGTTCAATGTACTCCTTCAGGTACTTGACGACGGGCGGATCACGGATTCTCAGGGGCGGACCGTGGATTTCAAAAACACGATCCTGATCATGACATCCAATATCGGCGCGAACTATCTTCTTGAAGGCATTCAGGAGGACGGCACACTGGACGAGAGCAGCCAGGAAATGACCATGAATGAGTTAAAGGCACACTTCAGACCGGAGTTCCTGAACCGTCTTGATGAGATAATTATGTTCAAACCATTGACGAAAACAAATATTCATGCCATCATTGACTTACTGATAGCTGACGTCAATAAACGTCTTGTAGAGAAGGAACTGCGCGTTGAGCTCACCGATGCGGCGAAAGATTTCGTCGTGGAGGGCGGATACGACCCGATGTACGGAGCAAGACCGCTGAAGAGATATCTGCAGAAAAATGTGGAGACCCTTGCCGCAAGGCTGATCCTCGCCGGAAATGTGGGACGGGGAGATACGATCCTGATCGATGTGGCGGACGGAAAGCTTCAGGCGACGGTCAAAGGACAGATCACCGCTACAGAGTAAAGAAGGGACTGCCGTATGGCATCGATCATCTTTCACATAGACGTGAATTCCGCTTACCTTAGCTGGACGGCGGTAGAACAACTGAAAAACGGCGCGACAGTAGACCTGCGCGAGATACCGGCCATTATTGGCGGAGACCAGAAGTCCCGCCATGGCGTGGTGCTCGCCAAGTCTCCTGCTGCGAAACGATATGGCATCCGCACGGGGGAACCTGTTGCGAATGCCTTTCGTAAGTGCCCGAATCTTGTGACTGCTCCGCCGGATCACAGGATGTACCGGGAGAAGAGCCGGCTCCTCATGGACTATCTTCGGACATTTACGAAAGAGATTGAACAGGTCAGTGTGGATGAGTGCTATATGGATTTCACATCCATCGCGCACCGCTGGAATTCTCCGGTGGACGGAGCGCTGGAGATCAAAGACGGGATAAAAGAGAGGTTTGGATTCACGGTAAATATCGGTATTTCTACAAACAAGCTGCTGGCGAAAATGGCATCGGATTTCGAGAAACCGGACCGGATCCACACCCTTTTCCCGGAGGAGATCAAGGAGAAGATGTGGCCGCTTCCCATCAGTGACCTGTACATGGCGGGGCGCTCCAGCGTGGAAGTGCTGAAAAAGCTGGAGATCAATACGATCGGCGATCTGGCTCAGGCAGATCTGAAGCTGATCATGCTCCACCTGAAAAGCCACGGGAAAATGCTCTGGGAATTTGCGAACGGGATCGGGACGGACCTGGTACAGGCAGAACCGGAGCAGGCAAAAGGAATCGGAAACTCCACGACCCTTTCGGAGGATGCAGAAACCTATGAAGACACTCTGGCGGTATTCCGGGAACTTGCGGAAAGTGTGGGGAGGCGCCTGAAAAAAGCAGGACAGAAGGCGGGAATGGTAAGCATGGAGGTCAAATATTACGATTTCCGTTCCAGTTCCCATCAGACACAGCTGGAGAAACCGTCCAATGATCCGGACGTCCTGTATGAGACTGCCTGTTCCCTGTTCCGGGAGTCATGGAGCGGAGAGCCGGTACGTCTTCTTGGGATCCGTACCTCCAAGCTTGTAGACGAAGGAGAGCCGGAACAGCTTTCGATCTTTGATATCGAGATTCCCAAAGAACCGGATGAAAAGCATAAAAAGCTGAAGAAGGCGCTGGATGAACTGAACAGCCGTTATGGCAGCGGAGCCGTGGTGAAAGCCAGCCTGATGAAGCGGCCCGGAACGAAAAATACGGAGAAATAAGTACGAGGGGAAAGAACAGATGAGAGGAAAGAACTACAATCTGGAACTGGTGAGGATGATATCGTTTCTTTTTGTCATCGTCATCCATATCACGAATTTTTACTGCCGGTCTTTCCGGCAGATCACACTGCCGGACTATACGTTTTCTCTGCTGCTGGATGCGGCGGCGAGAGTGAGTGTGCCCTGTTTCTTTATGATATCCGGGGCGCTGCTCCTGGGGAGGGAAGAACCCCTTGAGAAACATGCGAAACGTCTTCTTCGGTTTCTTACGGCTCTGGTCGTCTGGAGCCTGCTTTACTATATCTGGAATATTTTTTACGATGGAAGGGATTATGACCTGAGACAGATCTGGTATGTTCCTACCAAGGCACATCTGTGGTATCTCTATGCGATGATCCCGATCTATCTGGTCCTGCCTTTCTTTCAGATTCTCTGCAGAAACATGACCATGAAGCTGGAAAAGGCGTTTGTGATCCTGATCAGCGCAGCGGTCCTTATAAACTATTTTGCCGGTGTGGCAGGCGGACAGCTCTATTATGATATCCCCATCGTGGGCGACAGGGTTTATTTCTTTTATGTTCTGATCGGATACTATCTGTTTAAATACAGAAAGCATATCCGGGTGAGCCAGACAATGGCAGTACTTATCTCGATTATCAGCCTTCTGATCACCTTTGGATCATCCATGTGGTTTACGTTGTCCGGCAATGCCCACAGCGATAAGATGCTGGCATACAGCACACCGTTTATGATCCTGACCAGTGTTTTCTTTTTCCTGTTCATGATCAGGCTGAGCGGGTCGAAATATACTCCCTCCGAGAAAGCGCGGCGGGTGATCGACGCCTTTGGAAAGGCTTCCTTCGGTATCTACCTGATCCATATCTTCTTCCTGGACATTTACAGGAAATTTGTGCCGGTAACAGCCCTTCCGGCATGGGTTGCAGTCCCGGTGCTGACTGTGGTGATCGCCGGGCTGTCCTTTGGATGCATCTGGCTGCTGCACAGGTTTAAATGGGGGAGAGTGATTTCGTGATTGGATAAAGTTGTTTGTGGATAATAGTTCATCCCGCCGTGGGTGTCATATCGCAAAACCGTTCCGCTTTACCTCAAAGATTGGAATGTTTGTAACGCCAAAGTATATGTTCGTGCAGCGGCACTCCATATCCTTTGCCTAACAAACAGAACCAATGCTTTTCGGAACGCTCTCACTTGATGTTTTGCTCACATGACACCCACGGCGGGATTACTTTATCCAAAACGGAAGAAAATATAGAAAGACGGAAGGTGAAGCAATCATTTGAATTATTTGCCTTTAACTTCTCTGTTACGTTCTAAACTTTGTGTCCTGCCGTATACGCTAACGATCAGTATGGAAAAATATAAATGGAAAGACGTGCCCTTTTTCAGATGTTTTGTAAACTGCTCATCTGAAAAAACTTAATGATATGACCTGAACGGTGAATATTCAAAAGTGGTATAAAGTTTTCTGTTGCCTTGTGTGGATACTTAGCTGCTTTTCAATATTACGTCCGCTGTACATGACTCGGAGAACCGTTACAATGCCGTTGTCTATATCAGTAAGGTAGAATACGACATAATTATCGACTGCAACAAAGCGCAATCCCCGACTGTGCCACGGGTCTTTACCGTATTTTGAAAATCGTTCCGGCATTTCATCTAAGCTCAATATCTGCTTTTCCAGCCGTTCCAGTTGTTTTGTGGCATTTTCCGGCGATAAAAGTTCAAAGGCAATGTATTCAAATATTCCCCGCAAATCTTCCTCCGCCTGTGATGAGATTTTTACCCTAAAAATCATAATCCATAATCTTTACGGATATCAGCAAATACAGTTTTTGCGTCTTTGGTCCGTCCCGCTTTCATATCCGCATATCCTTTCTCCAATTCTTCGTGAAGTTCCTCTGTTGAAAACATACTGATGTCTACAGGATGTCTTTCTGGTATTTTCACTTCAAAGGGAAGCCCTCTTTGTAAAATAATCTGTTTATAAAACATGTTGATAGCGTTGGAGGCAGGAATACCAAGTGCGGACAGGATTTTTTCTGCCTGTTCTTTTACTTCCGGCTCTATCCTTACATATAAATTTGCCGATTTTGCCATAACAGCAACTCTCCTTCCGTGTATCTTTTTCTTTTTATTATACACAATCGCATATACAATAGCAATACATGTTTTCTGAGATGCAAAACTCAAACAGAAGGACAGAAATAACCAGAAGATATGTCTCGAAATTGACGATATTTTACAAGAATATTGAAAAATACATCTGTAAAATATGATCCGTAATCGGAGGGAATAGTAATGGACTTACAAAATGAAAAATGTGTTATGATAATTGACGAACAACTTCCGCCCGGGCTTATAGCAAATACCGCCGCCATTATGGGCATTACTCTGGGGAAAACCATGCCGGAGATAGTTGGCATGGATGTTTGTGATAAAAATGGAAATGCCCATCTAGGGATTATCGAATTTCCTGTACCCGTTTTGAAAGGGAATGTCGATACGATAAAAGCAGTCCGCAAAAAGCTGTTTGAACCGGAATATGCAGATTTGACAGTAGTTGATTTTTCTGATCTGGCACAGCGCTGCAAAACTTACGATGAGTTTGCAGGACGAATGAGAGCGGCATCCGAGCAGGAATTGTCTTATTTAGGCATTGCAATCTGCGGTACGAAGAAAAAAGTCAATAAGCTTACGGGCAGCATGCCCCTGCTGCGATAGAGAGGTAAGGCTGTTTCATTTCTATTTAGAAATAAACATACACTGTCACCCCGCCGGATGCGCCTACCCCTCTCTCAAATGCTCTTCAATTTTGAATAAAGCAATCCCGCCGTGGATGTCATGTGAGCAAAACATTAAGTGAGAGCGTTCCGAAAAGCATTGGTTCTGTTTGTTAGACAAAGGATATGGAGTGCCTCTGCACGAACATATTCTTTGGCGTTACAAACATTCCAATCTTTGAGGTAAAGCGGAACGGTTTTGCGATATGACACCCGCGGCGGGATGGACTTTCATTCTAAATCAAAATATCAGTTCCAGAAATCCGTCTTATCCCTGAGCTGGATATCTTTCGCCCGGAATACGGGATCTTTTCCTTCTTTTTTCTGTTTCATATAATTACGCATGCACTGGATCGCCGGACCGCCAAGGATGATGATAACAGGCAGGTTGATCAGTGCCATGAAGCCCATCAGCACATCCGCAGTACTCCACACAAGACTGAATTCCATGACGGAACCCGCCAGGACGATCAGTGCGGCGATGATGCGGAAGGCATTGAGGAGTGCTTTTCCCGGTGTGCGTCCGCACAGATATTTCAGTCCCATCTCTGCATAGTAGAAGTTGCCGATCAGTGTGGTGAAGGCAAACAGGCAGAGCGCGATGGTGATAAAGACTGTTCCGAAGCCGCCCAGTGATTCGGATGCTGCCGCCTGTACCCAGGGCATACCTTTGAGTTCTTCGCTGGGGGCCACGCCCGAGCACAGGAGCATAAAGGAAGTGGCGGAGCAGATCAGGATCGTATCGATGAATACAGACAGCATCTGCACCAGCCCCTGTTTTACCGGATGGGATACCGCCGCGCTGGCGGCAGCGTTGGGGGCGGAACCTACGCCGGCCTCGTTGGAGAACAGTCCCCTCTTGATCCCGTTCATGATGCAGGAGCCGGTGAAGCCGCCGAAGATGGCGTGGAAATCAAAGGCGTTTGAAAAGATGCTTGAGAACATCTGCGGGATCAGCGAGTAATGAGTGACCACGATGAACAGCGCCACCGCCAGATAGAAAAGCCCCATAAACGGAACGAGGACCTCTGTGATCCGTGAGATCTGTTTGCTTCCGCCAAAGATGCAGACTGCAAAGATCACAGCCAGGATCAGCCCAACGATCATCGGTGTGGAGGACTCGTTGAAAAAGCTGTAAGCCCGGAAGGAGTCGGCGATGTTAAAAGAAGCTACCAGGTTGAATCCGCCCATGTAGGTCAGAATCAGGAAAACGGCGAAAGCGACGCCGATCCAGTGCTTTTTCAGAGCGGCCTGGATGTAGTACGCGGGACCGCCGTAGGAACTTCCGTCCTCTGCCCGGCGTTTGTAGATCTGTGCCAGCGTACTTTCGATGAATGCAGACGCGCTTCCGAGGATGGCGGTGAGCCACATCCAGAAGACAGCGCCCGGGCCGCCCAGGCAGATCGCGGTGGAAATCCCGGCGATGTTCCCAGTACCGACGCGGGAGGCGGTGGACACCATCAGCGCCTGGAATGAAGAAAGTCCGTTTTCATCGGATCCCGGCTGCGCCACCACGCGAAGCGATTCGATGAAAAGCCGGAACTGCACAAAACGGGTCCGGATGGAAAAATAGATCCCTGTTCCCAACAACAGGATGATCAGAATGTAACTGTAGAGCAGATCGCTCAGTGCGTTGATAAAATCTGTAAGCAAAATAAAATCCTCTCTTTCCTTTCTTACTTTTGAAATAATTTTGTCAATACCTGAGTTACAGCCTGAAAAGGGCTGCAACATATCTGATGCAGTGATTTCCCGATAAAGTTGCTTCCATATCATAGCGTAATCCCCGGTCCTTGTCCAGAAAAATTGTATTTTTTGCAACTGGGGGGAGATTGTGGTATTCTATAACACAGGTAAATGATGTTGGAGGCAAGAGGTCTTTCACCCGCTTATGAGCAGGCTCATGCGGGCCTGGACCTTTTGATCCTGGCATCGCTAAATATGAATATAATATCCAGATCAGGAGGAATGTAACCGTGAGATTAGATAAATTATTGGAACGTCTTGAATATGAAGTTGTTCAGGGCAGTGATCAGACTAAAGTGACAACCCTTGTCAATGATTCGAGAAAGGTGGAAGCGGGTTCAGTTTTTGTCTGCATCAGCGGCGCAGTGTCGGACGGACACAGGTTCGCTCCGGATGTGGCGGAGAAAGGGGCTGCGGCCCTGGTTGTGGAAAAAGAGGTGGAGGTGCCGGAGAACGTGACGGTGATCCGGGTGCCGGATACGAGATATGCGCTGGCTCTCATGTCCGCGGCATATTTCGGGTATCCTGCGGAAAAACTGAAGATCATCGGGATCACTGGTACAAAAGGAAAGACCACGACCACTTATATGATCAAATCGATTCTTGAAGGAGTGGGCCATAAGGTAGGTCTGATCGGGACCATTGAGGCGATCATCGGCAAGAAACACATCCCGGCGGCAAACACGACGCCCGAGTCCTTTACCATCCATCAGTATTTTGCGGAGATGGTAAAAGAAGGGTGCGACAGCGTGGTCATGGAGGTATCCTCCCAGGGGCTGATGCTCCACCGGACGGCCGGAATCCCCTTTGAGATCGGTATCTTCACCAATCTGGGGCATGATCATATCGGTCCAAACGAGCACAAAGATTTTGACGATTATAAGAGATGCAAGGGGCTTCTGTTCAAGCAGTGTAAACTTGGTATCGCGAATGTGGACGACAAATATTTTGAGGACGTCTTCCAGGGTTCCACCTGCCGGATCGAGACCTACGGCTTCTCAGAGAAGGCGGATCTTCGCGCGGAGAATGTGGAGCTGGTATCCAGACCGGGCTATCTGGGAGTCGCCTATCATGTGGCGGGGCTGATGGACTTTGACGTGGAGATCGATATCCCTGGCAAGTTCAGCGTGTACAATTCTCTGTCTGCTATTGCTGTCTGCCATTACTTCAATGTCCCGGCAGATAAGATCAAAGAGGCGCTGAAGAAGGCAAAGGTGAAAGGGCGCATTGAGATGATCAAGGTGTCCGATGAGTTCACACTGATGATTGATTACGCCCACAACGCCATGAGTCTGGAGAGTCTTCTTACCACTCTGAGAGAGTATCATCCGAAGCGGCTTGTCTGCCTGTTCGGATGCGGAGGAAACCGGTCAAAGGACAGAAGGTATGAGATGGGCGAGGTGTCCGGACGTCTTGCGGATCTGACTATCATCACGTCGGACAATCCGAGGTTTGAGGAACCTCAGGCTATCATTGACGATATCAAGATCGGGATTGGAAAGACCGATGGAAAATATGTGGAGATCTGTGACCGGAAAGAGGCGATCAAATATGCCATTTCCCATGGAGAACCGGGGGACGTCATCGTCCTTGCCGGAAAAGGACACGAAGATTATCAGGAGATCAAAGGGGTCAAATATCCCATGGATGAACGTGTCCTGATCGCGGAAGTGCTTGAGGAACTGAAAACGGAGTGAGCATGTGTTTGCAGATATTATCATAGATATAAAACATGAAAAACTGGACAGGATCTTCCAGTACAGGATCCCGGAACGGCTGGAGGGGGAACTGGAAGTGGGCATGGAAGTGCTGGTGCCTTTTGGAAACGGAAACCGGCGCACGAAGGGCTACGTGACCGGAATCTCCGAGACCTGCGACTATGATCTGTCAAAGGTGAAAGAGATTGAGGATATTTCCAGGGAGGGTGTGGAGATCGAGGCAAAACTCATTGCCCTTGCCGCCTGGATGAAGGAGAACTATGGCGGCACCATGATCCAGGCGCTCAAGACAGTCCTGCCCATCAAGCAGAAGGAAAATGCCAGGATGAAACGCCGGCTCCGCCTGCTTCTTGACGAGGAGACGGGACGGAAGAAACTGGAGTTCTATCTGGAGAAGAGCCAGAAGGCCCGGGCGCGGCTGATGGCGGCGCTGCTCGATGATCCTGTGCTGGATTATGAACTGGT
>DWVT01000220.1 GCA_019120075.1 Candidatus Mediterraneibacter excrementigallinarum
ACTCCGAATACAGAGCATGAAATAAAATGATTATCCGGCGGTAAGATCAGGGACAGAGGCCCTCCGCCTTAGATAAGATGATATGAGGATAACACAGGAAGAGTGTGGGAGGCAAGCAACGAATCGTATCAGCCCCCAAAATGAAAGACAGCGCGGTGTATTTTCCGCGCTGTCCCGGGTTGAAAAGAAGGATCAAATTTCTTTTATCATATAGTATTCCGCTGAAAACGGAGGCAGCGTGAACTCAAATACTGATTTTCCGGAATCTGACTTATCAGGAAGGAATTTTACTTCCCCGCCGCCCTTTCCGCCGTATGCAGGAAGTTCGCTGCAGAATATGCGTTCCAGTTTTACGGCACCGGGGATCTCAAGCTGATATCCGTTCTGCTCCGCCCCGGAAAAGTTAAAGACAGCTACGATCCTTTCTTTTTTCCCTGCACGTTCAAAGGCATATACGCAACGCTCTTCGGAATGGCAGTCCAGCCACTGGAATCCGTCTGCGTCATAGTCTTTTTCAAAGAAAGCCGGGTGTTCCAGATAGAACCGGTTCAGATCCGTCATGAACCGGTGAAAATCCTGATGAGCCGGGAAGTCCAGCAGGTTCCAGTCCTGTTCTCTCTTTTCGTCCCACTCCCGGAAGTGGCCGATCTCATTTCCCATGAAGTTCAGTTTCTTGCCCGGATGAGCGTACATGTACATATAGAACGCCCGCGCCTGAGGAAATTTCATTTCATAATCGCCGAACATTTTCTGGAGGATCGTGGCTTTCCCGTGTACGACTTCGTCGTGGGAGAGGGGCAGCAGGTAGTTGGAATCATAATAATATGCCATGGAGAAGGTAAGCTTGCTTCCGCATCCGCCGCGGAACAGAGGATCCGTGCGGAAGTAGTCCAGAGTGTCGTTCATCCAGCCCATGTCCCACTTATAATCAAAGCCAAGTCCCCCTGTTTCAGGAGCGTCAGTGACTCCGGGGAAACTGGTGGAATCCTCTGCGGCGAGGATGGCGGATGGATGGAGCTTTTTCAGCCCCCGGTTCATATTTTTCAGAAATTCCACTGCGTTGGAGTTGACGCCCCGTTCCGGCGTCCCCTGCCAGTAGATCGCGCGGCTGATAGCGTCCATACGCAGACCATCCATGTGGAACTCGGTGAGCCAGTAATTGGCGGCGGACTGAAGAAAGCTACGTACTTCACCGCGGGAATGCATGAAGTTGCAACTTCCCCACTCGCTCTGTCCCACTGCGGCATGAGGATATTCGTACAGTGCTGTCCCGTCGTAATTTGCCAGTGCGTAATAGTCCACCGCAAAATGTACGGGGACAAAATCCAGGATGATGCCGATGTTATTCTGGTGGCAGGCGTCCACAAAGGCTTTGAGCTGATCCGCCGTGCCATAGCGGGAAGTGGGACTGAAGAATCCGGTGCCCTGATACCCCCAGGACTCATCGCTGGGATACTCGCAGAGAGGCATGATCTCCAGATAGTTGTACCCGTTTTCTTTTACATAGGGGATCAGAATATCCGCCATTTCTTCGTAGTTATACCATGCGTCCGGCTCGTCGGAAGGCTTGCGGAAGGAACCGAAGTGAATTTCGTAGATATTCAGCGGTTCCCGGAGCCGGGCTGTGCGTTTCTTCATCCATGCCGCGTCATGAAAATGATAGGTTTCCGTATCCCGGATGATGGAGGCTGTGTTGGGCCGCAGTTCCATTCCGTATCCGTAAGGATCGCAGTGATCGATAAACTGACCGGCCTGGTCGTAGATCCGGTATTTGTACATCATGCCGGGACGGGCCTTTTCTGAGGTGAACTCCCAGAAGTTTCCGTCGTGTGCCTTCTCCATGGGACTTTCTTCCCACTCGTTGAACTCTCCGATGACGGAGATCTTCGATGCGGAGGGGGCAAAGGTGCGGAAGATCACTCCTTTATCTGTTACATGGGCGCCAAGATATTTGTAGGCGTCAAAGATCTTTCCTGTGTAGAATCCGTAAAAATCCATAATTACCTCCGGTTTTTTATTTTAATAGACTGTAGTTGCTTTTCACTGTATAATAAGAATAACGGGAATCCGTCCGGTCGTCCACCGACAATTCAGAGGATGGGTTGGAAATCCAACCATTTTGACAGAAGCGTCGGTTAATATCGGTTGATTATGAAACGGAAGATTCCGGCCGGGAAAAAGTTCTTGAAAGCAGGAGGAACCAATGGATCTCAGGATTGAAAAAACAGAAAAGGCGATCAAGAATGCGTTTATCAAACTGCGCGCCAAGAAAACGCTGGAGAAGATTACGGTGAAAGAACTGTGTGCGGAGGCATGTATCAATAAGTCGACATTTTATGCTCACTATGCGGATATCTATGACCTGTCCGAGTCCATAGAAAAAGAGACTGTCATGTCCATCATAAACAGCATTGAGCATCTGAAAGACTATACATTTGAGAATTCGGACGCATTTACAAGAGCACTCTGCCTGGCCTTTCTGTCACAGATATCACTGATCAAGATACTGTTTTCCGGGAAAGAGCAGAATCATCTGGCGAACCAGCTTGATCGTGAGCTGAAGAAAGTGATCTTCCGGAAATATCCGGAGTATAAAAACGATATCGAAAAAAATATTCTCTTGTCATACTGTATACAGGGGACCTATCATGCTTATCTGAGCAATCCGGAGGCGGATACGGAGACTTTTGTCAGGACCATAGAGAAGATCGTGAAATGTCTGCAGCCGATGTTATAAAAAATGGGCGTGCTGCACGAGGATTACATTATCCTCGTGCAGCACGCCCATCTTCGACAGACGGTATATTTGGATTTCTTTCCGCTCAGACCTTCTGATCCCCTGTGGACCATACATGCTTTTCGCTCGATGAGGCTGCCGTATTCTGAGCCATCACGCCCACGAGCTTATGAGGAACATAGGGCTCTTCCAGATAAGCGATCTCATCATCGGTCAGCTCCAGATCCACCGCCTTTGCGGCGCCCTCCACATGGTGGAACTTCGTAGCGCCTACCACCGGAGAAGTGACCTTCGTCAGGAGCCATGCAAGGGAGACTTCGGTCATTGTAACTCCACGTTTTTCTGCTATTTCAGCGACCCGGTCAATGATCACCTGATCCTGGGATTCAGTATCTTCATATTTCAGTTTTGCATAGCTGTCCTCCGCCAGACGCTTCGACGTCTCGCCTCTGTGCTTGGAGAGACGGCCCCCGGCAAGGGCGCTGTACGGAGTCAGGGCGATATTGTCCTCGCGGCAGAAGGGAACCATCTCCCGTTCTTCTTCCCGGAAGATCAGGTTGTAATGTCCCTGGATGGAAACAAATTTGGCAAATCCCTCTTTTTCAGCAAGAGCATTTGCTTTGGCAAGCTGCCATGCGAAGCAGTTAGAGATACCGATATATCGTGTTTTCCCTGCTTTTACCATTCGGTTGAGTCCGTCCAGGATATCGTAGATCGGAGTCTGATGATCCCACATGTGATAGATGTAAAGATCGACGTGATCCATACCAAGGTTTTCCAGGCTTTTGTTCAGCATGTTTTCAATGTGCTGCTGACCTGTGACGCCTGCTTCGATCTCCTCCGGTGTGCGGGGGAGGAACTTTGTCGCAACAACCACGTCGTCCCTTTTTGCAAAATCCTTCAGGGCACGTCCCAGATACTGCTCGCTCGTTCCGCTCTGGTAGGCGATGGCCGTGTCAAAGAAAATGATGCCCAGTTCCAGACCATGTTTTATGATCTCACGGCTGTGTTCTTCATCCAGTGTCCAGGAGTGCTGGCCCCGTGCCGGATCTCCGAAGCCCATGCATCCCATGCACACGCGGGAAACATTCAGATCAGAATTGCCTAATTTTGTATACTTCATAAAATATCTCCTCCTCTGTATTTTATATTGTAGAACGTCTGCCGTCCCCTGTCTAATACTTCTGGTGAATCAAAGGGGATGCCTTTGGTGCATAATGTTGAAAAAGTCAATATCGCCTTGAAAAAGGTCAAAAAATGGTCTGTTTTCTTTGAAAGGCGTGCGCTATGATATAGGCGTAACAAGGAAAGAAAGTAAACAGAGAATAAAAAGGAGAGAAAGATCATGAGTACGATCGCTATCAATAGAGAAAATTATACAGTAAGAGAGGAAAACGTATCCCTGAAAGAGAGAATAAAAAATTACTTTACAGAAAATGCTGCGATAATTTCAGCGGGACTTCTTTCTTTAAACGGCAATGCCAATGCTTACCAGATGTACAGACTGCTGAAATAATGATCAGAGGTACAGCACAGGATGAAAAAACTGAATAACAGATCAAAGGTAAAGAACCGGAAGATGTTTTGGTAAAATGAAACATTTTCCGGTTCTTTGTTTGATAGGAAACTTTGTTCCCTATCAAACAAAACGCTCCGCGGGATGCGCACTCGCGCGAAGTGGAAATTTGTCGCTAAAGCGACCGCGCTCGATGAATGATCCGGAGATCCGGCTCATTGTCAATCTGACGCCTGCCCATGTCCACTACAGTGTGATCAGGAAAGCACTGGAACATGGAAAACATGTCTATACAGAGAAGACACTGACAGACGAGCTGGAAAAGTCAGAGGAACTGGTCCGGCTTGCCCGTGAGAAAGGACTTTATCTGGCATCGGCCCCGGATACCTTTATGGGGGCGGCGCTGCAGACTGCAAGAGATGCCATTGACAGAGGAATGCTGGGCGAGATCCATTCCTTTGCTGTCTCCGCAAACAGGAACAATGATATTCTGCTCTGTATTGCTGATTTTCTCCGGCAGCCGGGCGGCGGCATTGTCTGTGATTATGGCGTGTACTATGTTACCGCGCTTGTGAGTCTTCTGGGACCGGCAGCGAGAGTAGGGAGTATTGTGGGCCATCCCTATCCTGTACACAGGAATATCGTGCCGGGGACTCCTCTGTACGGGCAGGTGATGGATACGCCCAATGAAAGCCAGGTCAATGCAGTGATACAGCTGGAGAGCGGCGTAACAGGAACATTCCATATTGATGCGGATTCCGTGACAGAAGATCAGGCTTATTTTACGATCTACGGGACAAAGGGGATTCTGTTCCTGACAGATCCGAACCAGTTCGGCGGGGAAGTCCGTTTCCTTCCGAACACGATGGATCCCCGCGAGAAACAGGAACCCTGTGTGCTGCCCGCCGTCAATGAGTACAGTGATAATTGCAGAGGAATCGGGCCTGCCGATCTTGCGGATACGATTCT
Source organism: Candidatus Mediterraneibacter excrementigallinarum (assembly GCA_019120075.1). GTDB lineage: Bacteria > Bacillota > Clostridia > Lachnospirales > Lachnospiraceae > Mediterraneibacter > Mediterraneibacter excrementigallinarum. The sequence continues at coordinate 5,223 of DWVT01000220.1, forward strand.
GAACAGCACACCTCTCCGGCCTTCCGGTGAGATGGCATATCATGTCCATGAGATTCTGAACGCTATGCTGGCAGGCGGAGGATTGGGAGCATTTACGGATATTAGATCTTCCTGTGAGAGACCGGAACCGTTTCGGGCAGAAGAGGGACAGATTCGAAAAGAGATCCTGTGAGAATCCGAAAGGGTGAGAAATCCGGGCAGCACAGCGGCAGGTGAAGATAATCCTGCCGAGGGCTGCCCGGACTTTGGCTCGTCGCCGTTGCAAAAAGTACTGTGCTGCAGAGAAGAGCACAGTACTTTTTTATTTTATATATCTTGTTATCATGCTGCGGCGGCGCGGGAAAGAAGAAATCCTCTCGTAAAAAAGCGGGAAAGAAGATTTGTGATCGTTCCTGTACAGACTGCCGCGATCACGGTTCCGATACCCACAACGGAAATATTTCCAAGGCAGATGATCGATACAATCCCGGAGATAATGGTGATACTGATCTCCGTATAAACCCGGATCGTTCCGAAGGGTTTCCCGGTCTTTTGGGAAAGACTTGCCACAAAGCCCTCCATTGGCAGCACTGCAAATCCGGAATTTACTGTGAATGAGATGCCTGTGGCGAGCACGGCGCAGGCAGCAAAACTTAAGACCACTCTGGCGATCATGGTGTCTGCTGTGATAAAGCGGAGCGGGCCTGCTGTCCACTGGATAAACAGCGAGTACAGGAAAGTAAGGGCAAGCTGTACAGCCTGCTTTTTCTCGACCTTCTTTACTACTGCAATCTCGCAGAGGAGCAGGAACGAGTTTACGAGAAAATTGAAAACTGCATAGCTGTGGGCGGGAAAGATTTCTGAAAGAGCAAGTGCGATCGTACAGCTTGGCGCGACCCCGAGTGCGGCTTTCAGGAACAGGTTAGAACCCACGGACATGATAAGCAGTCCGGTGATATAGCAGAACATCCTTTCATAAAATGATTTATTTAATTTCGTGATTGTTTTCATAATGAAGAACCCCCTTGATTCGGTTCTCATTATAGTGAGCGGAAGTTACAGAGTCAATTCCACTTCGGATGTAATATATTCCTGGATGGAATAGATAAAAACTATTTCAATGTGGTCGAGGTACATTCCAGACAGGGTTCCATTTCTGTCGGTGGCGGTTTCGCATTTTCTGTGATAAAATTGGAACTGGAATTTTTGATAAATACAATACATCAGGATAAGGTACAGAGGTGATTTCAATGTACATTGCAGATTTACATATTCATTCCCGATATTCCAGGGCGACGAGTAAAGAATGTACGCCGGAATATCTGGATCTCTGGGCACGCAGAAAGGGGATCCAGATCGTCGGGACAGGAGACTTTACTCACCCGGCATGGCGTGAGGAACTGGCAGAGAAACTGGAGCCTGCAGAGGACGGCCTTTATGTCCTGAAGAAGGAATACCGGATCAAGGACAGTGAAATCCCCGGGGCGATGATCCCCCGCTTTGCCGTCACCGGAGAGATCAGTTCAATCTATAAGAAAAACGGGAAAGTGCGCAAGATTCACAGCCTGATCCTGCTTCCGGGGCTGGAGGATGCGGAGAAGATCTCTGCAAAACTGGAGCAGATCGGGAATATCCATTCAGATGGCCGGCCGATCCTGGGACTGGACTGTCATGACCTTCTTGAGATCATTCTGGAACTGTGTCCGTCTGCTGTTTATGTTCCGGCTCATATCTGGACTCCGCACTTTTCTCTGTTCGGCGCGTTTTCCGGGTTTGACAGTGTGGAGGAGTGCTTTGAAGATCTGACGCCCTATATTCATGCTGTGGAGACAGGACTTTCCTCGGATCCGCCGATGAACTGGCGTGTGTCCGCGCTGGATCGTTTTCAGCTGATCTCTAATTCAGATGCACATTCGCCTGCAAAACTCGGGCGGGAGGCAAATCTGTTTGATATCCCAATGTCTTACAGCGCTCTTGCAGATGCAATCCAGACAGGGGCCGGCCTTGACGGCACTATTGAATTTTTCCCGGAAGAAGGAAAATATCATATGGATGGGCACAGGAAATGCAATCTTTGTCTGACGCCTTCCGAGACTATGAAATACAACGGAAAATGCCCTGTATGCGGGAGGAAGATTACCATCGGAGTGTCCCACCGGGTAGAGGAACTGGCTGACCGGGCGGAAGGATATATCAAAGAAAACGCAAAGCGGTTTGAGAGTCTGGTCCCTCTTCCTGAAGTGATCGGAGCATCCATCGGAGCGTCATCGTCAAGCAAAAAGGTGGACCGGGAGTACAAACGTCTCCTGACGGAACTGGGACCAGAGTTTGAGATTTTGCGGAACCTGCCCCTGGAAGAGATCCGGCAGGCAGCAGGTACGCGGATCGCGGAAGGGATTGAACGGCTCCGAAAGGGGCAGGTGGAGCGGATCCCGGGATTTGACGGGGAGTATGGTGTGATCAGGCTGTTCAGCGCAGAGGAGCTGAACAACACGGAAGGACAGATGAACTTTTTTGATATGCTGGGAGTGCCGGAGATGGAAACCATATCTTCAAACAGAGAGAAGGCTAAGGACAGGGACAGTGTCGGAAAGCCGGATGAGCATTCAGAAGTTTCCGAAGCAATGCAGGCGGATCCTCTGAATTCGGAAACGGAAAATACCCGGATACTGAAATCAGAGGATGGCCAGACTGCGAGACTGGTGAATGTGGGCAAGGAGAAACCGTCCGCTCCGGTCCTGAACCCGGAGCAGGCGTATGCGGTGCGCTGTACTGCACCCCGGATCGCCGTGAAGGCAGGTCCCGGAACAGGAAAGACAAAGACTCTGGTCTCCCGTCTGCGCTATCTGCTGGAATACCGGAAAGTGAAGCCGTCAGACATCACTGCGGTCACTTTCACTAACCAGGCAGCTGCCGAGATGAGGGAGAGAATCGAGCGGGAAACAGGAAAGAAACAGGCGGCACGTGTCATGCAGATCGGCACATTTCACGCAATCTGTCTGGAGTTTTTGAAGGCCCAGGGAGAGGCGCCAGTACTCATGACCGAGGAGGAACAGCGCAGACTGTCCGAAGAGACGATCGTGGAGAGCGGTATCTCCATAAGTGCAAAACGGTTCCTGGAGGCAGTTTCAAGATGTAAGTCGGGAACAGCAGCAGAAGAAGCGATGCCGGCAGAAGAAAAGATACCGGAAGAGGAATGGAAGAAGGCCTGGAATCTTTACGAGAAAAAGAAAGAAGAGAGGAATCTGTGGGACTTTGATGACCTTCTGCTGCGGACGATACAGCGGATCGAAAATGGCAGGACAGCAGAAGGATGGGAAAAGAAATTCCGCTATCTGCTCGTAGATGAGTTTCAGGATATCGATCCGATTCAGTTCCGTCTGGTAAAACTGTGGAGTTCTGCGGGAAGGGAGCTGTTTGTGATCGGGGATCCGGATCAGTCTATTTACGGATTCCGGGGAGCGGATGCGAAATGTTTTGATAAGCTTAAGAAAGAATACAGTGACCTTGAGACGGTGACGCTGAGAGAAAACTATCGTTCCTCTCCGCAGATCCTGAATGCGGCGACGGCTGTGATATTTCAGGAAAAGGGTGGAGCCGGAGAGGTCCCGGGCGAGAGCCGGCGGGAGGAAAACCCATGTCGCAGCAACGGACGGCAGGTACTTCACCCCAACTGTCCGGACAATGTGCCGGTCCGGTTGATCCATGCAGGCAGTCCGATGGGAGAGGCTGTTTTTATCGCGAAAGAGATCAACCGTCTGGTTGGCGGTATCGGAATGCTGGAGGCCCATGAGAACGCGTGGGAGAGGGGAGAGCGCAGAGTCAGGGGATTTGACGAGATCGCTGTTCTGTGCAGGACCCATCACCAGGCGGAACTGGTGGAGAAATGCCTGAAGAAGGAGAGTATTCCTTATATTGTGGCGGGACGGGAGGATTTTCTGAAGGAGAGTACGGTGCAGGACAGTATCTGCTTCTTCCGCTATCTGGAAAAACCGGAGGATATTGAAGCGATGAAAAGCGCAGCGGAGCAACTCTGGAAACTGGAGTGGAATGAGATGACAGGAGAGGTGATCCGGTCAGCAGCGGAGAAATTCAGACCTCTGTATCAGAAGAAAAAGCCGCAGAAATTTGTGGAGCAGTGGATGGAGGAGATGGGACTGTCGAAGGATCCGGCGATGCAGAAACTTCTCCAGATGACCGTATTCTATAAGACCATGCCGGAGTTTATGAATGCCATCAGTCTGGGAGTGGAGAGCGATCTGAGGCGGTGCGGAACGAAAAAATATACGGCCGATGCTGTGACCATTATGACGCTGCACGGCTCAAAGGGGCTGGAATTCCCGGTGGTATTTATCTATGGTGTGGATCAGGGCTCGATTCCTCTGGAAAGCGAAAAACATCCCTCTGATTTAGAAGAGGAGAGAAGGCTGTTTTATGTGGGGATGACCCGGGCGAAGGAGGAACTATTCCTCACGACATCCGGAGAAATGTCAGAGTTTCTTGAGAAGCTTCCTGGTGGAATAATGGAAGAAGAAAATGTAGAGAAAAAGAAAAAAGAAGAGAACTGGCATCAGATGAGCCTGTTTGAGATATAGGATGGAGCATGAAAGAAGCTGCGTCAAGTGGGAGAAAAAGAGGCCCCCGCCTGGCTGCAGCTTCTTTGCATTAAAGAGAAAACTTTTTACTGTCTGTAAGATGAAAATTCTTCCCGGACTATATGGTATGGGAAAAGATGTTTACGATAATGTTCCATGTCCCCGGGAATTTTTCAAGGATCGCATCCCGGATCACATCCGGAGAAATCGGAGAATTGATGTCAAAGACGATATCTCCGTTCGCGGCATCTCCAATGGCGATGACTGCCTGTGCGGCTCCTCCCGCAGCAATCTTCTGAGCCACCGCTACTCCGCCGAGAGCGTAGACGCCAAAGGCACCGCCGCCCACTGCGAAGATTCCGAGAGCAAGTCCTCCCACTGCGACAGTTCCCACAGAAAATCCTCCAAGGGCGAGCAGAAGTCCCACGGACAGTCCGCCAAAGGAGAAAATTCCTGCGGAGATCCCGCCAAGAGAGAAGATGCCAGATGCGATTCCGCCCAGGGAAAGAATGCCGGACGCGATGTTCCCGACCGCGATGATCCCTTTTGCACGACAGTGCTTCTGTCCGGGGATCCATCTTCCGATATTGACGTGTATGAGAGGAAGACCGAAGAGAGTCCTGCGGCTCTTGTATTCGTAATGCCAGGGATATGGAATATAGTGGATTTCCTTTACCGGAGGAGCCTCCTCGCCGGTACGTGCGTGTCCTGCTTCTGGTTCTGCATCTTTTGCCCCTCTGCCTACGAGTTCATCTATGGATATCTGGAACAGGTCAGCAAGCAGCATCAGTTTATCCATCTCCGGAGTCGTAATGCCGAGTTCCCATTTAGATACAGTCTGGCGGGTGACGCCAAGCTTTGATCCGAGCTGTTCCTGGGAGAGGCCATACTGTTTTCTTAATGTAATAAGTTGTTCCTGAAAAGTCATGTTATTGTTTCCTCCTGTCGGTTGTGGTCAGACTTTGCCAGTGCACCGTTTCTGTCTGCTGAAAAAAGCATACCAGAAGGTGTCACTTAAGTCTACCATCGGAGGATGGAAGTTTGTCAACTTAAGTTAACATGCAGGAAATCAGCCTTTATAACCGAGCGGAAGGCTCTCCCAGCGCTCTTTCAATTTATAGGCGATATCCTTGGGTTGGCGCTGACGTGTAAATACGCCCTTCTTATTGCCATTGACGCGCATGATCCCCTCGGTTGTCTGGAAATCGGCAAAGTTCCAGATCTGCTCTCCTTTGACAAAGTCGTAGGAATCGAATACGTCGTTGTTCATCTTAAGATATTCCGCCTGATATTCCTGACTCCACATCACAGAGGGGAGCTTGTGCTCGGAGAAAAGCGTATCCGCACCGTACTCGGTGAAGATAAACGGCTTATTCAGATCCAGTGCTTTCCATGCGTCCATTTCCTGGCGGAAGAGTTTTTCCGCGACGGAGATATCGTACCCGCCGCTCACGTACCATCCGTAGTAGCGGTTCAGAGCGATGATATCGCTGAACTGGAAGCACTTGCATTTATCGGGAGTGGAGTTCATTACCATGGCAAAGGTGCGCGGACGTTTCTGCGGATCCAGTGCGCGCGCTCTGTCAAAGATTTCTTTAAAATAGGGAACCGCCGCATCGCTTGTGGTCTCAGGTTCATTTAAGAGGCTCCATGCGATGACGCTGGGGTGGTTTTTATCTCTTGTGATCATTTCCTCCACTGCGCGCAGATGTGCCTGGAGCAGGATCGGAGTCGTTTCTTTCTCAAAGAATGCAGTCTGTTTTCCGGTGCTTGCCTCCATGAAGTTCATCAGACTCTCGAACAGACCGACCGCGGGAACTTCATCGATGATAAGGAAACCTTCCCGGTCAGCCATCTGATAGATCTCCTCGCTGTACGGATAGTGGGAGGTGCGGAAGGAGTTGGCGCCGATCCATTTCATCAGCTCAAAATCTCTCTTCATCACACCGATATTGAATCCGCGGCCGACAATGTCGCTGTCTTCGTGCTTCCCGAATCCTCTGAGATATACCGGTTCCCCGTTTACCAGGATATCTGTGCCTTTTACTTCCACGGTGCGGATGCCGATGTCCTGAGTGTATTCGTCGAGGATCTCGCCTTCGTCCACGATACGGATCACCATATGGTACAGATAAGCATTCCTTACTTTCCACAGATGAGCGTCCTTTACTTCCAGAACACCTTCTTTTCCTTCGCAGTACGCCGCCTGTTTTCCTTCTTTATCCAACAGTTCTACAGTTACCGGATGATCTCCGGTCGTCTTTACTGTATAGGATATCTTTGCATCCGGACCGCACAGTTCGTTGACAGTATCAATGTCAAAAATGGATTCCTTTGGAAGCGCCGTCAGCCAGACGGACCGCTGCAGACCGGAATAGTTGAAGAAATCAAAGTACGGCTTGCACATTTTCTTTCCCGTCGGAAGGGTAACGGTCTGACCGCAGGGGATGTTTGTCTCAGTCAGTTCGTTGTTGACCTTGACTACCACTTTGTTATATGCGTTGTAATGTACAAGATCAGTTATATCCGCACAGAACGGGAGAAATCCTCCCTCGTGTTCCGCGGCGTTGATCCCGTTTACATATACGGTTGCGCGGTGGGTTGCGGCTCCGAAACGGACGAGAACCTGTTTCCCTTTCCACTCGCCCGGAACGAAGATCTCCTTCTCATACCAGAGATCTCCGGTATACTCCCGGATGTCCTTGTCCGTGTAAAAGTCCTGAAAACTTGCGGGTACGGGAATCATATCCTCTCCGGGGATCCCTTCCTGCCAGTTGTTATTTTCTCCATTTGAATCCCAGTCAAGGCAGAATTTCCACATGCCGTCCAGAGAAACGGCGCGGCGTGATACGGATTCACGGGGATACAGCATTGAATAGTTAAGCATTACAGTTACCTCCTTTTTGAATGCTTTGGCGGCAGCGGCCTGTTGCCTTGCGCTGCGGTACGGCCTCTGATACCTGTGGCCGCAGTCCGGAACATGAGTATAAGTATACGGTATTCCGGAATATGATGTGAGGAAAATTTTTTGATGCTTTCGCATATTTTTTACTTTTTGTTGAAACAACCTAAAAATTGTATGATAATAGAAAATAAATGTACGATTAGTTGCGGAAAAGAAAAAGGAGAGGAGTTTTTGCTCATTGGCCCTTATATGCTGACAGAACTCACCAGGGAGATGATCCTTGATATCGCGGAGCGCATTTCCTTTCCGCAGGATCAGTACCGGCGCCTTGAACAGTTTTATATGGGACTGCCGCGGATCCTTGATGAGAGCGTGCTGCTTTCCATTGTGAACTCGTTTGGCGAATGCATATGGGGAGGAATAGATAATTTCCGTCTTCAGGATATGGACAGCTCAGGTTCTGTTGATTTTAGGACAGGAGAGGAAAAGGATGGAAGTATGGCGGAGGAGCCGCAGCAGATCATGAAGATCCTTGAGGAGAGGTATGAGGAGGAGAACAGGCTGATACGGGCTGTGGCGAAAGGTCAGGCCCACAGAGCGGAGGCGTTTATGAATGGTTTCGCAGTTCAGTGGATGGAGCGCAGAACGCCGGACCGGCTCAGAAATGCAAAGAACTATCTCATCATCCTGAATACTCTTCTGAGGAAAGCAGTGGAAAGTGCGGACGTGCACCCGATCCATATTGATGAGATGTCCTCCCAGTTTGCCCGGAGGATTGAACAGCTCACATCGGAGAAGGGGGTGATCCCGCTCAGCAGAGAAATGGTGCGGAAATACTGCCTTCTGGTGACAAACCACTCCATGAAGGACTATTCCCTGCTGGTGCGAAAGGTCCTGACCCGGATTGATATGGACCTGACCGCGGATCTGAGCCTGAAAGCCCGGGCGGCGGAGCTGGGAGTAAACGCCAGCTATCTCTCTACCCTTTTTAAAAAGGAGACGGGAAAGACTCTGACGGAATACGTAAACGGAAAGAGGATCGAGCAGGCGGTTTTTCTATTAAATTCCACCCGGCTCCAGATCCAGACGATTGCGCAGCGTTGCGGGATCCCGGATGTAAATTACTTCACCCGGCTTTTCAAGGCGGCAGTCGGGAAAACACCAAAAGAGTACAGGGACAGCATTTCCATATAGAGGATGTTGCTATGCGGCAGGCGGCAAAAACGGTCACCGGATGTCCGGCAAGGTCCGGATTCTGGCTCGCCGCAGTCGCAAATAAGGGCGTGTCACACTGAGTGCGGCACGCCCTTGCCCGGCTATGCGGTAATGATTTCCGTCAGGGCTCCAAGCAGATCCGGTTCCAGTTCCATTGTCTGGAGCTGAGACAGGAGGATCAGGCGGTCCCCGGCGTTTTCGATCAGCTGGTACAGCGTATCTTTCAGGACGAAGGAAATCTCCGCCTGGTTCAGGAAGTCAAAAGCTTCTTTGACTATATCATTTTCTGCTTCTGACACATCCTTTACGAGAATGCGGACCCGCGCGTCGGAGGGGATATCCTCCAGGGTGCAGGTGAGCGTGCGGGTATCCGGTTCATAGAAAGGATGGCTGTCGGGAGCATCAGTGAATCCGTTCACGAATACGGAGACGCGGTCCGCGCAGGACGTTACGCCGTGGATCTTTACAGCGCAGGTCCGTTTTTCCGGGATCAGTCCGGTTGTTCCCCGGGCTCCGCCGATCACGAATTCGGCATCTTTTCCCCAGGAGAAGGACATATCCGTAGTTACGCAGACCCCATTTTTGTATTCCTCCGAAATGTTGTCGTCCTCATAGAGGGTGAAGCGTCCGTCTGCTCCTGCATAGACGTGGATGCACAGATTCGCCGGATTGCTCCCCGCATCATGGATATCGCCGGTTGTCGGGATAATGGCGCCTGCCTTTGCAAGGACAGGAATGGAATTGATACCGCGATACATCATGATATTCCGGTTTCCGCGATACTTCCTCTCTGTGAAGATATCGTAGAAGACACCGTCAGGGAGCCACACCTTTGTCTTTGCCGCGTTCAGCCCGGAGATCCGGGGTGTTGTGACAGGGGCGGCGATCAGTTCGCTTCCGAAGGCATACTCGTTGGGAACGTGGTATGCTTCCTCTGTCTCAGGATAGTTGTAGTACATCGGCAGCATCAGCGGGATATCCTCCTCGTATGCCCGATGGTCCATGGTGTAGAGATAGGGGATGAGACGATGGCGCAGCCGCAGGAAATCCTCCATCATGGAGCGGATCTCCGGTTTATACCGCCAGGGCTCTTTGCCGTTGAACTCGCTGCTGCTGGAGTGCAGGCGCATGATCGGGGAAAACACGCCGAACTGCAGCCATCTTCCTGCCATCTCGTCGTCTTTGTACCCCAGCATATGGCCGCCGATGTCATGACTCCACATACCGTAGCCGATGTTGGACGCCGTGGCCGTAAAATACGGCTGGAAGTCCAGAGATTCCCAGGTGATGATCGTATCGCCGGAGAATCCGACGGGGTACCGGTGGCTCCCCGGTCCCGCATATCTGGAGAACGTCATGGGACGTTTCCCGTCTCTTCCGTTGTCCAGATAGTGATAATGGTTCAGCATCCACAGGGGATCCAGTCCTTCGACCTTGCTGATCCCTCCGGACTGCCAGTCGATCCACCAGAAATCAACGCCTTTTTCTTCCTCCGGATGAAGGACATATTCAAAAGCCGCCTCAAGGAAATGCGGATCTGATATATCAAACACGACCGGCTGTTCTGTTTTCGGATCTATCCCCATCGCCTCCGCCATCCGGGGATAAGCATCCTCAAAGGCACGGATCCCGTCGGCGGGATGGAGGTTCAGTGTGATGTGCATGTTCCGGTCATGGAGCCATTTCATGAAGCCCTCCGGGTCAGGGAAGAAATCCCGGTTCCATGTATATCCGGTCCAGCCGCTTCCGTATTTCGGATCGATATCCACAAGGTGCCAGTCCATGTCGACCACTGCGACAGAGAAAGGAATATCTTCTTTTTCAAACCGTTCCATCAGAGCCTTGTAGGATTTTTCCGTGTACTTGTAATAACGGCTCCACCAGTTGCCCAGGGCGTATCTCGGGATCATGGGGGTCTTCCCGCACAGATGGCAGAAGTCTTTCAGCGCCTGAAGATAATCGTGGCCGTAAGCCCAGAAATAAATGTCTGTGCATCCTTCCTGACGGGGCTCAACCCATCCGTCTTCCCTCAGCGCCAGGGAGCGGCTGTCGTCCATCACGGAAAATCCGTTCCGGCTTATGATGCCGTGTTCCAGCGGGATGGCGCCGTCCGCCACATCCAGTGTGCGGGCCGTTCCGCCCAGATCTTCGAAGTCTTCTCCGTAGTGCCAGATGCTGTGGTATGCGCTGTAATCTCCGATGGCCTGGACAGACAGACCATTGGGTGAAAATTCTTTTTTATTGTAGATCAGATGGGCTTTCGCCGTGATGATCTCCAGGGAATCTTCCGTTTCAATGCACTGGAATGCGGAAACGGGGAAATCCCTGTTCCACACGGACTGTGTGGCGCGGTCCTCAAAGACGCCTTCCGGGGAATACTCAAGTCTCAGCAGGCTCTCTGTCAGGACGCTGATGCGCCAGCAGTCTCCTTTGACGATATTTTCAGGTCTTGTTTCAGGATGGGTAGCTGCGATCAGTTCAGGTCTCATATAAACACTCTCCTATCTCAGATTTTATGATGAAGGCGCCAAAAAGTCTTTTGACGCCTGCTGCGTTTAGCCTTTTACCGCTCCGGCTGCAACACCTGCAACGAAGCGTTTCTGGAAGATAACGTAAACGATGATGACCGGCAGGATCGAGATCGTGGTTGCCGCGAACAGTCCGCCGTAATCTGTGGAATACCGCCCGTTGAACAGGGTAAGTCCCACGGCGAGGAGCTGTTTCTTTTCGCTGTCGATCATCAGGTACGGCCAGAGGTAATCCTCCCATACCCAGAGGAACTGGAAGATCGCGATGGCGGAAATTCCGTTTTTGCACAGCGGGAGGACCAGTTTATGGAATGTCTGGAACTCATTGGAACCGTCCATCCTCGCCGCCTCGATCAGTTCGTCAGGGATCGATTCCATGTTCTGTTTCATCATGAAGATTCCGAAGCCGCTGACCATGACCGGCAGGATCAGGGAGATGTACGTATCCTGGAGACCTGCCTCCATAAACATGGTGTAACGCGGGATGATGGTGACCGACCAGGGGACCATCATGGTCATCATGACAAATCCGAAGATGATATTTTTACCTTTAAACTGATATTTTCCGAGTACATAGCCGCACAGGCAGCTTGTGTAGATCACGATCACTGTGACCGCCACGGCGATAAAGATACTGTTCAGAAAATATCTCAGGAAATCAAATGTCTGCTGGAGGTTCAGGTAATTGTCTACGATCGCCTCCTGAGGGATCAGCGTCTGCACGATGGACTGGATCTCATTGTTTGTCTTAAAGGAAGAGAGCACCATCCATACGAACGGGAAGACAGTGACGACTCCCAGCAGAGCAAGCACGATATATAAAGCTGTTTTCAGTGTCTTGTGTTTCATATCCTGACCCCCTTAACTCTCATTTGCGCCGGTGACCTTGAATGAGATCACGGTGAATATCGCGGTCAGCACGAGGATAAACAGTGAGATGGCTGACGCGAAACCGAAGTTATACTGCTTGAACGCCTGGTCATAGACAAGGTAGGAACTTAAGTAGGTTGAGGTTCCGGGACCTCCTGTGGTCATGACCAGTACAGGGACATATGCCTGCAGATAGGAAATGATGGAAGTCACCACTACGAAGAGCATGGTCGGCTTCAGGAGAGGCAGAGTGATGTACCGGAATGTCTGCCATGCATTTGCCCCGTCGATGCTTGCCGACTCGTAACAGTCGGAAGGAAGGGAGAGCAGTCCGGACAGGAAAAGGATCACAGCGTATCCGAAGTCCTTCCAGATCGTCATCACCATCAGCGCAATGAGAGCGAACCTGCTGTCATACAGCCAGTTGATATCCAGCCCGAAGATATTGTCGATCAGTCCGAACTGGGGATTGTACATGATCTTCCATACATAGGCAACAGCCACCAGCGGCGTCACGGTAGGCATGTAAAAGATCGTGCGGAACAGCGTCTTGTGCTTCATCAGTTTGGAGTTGAGCGCGTAGGCGATCGCAAGTCCCAGAAAGACACGGAAAATGACAACGACTACGCAGAAGATCACGGTGTTGATCATGGACTGCCAGAACGTCGGATAGGAAAACATCCGGATGTAATTGTCCAGCCCGATCCAGTTGTAAGTCTGATTCAGCGGGTTCCACTGATGGAAGCTGCCCGCTACGACGATGATCACAGGGATGATAAGGAAGATCGTCATATAGATGATGAGGAATCCCATCGCGATATTCCGCATCCAGATCTCGCTTTTACTTTGAAGCGGTCTTCTTTTGAACATAAATTTCCCCTCCTTTACTCTTCATAGTACGCGTAGAGACTTTCACTTGAAGTGAAGTCTGAGTTTGCAAGGTCAATATCGATCGTATCCGCGGCGGTCTTCAGGGCATCATCGATGCTTTTGCCGTTGTACAGGATGTCCTCGCCGGCGATCTTCATATTGTTTTCTACCGTGGAAGGCATCGCGCCCGGCCATATGTAGCGGTCAATGTGAGGGCCGACAGTCCTGACGATCGGGGTGTCTTTCAGCTCCGGCGCGTCCATAAGAGATGTTTTCGCGGGAACAAGACCGCCTTCCTGGCTGAGTCTGATCTGAACGTCGTCGCTGGCGAAGAAGAACCGCATGAAATCCTGCGCGACTTCCTTCTGTGCGTCATTGGCGTTCTTGTTGATACCCGGAGTGGACTCGCCGTTATAGCGGTAGTATGCGTAAGGCGTATCGCCGTCCTGAGTGGGGATCTCAAAGGTTCCGTAGTCGATATCCGGAGCGTTCTGGGCAAGGTTTCCTACGAAGAAGCCCCAGGCAAATACGATCGCGCTCTGGCCCTGATAGAAACTCTGATCATAATTGGTGCCGAAATCCTTGTCGCCTACATGATATTTTTCATAGAGGTCGACCAGGAAGGAGACGGCATCTTTCATACCGTCGCTGTTTACAAGGGATTCTTTCCCGTCTGCGGAGAAAAGGTTGTCTCCGAACTGGTAGTTCAGACCGATGACTGTGGAGTTAAAATAGTTGTTGTAGTTGTATCCGGCCTGGATCATGTTTCCGTTCTCATCGAACTTTGTCAGTTTCTGAGCCACTTCGATAAATTCGTCCCAGGTCTTCGGGATATCATCGTCTGTCAGTCCTGCTTCTGCCCAGAGCTCTTTGTTATAGTAGTACATACCGGTGGAAAGCCCGTAATCTGCATAGTAGATATTGCCGTCCATGAGATGGGTTGACGCGGACGGATAGTCGGCGATCAGTTCATCCGTATCAATGTCGTAAGGCTCCATGTAATTGAGGATAAGATTCTCATAGCTGTTGTGGACATTGAAGAGCGTTGGTCCGTCCTCGCCTCTCTGCAGGGCAAGGGGAAGTTTGGTGAAGAATCCGTCCCAGGGGTTGTTGATAATGTTGATCGTGACGTTCGGGTGTATCTCTTCATAGGCGTCCGCTATGGCGCGGAACATATCTTCTGAAGCCCAGACCCACCAGTCGATGGAAATGGGATCACCGTTGTTTACAAGGTGGTTGGGGTCGTAGGTTACATTGTCACCCATGACTTCCAGACCTTTGTCTGCCTGTGTGTCCTGAACACCCTGAGAAGCCGTGCTTCCGCTGCCGCCGCTGCTGCAGCCGGCCAGGGATAAGACAAGGACAAGGGCAAGACAGAATGAAAGTAATCTTTTCATAATTGCACCTCCTGATAACCTTTACTCGATACGTTAGCGCTAACGTTTGAGGTAATTATAATTTTACCGCTAAAAAATGTCAATACTCTTTTTCGAAATTGTTGATTCTGGCTAAAAAATAGGATATAATTACGTTAACGATAACAGGAAATCGGGAAAGTGGTGAGAAAAGTGGTTACGTTAAAAGATATCGCAAAAAGGGCGGGAGTCAGCAGCATGACGGTTTCCCGCGTGATGAACGGGAATACAAAAGAGGTCTCCGACAAAACATCGGAGAAGATAAGGAAGATCGCGCACGAGATGGGGTATGTGCCGAACTCTTCCGCAAGGGCGCTAGCCTCCCGGTCTTCCCGGCTGATCGCAGCGCTCCTCCAGGAGTACGATGAGGATTACAATCCGCTGGAGGACAGTTATACAAGCTATTTCTTAGGCGAGCTGGCGCGTCAGATAAAAAAAGAAGGTTACGACCTGATGATCCATTATGTAAAGGATTATTCGGAGATCACCTACAGTCTGAAATCGTGGAACGTAGCGGGAGCAGTATTCATAGGCATGTTTGATGAGAGCATACGGAAACTACAGGAGGACAATCATATCCCGCTGATCTTTACGGACAGTTACAGTACGGTCCGCAGCATCACAAATGTGGGGATCGACGACTATGCGGGCGGAGAACTGGCAGCCCGGCATTTTCTTGAGAATGGACACCGGAACCTGGCGTTCTATGGCCCGGAGGTGCTGGACAATGGAGTTGTCACGCACAGGATGAGAGGGTTCGTCACAGTTCTGAGAGAAGCGGGGATCTCTCTTCCGCTGGAGAATTTCATGGATCTCGGTGTGAAGGATCTGGGCGCGGCTCTGAAACGCCTCTGCAGCGGGGAAAATCCGGTGACGGGGATCTTTACCACGGCGGACAACTGCGCGTATCGGATTTATTCCGAGGCATACAGGATGGGGATCCGTGTCCCGGATGATCTGTCGGTGATCGGATTTGATGATCTGAACATGAGCGCGATGATCACGCCGCCACTTACGACTGTCAGACAGGATATCAAGAAAAAAGCGGCTGTCACCTGCGATCTTCTGATGAAGCATATCCGCGAGACGGATCCGCCGGCAGAGAATATCATCATGAATGTGGAACTGGTAGAGAGAGGCTCCGTGAGAAGGCGCTGAGCGGACCGTCAGCGAGGAAGAGACCGGCAGCAGAGAACAGCAGCGGTGATTGACAATCCTGCGATGATATCTTACTATAATAATTACAGCTTAAAAGCAGTGATCAAGGAGAAGAATCATATGAAATTAGGAGAAAAACAGGTACTCACCGTGGTAAAGATCGTTGATTTCGGAGTGTATCTGGGAAATGATGAGGAGAGGGTCCTGCTCCCGAAAAAACAGGTCCCTGAGGGAATCGAAGTGGGAGATCCGATAGAAGTCTTCCTGTACAAAGATTCCTCTGACCGTATGATCGCGACGACACGGGAGCCAAAACTCACACTCGGGAAACTCGCGGTACTCGAGGTCATCGATGTAGGGAGAGTAGGCGCGTTTCTGGACTGGGGACTGGAGAAAGATCTTCTGCTTCCATATAAAGAGCAGACTGAGAGAGTGGAGAAAGGCGACCGGTGCCTTGTGGGACTTTATATTGACAAGAGCGAGAGACTTTGCGCGACGATGAAGATCTATCCCATGCTCCGGACAGATTCACCATATAAAAAAGATGATATGGTGACAGGAACCGTATATGGCATGAACCGGGAGTACGGAGTCTATGTGGCAGTGGACGATCAGTTTTCCGCCATGATCCCGAAGCGCGAGGTCTACGGCAGGATGCAGAACGGCCAGCAGATCGAGGCGAGAGTTACCGCGGTCAAGGCAGACGGGAAACTGGACTTAAGCGTGCGCGGTAAGATCCCCCAGCAGATGGACAAAGACGCCCGGCTTCTTCTGGAGAGAATGAAGGAGAGGGGCGGAAGCCTTCCGTTTACGGACAAGGCGTCTCCGGAGCAGATCCGTCAGGAATTCGATATGAGCAAGGCAGCGTTCAAGAGAGCGGTAGGGCGGCTGCTGAAGGAAAACAAGATTGAGATCGGCGAGACTCAGATCAGGTTACTGTCTACACCTGACCAGACTGAAAAATCAGACGGGTGAATTCCAGAGCGACAGGAAGAAAATTTCTTGCAATTCACATGAAATGGGGTATAATAAGCATAGAAATGCGTAAACTGCGCATCTCCATATGACATTAGACTGAATGAGAGAAAGGAGACATGTCTAAATGAAAGTTCAGAACATAACAGATATAGAAGGCTTTTTCAATGTCATCGACCAGTGCAAGGGAAGAGTCGAGCTGGTAACAGGAGAAGGGGACAGACTGAACCTGAAGTCAAAGCTTTCTCAGTATGTTTCCATGGCAAACATCTTTTCAAACGGCGAGATCCCGGAGCTTGAGATCATCGCTTATGAGAAGGAAGATACAGACAGACTGATCCATTTTATGATGGACGGAGGTCAATAAAACGCCTTGAGTCGAACGACGGGGAGTTCTTAAGAGAGAAGAACAGTGAGGGCGGTTCCCGAAGGGGAACGGCCCTTTTGTGTTACGGAGAGCAATTTTCAGTCAGGGACGAAAAAAGAGGTGCCGGATGAGTTTTGTACATTTACATGTCCACACAGAATACAGTCTGTTGGATGGATCGAATAAAATAAAAGAATATGTTTCCAGGGTGAAAGAGCTGGGAATGAACAGTGCCGCGATCACAGACCACGGTGTTATGTACGGTGTCATTGACTTTTACCGTGAGGCGAAGAAACAGGGGATCAATCCGATCCTCGGGTGCGAGGTATATGTGGCGCCCAACTCCCGGTTTGACCGGGAAGTGACGGGCGGCGACGACAGATATTATCACCTTGTCCTTCTTGCGGAGAACAATAAAGGCTATGCGAATCTGATGAAGATCGTCTCGAAAGGCTTTGTGGAGGGATATTATTACCGGCCGCGTGTGGACAAGGAGCTCCTCAGAGAATATCATGAAGGGATCATTGCCCTGAGCGCCTGTCTTGCCGGGGAGGTCCAGAGATATATCGTGAAGGGGCTTTACGATGAGGCGAAAAAGACGGCCCTCGAATACAGGGATATTTTCGGTGAAGACAATTATTTCCTGGAACTTCAGGATCACGGGATACCGGATCAGGCGCTGGTGAACCAGCAGCTTATGAAGATGTCCCAGGAGACAGGAATTCCTCTGGTAGCCACCAACGACGTCCACTATACCTATGCGGAGGACGCGAAGGCCCATGATATCCTTCTCTGTATCCAGACCGGAAAGAAACTGTCGGATGAGAACCGTATGCGCTACGAGGGAGGCCAGTATTATGTGAAATCTCCGGAGGAGATGGAGGCATTGTTCCCTTATGCTCTTCAGGCGCTGGACAATACCCAGAAGATAGCAGACCGGTGCTCCGTGGAGATCGAGTTCGGTGTGACAAAGCTGCCGAAATATGACGT
Organism: Candidatus Mediterraneibacter excrementigallinarum; assembly: GCA_019120075.1. Classification (GTDB taxonomy): domain Bacteria; phylum Bacillota; class Clostridia; order Lachnospirales; family Lachnospiraceae; genus Mediterraneibacter; species Mediterraneibacter excrementigallinarum. Next base: position 23,090 of record DWVT01000220.1, read on the forward strand.
CCCGGACGGGATGACTTCGTGGGAGTATCTGCAGAAGCTGTGCTGGGAAGGCCTGGAAAAGCGTTATGGGAGCGAACCTTCACAGGAACTCAAAGACCGCCTTTCCTATGAGCTGGATACCATTAAAAATATGGGGTATGTGGATTATTTCCTTATTGTGTGGGATTTTATCAAATATGCCAAGGATCACGGGATCGCGGTGGGACCGGGAAGAGGATCCGCGGCGGGAAGTATCGTTTCCTACTGTCTGGGAATCACAACGATCGATCCTATCAGGTATCAGCTTCTCTTTGAGCGTTTCCTGAATCCGGAACGTGTGTCCATGCCCGATATCGACGTTGACTTCTGCTTTGAGAGAAGGCAGGAGGTCATTGATTATGTGGTGAGAAAATACGGGAAAGACCGTGTGGTGCAGATCGTGACCTTTGGAACCCTTGCGGCCCGGGGCGTTATCCGTGACGTGGGAAGGGTGATGGATCTGCCATATGCTTTCGTAGATACAATTGCGAAAATGATCCCGCAGGAGCTGAACATCACTATCGACAAGGCGCTGAAAGAGAATCCGGAACTGCGCAGGACTTATGAGACGGACGAACAGGTGAAGAATCTGATCGATATGGCGAAACGTCTGGAAGGACTGCCGCGTCACAGTTCCATGCATGCGGCAGGGGTTGTCATCAGCCAGAAATCCGTGGATGAGTATGTGCCTCTTTCACGGGCGGCGGACGGGACGATCACGACTCAGTTTACCATGACGACGTTGGAGGAACTGGGCCTTCTGAAAATGGACTTCCTGGGTCTGCGGACGCTGACCGTGATCCAGAATGCGGTCAACATGGCGAGAAGGAAAGATTCGTCTCTTGATATCGAGAAGATCGACTACAATGATCAGGCGGTGATGGACTATATCGGGACCGGGAAGACGGACGGTATTTTCCAGATCGAGAGCAGCGGGATGAAGAGTTTCATGAAAGAACTCAAACCTCACAGTCTGGAAGATATCATAGCCGGGATCGCGCTGTACCGTCCGGGACCGATGGACTTCATCCCCCAGTATATCAAAGGTAAGAACGAGTCCGCTTCGATCACCTACGACTGTCCCCAGCTTGAACCGATCCTTGCGCCTACTTACGGCTGTATCGTATATCAGGAACAGGTCATGCAGATCGTGCGGGATCTGGCGGGGTATACGCTGGGCCGGAGCGATCTTCTCCGCCGTGCCATGTCAAAGAAAAAGGCGGATGTGATGCAGAAGGAGCGTCAGATCTTTGTCTACGGCGATGAGAAGACCAACACTCCGGGGTGTGTTAAGAACGGGATCGATGAGAAGACGGCGAACAAGATCTATGACGAGATGATCGATTTCGCCAAATATGCTTTCAACAAGTCTCATGCTGCGGCGTATGCAGTAGTTTCATATCAGACGGCATGGCTGAAATACTACTATCCGGTAGAATTTATGGCAGCACTTATGACATCCGTGATTGAAAATCCGTCAAAGGTGGCAGAATATATCTATGCCTGCCGGCAGATGGATATCCGGATACTGCCTCCCGATATCAATAAGGGAGAGGCAGACTTCTCTGTTGACGGAGGAAACATCCGCTACGGCCTTGCGGCGATCAAGAGCATCGGAAGACCGGTGATCAAGGCGATTGTGGAGGAACGGGAGCAGTTTGGGCCCTATAAGAACCTGGAGGACTTTATCACAAGACTGTCATCACGGGAGATGCTCAACAAGAGGACGATCGAGAACCTGATCAAGTCCGGTGCGCTGGATACGCTGGGCGGCACCAGGAAACAGTTCATGAGCATCTATATCCAGATAGTGGATCACGTCAATCAGGAGAAAAAATATTCCATGGCAGGTCAGATGACCCTGTTTGACATGGTGGGAGAGGATCAGAAAGAAGAATTTCAGATCAAACTTCCGGATGTGGGGGAATATTCCAGAGAGAACCTTCTCGCATTTGAGAAAGAGGTCCTCGGGATCTATGTCAGCGGGCATCCCCTGGAAGAATATGAAGAGCAGTGGAGAAAGGTGATCACGGCGACCACAGGAGACTTTCAGCCGGACGAGGAGACCGGGAGGACAAAGGTGCGCGACGGCGCCCGGGCTGTCATCGGCGGGATGATCACCGACAAGACGGTAAAGCACACGAAGACAAACCAGATGATGGCATTTCTCACGCTGGAGGATCTGATGGGGACTGTCGAGGTCGTCGTCTTCCCCAGGGATTATGAAAAGAACCGTCAGTATCTTGAACTGGACAGCAAAGTATTCATCCGGGGGAGAGTCTCCGAGGAAGACGAGCGGGCCAGCAAGCTGATCTGTGAGAAGGTGATTCCCTTTGAACAGAAAAAGAGGGAACTGTGGATCCAGTTCCCGGATAAGGCGGCTTATCTGGACGAGGAGCAGATCGTGAACGGATATCTGGCCGATTCGGAGGGCGATGATGAAGTGGTGATCTACTGTGCGAAGGAGAGGGCTGTGAAGCGTTTTCCGAAGAACCGGAATATCAGGATAGACCCTCAGATTTTGAGCAGATTAATGAATCATTACGGGGAAAGCCGGGTAAAAGTGGTGGAAAAAGCTATTGAAAACCATTTCTAAATACGGTAGAATATTCTCGGAATTGATAAAAAAATGCAATTTCCGGGTTTGGCGGTTATCTTGAAAGCTGCGTGGAACGACGGGGGTCGGACAGGCGGCTGTGACCTATTATGAAAAGGAAAGGTGGAGAAAAACATGGCAGAAAAAGCATTAGATGAAATGTATGCAGATGATTTTGAAGACAGAATCCGCACGATAGGTGTTCTTACCAGCGGCGGCGATGCTCCGGGAATGAACGCGGCGATCCGTGCGGTCGTAAGGACAGCTCTGTCCAGAGGACTGAAAGTGCGCGGAATCCGCAGAGGATATCACGGACTTCTCAAGGAAGAGATCATCGATATGTCAGCGCGTGACGTTTCTGATACGATCCAGCGCGGAGGTACGATCCTCCAGACAGCACGCTGCAAGTCAATGAGAACAGAAGAAGGACAGCAGAAGGCAGCGGCAATCTGCAAGAAATACGGTATTGACGGACTGGTTGTCATCGGTGGTGACGGTTCCTTTGCCGGTGCGCAGAAACTTGCCAATCTTGGAGTAAATACGATCGGTATTCCGGGAACGATCGATCTGGACATCGCATGTACAGATTATACGATCGGGTTTGACACCGCAGTAAACACAGCAATGGAAGCAATCGATAAAGTGCGTGATACTTCCACATCTCACGAGAGATGCAGTATCATCGAGGTTATGGGACGTGACGCCGGATACCTTGCACTGTGGTGCGGTATCGCCAACGGCGCAGAGCGTATCCTGATGCCTGAGGAGCACGATCTTGATGAGGAAGCGATCATCGCGGACATCAAAGAGTGCCAGAAACGTGGAAAGAAGAACTATATCATCATCAACGCCGAGGGTATCGGTGATTCCATCAACATGGCAAAGAGGATCGAGGCTGCGACAGGTATGGAGACAAGAGCGACGATCCTGGGACACATGCAGCGCGGCGGAAGCCCCACATGTAAGGACAGAGTTTACGCGTCCATCATGGGATCCATGGCGGTAGACCTTCTCTGCCAGGGCAAGACGAACCGTGTCGTAGGTTACAAGAACGGAGAGTTTGTTGACTACGATATTGAGGAAGCACTTGCAATGAAGAAGTCGATATCACAGTATCAGTATGATGTCGCGAAAACATTAGCACTGTAGGAGACAGAGAAACGTGGGTATGGAGAGCAGAAAAACGGCTCCGGTGGGAGTATTCGATTCCGGAGTCGGCGGCCTGACAGTTGCGCGGGAGATATCCCGTCAGCTGCCGGAAGAAAATATCGTATATTTCGGGGATACGGCGCGTGTTCCATACGGAAGCAAATCACAGAACACGATTATCCGCTTTTCGGAGCAGATCATCCGTTTTCTGAAGACAAAGCAGGTCAAGGCGATCGTGATCGCCTGCAATACTGCGAGCGCGCTGGCGCTGGACGCGGTGAGGGATGAGTTCGATATCCCGATCATGGGAGTGGTCATCCCGGGAGCCAGAGCTGCCGTTGAGGCGACGAAGAACCGCAAGGTGGGCGTGGTCGGAACGGACGCGACAGTCCAGAGCGGGATGTATACGAAGGTCATCCATGAGATGGCTCCGGACATCACAGTGATCGAGAAGGCCTGCCCGCTCTTCGTACCACTTGTGGAGGAAGGCTTTAAAGAGCATGTTGTGACCCGGGAGATCATCGAGTATTATCTGGAATCCATGCGGAATACGGATATTGACGCAATGATCCTGGGATGTACGCATTATCCGCTGATCCGTTCGAAGATCCGGGACTATATGGGCGATCGGATCCAGATCGTCAATCCGGCCTACGAGACGGCTATGGATCTTAAGAAGATGCTGGAGGAACGGGGAATGGCGAATGACGGCTCCACGGAGCAGCACAGCAGATATTCTTTCTACGTCAGCGACGCTGCGGAGAAGTTCAGAAAGTTTGCCAACACGGTGATGCCCTTTGACGTACCCACCACGAATGTAGTAAATATCGAGGAATATTAAAATATGACGAAGGATGTACTGGTCAGCATCTCCGGGATGCATATGGGGATCGTTTCCCCGCAGACGGACGAGGAGGAAGAACCGATCGAGGTTGTGACGCCTGCCAGCTATTACTGCCGGAACGGGAAACATTATATCATCTATGACGAAGTGCTGGAGGGAATGGCCGGAACGGTCAGGAACAAGATCAAGATCAGCGGCGACGCCAGCGTGGAGATCATGAAGAGCGGCGGGACCGGCGCGCATATGGTGTTTGAGAAGAACAGAAAGAACCTGACATATTACAGGACGCCCTACGGGCAGATGCTCATCGGCATCAACACGAAAAATATGAAGGTCAATGTTTCAGAGGACAACATCGATGTGTCCGTGGACTATGAGCTTGATGTGAACCATGAACCGCTGGCGGACTGCAGGATCCGGATGAACATCACTTCGAAGAACAGCGGGGAGTTCTCCGTGCTGAGTTAAAGACAGACAGGTAAAGCCTGTACAGACGCCTTATCAGGGATCTGTACAGGCTTTTTCTCTGCCCTTTCGGAACTGAAGGGGAGGACAGCCGAATTTCCGGCGGAACAGATGATAGAAATGGCTGAGATTGGAAAATCCGCAGGCGTCACAGATATCCAGAATATCCAGGTCCGTCTGGGTCAGCAGATAGACGGAATAGTTCAGCCGCTGCTCATTGATGTATTCGGTTGGCGTCATTCCGTAGAAATGCTTCAGAGTGCGGCACAGGTGGTTCGGGGAACAGGGGGCAAGGCGGCACATCCGGCGGTAGCCTTCCTGCATATTTTCAAGTTTCTGCATCTCGGCCAGGAGTCCGGTCAGCCAGGACGGAACTTTCTGCGGCAGCTCGGTATCGTATGTGAAAAAGTATTCTTCAAAGAACATGGCAAGGATGCACTGGACATGATACCTGGTATGCAGCGGATTCGCATTGTGCAGATATTCGTCGGCCTCATTCATGAGACTGACGACCCGGTCAAGCTGAGCATCGTCCAGGCGGACGGAGGGAGGAAATTCCGGTGAGGTCAGCAGGGACATTTTTTCGGTACGGTCGAAAAAAAGGCTGACAGAGCGGAAGATCTGCTGTGTAAAACCGAGATTCAGTTTGTGAAAGTTCTCTGAGTGATAAAAATTATAACAGTGGACATCTGAGGGGCGGATAAAGAAAAAATCACCCTTCTGGATCGTCTGCACGGAATCGTTGATCAGGTGGAGCGCGGATCCCTCTGTGACAACGAAGAATTCATAGTAAGTGTGAGTGTGCTTCGGCGGCTCATTATAGATCGTATTGGTCGAGTAGGACAACCCGGAATCAGGGCGGTCAGACTGATCTTCTATACCGAATACGGGGATTTCCATTGCAGGTCACTCCTTTCGCAACAGTGGGACAGGGCATCGCAGTGAAGGTCGGCCCCTGTCAGATATCAATATAATACAAAAATATGCCTGCTGTAAACAAGATTTGCGGAAAAGAAGATGCTAGAATATACTCTCGGAAAACAACGGAGAGGAGAAGAAGGATCATGAAAAGAAAAAAAGGTTTTCTGACTATCCAGGTAGTCATGCTGGTCGCCCTGTCGTTTCTTCTGGGAACCAGTGAGTTCATCGTGGTGGGAATACTCCCGGAGATATCCGAGGGATTTAATATATCTTTGACGGCAGCAGGAGCCATTGTCTCTGTGTTTGCCTTTGCCTATGCGGTGGGGACGCCGTTCTGCGCAGCGTCAGCGGGAAAGTTTAACCGATTCCGTTTTATGATGGTGTGCGTTCTTATCTTTGCGGCGGCAAACCTGCTGTGCGGACTGACGTCCATGTATCTGATCTTCGGCGCGGCAAGGATCGTCATCGCTGTGATATCCGGGACGCTGGTGGCTGTTTCCATGACATTTGCCGGTGATGTTGCAGCTCCGGAGAATATGTCGAAGGTAGTAGCGGGAATCTTCTCAGGGTTCAGCATAGCATCCGTATTCGGTGTGCCCATCGCGACAGCGGTGACCCGGTTCCTGAACTGGCGCGCGGCGTTTTTCCTGATCGCGGCAGCTTCCCTTGCGGTGACGGCGGTACTGTACAAAACTCTTCCGAGGACGGGAGGGACGGAGGCCCACAGCGTCATCCGTCAGTTTGTCCTTCTCAGGGACAGGAAGATCATACTGGGAGGCCTGTGTGTATTTTTCGGGGCGGCGGGGACTTATACGGTATATACTTACCTGACTCCGATCTTTGAGACGGAACTCCATATTCCGGGAAATCTGATCAGCTTTGCCCTTCTCCTGTTCGGCGTGGCGGCACTGATCAGCAATCTGTACTCCGGAAGACTGGCAGGAAACGGCGGAATGAAGCGGATGCCGGGGATCTATGTGGTGCATACGCTCTGCCTCCTGTGTATGCCGCTTGCGACCCGAAATGTTGCCACAGGGCTTGTGGCGATCTTTCTGCTGGGGGTCCTGATCTACCTGGTAAATTCGCCCAGCCAGATGCTGTTCCTGAACACGGCGTCGGAAGAATATCCGTCCTGTGTGAACCTTGCCGCGTCCTTTAACTCCGTATTCTTTAATCTGGGGATCGCGGCGGGATCCTTCCTGGGAGGTCTGGTCGTGGATCATATCGGACTGCGCTATGTGGGAGCGGCAGGAGCTGTTCCGGCGGCTCTCGCGGGAATGTGCGCATTCCTGCTTGCAGGGATCCTGAGAAGGCGGGAGTCCGGAAAATCGGAAAAAGAGATGAGACCGGGCGCCGGGAACAGAGGCATGAGAAACGGTATTGCGGGATGAAAAAAAGCTTATGGGTTCTGAATTCAGAATCCATAAGCTTTTTTGATCAGTCTTTTTTGAATCTTGCAAGAAGCCCTTTTTTCTTTTTCTGCGGAGCCTCGATGGAACCGCCGCGGACACTCTTGAGAGATGTTATGTAAATTCCGCTGACGACAGCTTTGACTTCTTTCTTTACAGGAATGACCTCAAATACTTTGGCGTCGCACATCAGGGTCATGATCCTGGGTCCGATCTTTGCCTTTACTACCGGGACTTTGGTGCGCCTTAAGTATTTCGGCGTATTTTCAAGTACCACGGAAGGAAATCCGGCTTCTTTCAGCTTCATCTTCTTTTTATCGATGATGAGCATGCTGACGGTCTGCGCTGCCGCGTCCATCTGTTCCTGCTGTTCCGCCTGCTTCTTTTCTGCTCTCTTTCCAAAGAAATATAATGCGATGCATGCTGCGATCAACACGACAAGGATGACGAGCAAGACGATAGTGAATGTACTCACGTTAAAACCCTCCTAAACGCTCTGTAATGCGCTGTTTTGCATGTAGTATTGTAACATTGTTTTCGGGGAAGTGCAAGAGAATTACCATTTTGGGTTTACTTTTTGCCGGGATTGCGAGTATACTGTCTATGATGGCGTTTTATGTCTGGAAAAAGCGCAGGATCTCCAGGGAGCATCAGCTCGTGCCGGGGACTGCGGAGAATCGGCGGAAACGCCAAGACAGGAAAAGGAGTATGATCAATATTATTATGGCAGAAACAATTTGGAACGGAGCGGTGACAGTCTTTGACTTTATCATGGACAATCTGGTCATCATCAATGTGCTTCTCTCTCTGGTGATCGTGTTTTTTCAGAGAAGGTCTCCGCAGACGGTATGGACATGGCTGCTTCTGCTTTATTTTATACCGATCCTGGGGTTTGTCCTGTATCTTATCATCGGACAGGACTTCCACAAAAGCAGGATGTTTAAAGCGAAAGAGATTGAGGGAGAAGTAAAGTACGCGGTCCGGCGTCAGGAGGAGACGATCTATCACCGGAAACTTCTGCTGGCAAATCCTGCGATGAACCGGTTTAAGGATCTGATCCTGTATAATCTTGAAGCGGGCGAGGCTGTCCTGACAGATAACAATGATATCAGGATTTATACGGACGGAAAGGAAAAATTCCGCGCTCTGATCGAGGAGATGAGAAGGGCGGAGAGATATATCCACCTTCAGTATTATATCATCCGGAACGACGAACTATGGCAGGAAATCGAGAAAGTCCTGATCGAGAAATCGAGAGAGGGCGTGGAAGTACGGGTACTCTTTGACAGTATGGGGTGCCGAACCATGCATAAAAGGGACTGGGACCGTCTTAAAAGCGAAGGGATCAAAGTTGCGGAATTTTTTCCGGCCATTCTGGGAAAACTCCAGCTCCGTGTAAACTACCGAAATCACAGAAAGATCGTCGTCATTGACGGCAGGATCGGTTTTGTAGGTGGATTTAACGTAGGAAGGGAATATCTCGGACGGGATCCGAAATTCGGTTACTGGAGAGATACTCATCTGTGCATCGAAGGAGCCGCGGTTACGTCGCTGGCGGTCCGGTTTGTACTTGACTGGAACTATGCGGCAAAGGAGAATCTGTTCCTCGACGATACGCTTTTTGAGATTCCGCGCTATGTGCGGGGAGGGCGTGATCCGGTACAGATCATATCAAGCGGCCCGGACTCCCAGATCAAGACGATCCATGACAACTATCTCAGACTGATCCACAGCGCAAGGGATCATGTATATATCCAGACGCCCTATTTTATCCCGGATGATTCAATCCTGGATGCGCTTAAGATTGCCAGCCGTTCGGGAATCGATGTGAGGATCATGGTGCCATGCAAACCGGATCATCCTTTCGTTTACTGGGCGACGTACTCTTATATCGGAGAAATGGTGGCGGCCGGAGCAAAATGCTACGTGTATAACAATGGATTTCTCCATGCAAAAACACTGAGCATTGACGGGATGGTCGCATGCGTCGGGACTGCAAACATGGATATCCGGAGTTTTGGCCTGAACTTTGAGGTGAACGCAGTAATCTACAGTGAGAGGACGGTCCAGAGGCTGGAGCGTGCTTTTGAGAACGATATGACGCAGTGCACTCATGTGACAAGAAAGGTGTATGACGACAGAGGGATCGTCATTAAGGCGAAGGAGCAGTTCTCAAGACTTCTGTCTCCGCTGCTGTAGTGTCATATTTAAAATGAAATATTGAAATATCTGAATATAACATTGATTGAAAGATGGAGGAAAATGAAAATGAAAAGAAAAATTGCTGTCGTACTGTTATCCGCCGCACTTGCGGGAAGTCTTCTCGCAGGCTGCAGCGGCGAGGTGTCAAATGAATATGTCACTGTGAAGCAGTATAAAGGACTGGAAGTTCCCCAGGTAACTGCAGAAGAGGTAACGGACGATCAGGTGGAGCAGGCAATCCAGAACGCTCTGAGCGCCGACATGATCCAGACTCCGATCACAGACCGTGCTGCACAGTCCGGCGACTGGGTAAATATTGACTATACAGGGTATGTGGACGGAGAGGCGTTTGACGGCGGATCTGCAGAAGGTGCGCCCCTTGAGCTTGGTTCCGGTTCTTTTATCGGAGCAACAGACGACTATAAAGGCTTTGAGGAACAGATCGAGGGACATAATACGGGAGATGAGTTTGACATCACGGTACAGTTCCCGGAGACCTATTCCCAGAACCCGGCAATGGCAGGCGTTGTTGCGCAGTTCCATATTGTACTTAATGAAATTTACAGCCAGACTGTCCCAGAGCTGACAGACGAGTGGGTTGCCGAAAACAGCGAGGATTCCGATACTGTGGACGAATATCGTGAAGAAGTCAGAGAGTCGCTGGAGGAGAATGCGGAGGAGACAGTAAAAAGCCAGCTCCAGACAAGCATTCAGGATGCGCTCCTTGCCCAGAGCGAGATCAAGGAATATCCGGAAGGAGCAGTGGACGAGCAGATCGAGCAGGCAAACCAGTATTATACATCCATCGCTGGTCTGTACGGAATGGATCTCTCTGATTTTATCACCACATATCTTCAGACAACGGAGGAAGATTTCAACTCAAGCGTGGAGACTGCCGCACAGCAGACGGTACAGCTTGACGAGGCGATGAAGCTGATCGCTGAGAAAGAAAATCTGGAACCGACAGAGGAAGAATACGAGGATGAGATCGAACAGCTTGCTGAGGATGCAGGGGCAGATGATGTGGACTCTTTCAAGGAGCAGTACGGGGAAGAAGTGTTAAAGGATTCTGTCCTCAGACAGAAGGTGCTGGATTATCTTGTGGACAACTGTGTTCAGGTCGAGGATTCCGGAGACAGTGAATAAAAGCGGGCTGTATCCGCAGAGGAAAATGAACGGAGGGGAGACTCTCCGTTTCATTATAGAAATTAAAAGATCAAAGGAGGGCTATCTTATGAAGCTGGAAAATGAGCGGCTCTGTGTCGAGATTGCCGATATGGGGGCAGAGGTAACGCGCATTTATGACAAAAAGAACGGTACGGATGTGCTCTGGGAGGCGGATCCGGTATATTGGAAACGGCATTCTCCGGTGCTTTTCCCGAATGTAGGAAAGACCTATAAAAATACGATCCTGATCAACGGGGTGCAGTATCCGACTTCTCAGCACGGGTTCGCGCGGGATAATGAGTTCAGATGCATCCGTGCCTCCGAGGACAGCGCTTCCTTCCTGTTCGCATCGAACGAGGAGACGAAGGAAGTTTATCCTTTTGAGTTTGAACTCATCATAACTTACCGTCTGGAGAAAAACAGCCTGACCGTGAAATGGGAGGTGCGCAATCCTTCCGATGAGACAATCTACTTTACGATCGGCGGGCATCCGGCGTTCCGGTTTGCGGGAAAAGATGAGGTGAAGGCAGACTACCTTCTGAAGTTCCCGGGAAAAGAGGAACTTCAGTATGTGCTCATCGATCCGGCAGAGGCGGCTGTGGATCCGAAAAAGGTACATGAATTGAAACTTGACGGAGAATGTTATCAGGTATCGGAAGAGCTCTTTGAACATGACGCACTTATCTTTGACGGAGGCCAGATAGGGGAAGTCTGGCTGTATCACAAAGATGGAACACCTTATGTCGGTATGAAATGTGAGGGGTTCCCGAACTTCGGAATCTGGTCTGTGAAAGACGCGCCGTTTGTCTGCCTGGAGCCCTGGATGGGACGTGCGGACAATATCGGGTTCGACCGGGATATCTCCGAGAAGCCGGGGATCAATGCGGTAGATCCGGGAGAGTGTTTTGAGAAAGAGTATACAGTGATCGTGGCATAGAGGAAACGGGAAATTTGCTATTATCAAAATAGCGACCATACTGAGCAATAAGCGCTTGTATGGTCGCTTTCCGTTTTTATGGTTAATCTTGCTTTGATTGGAAAATTTATCCAAAATGTTTGCTTATGATATTTTCTTTTTGCTTATATAAATTTTTGTTGTTTAAAAGAAGTTGTTTCTTTTGCGCGTTTGTTTTTTTTACAAAATCTGCAAAATATCTTTGTAAATTAATATCTGCATTTTTGATTTTATAATGAGAGATTTGCTTTTTGTTCCCGCGGGGCATTTTTAATCCAGTTTTACCTTCCATAACATAGTCAAAAAAGCTATCTTGATATAAAGAATAAAATACATATTCCGGTAGCATTTTTGAAGTGTCGCTGATATGAAAAACCAGCACATCAGGAGAACACCCGGCATTCTTATCAGCAAGCCATATTTTCTTTAAATAAGGCCGAATATTAGAAAACAGAATATCGCCTTTTGAATACATGGTAACCTTTGATATTTTTTCGGTGCTCTCGGTAAAGGGGATAACCCCTCTTTTTTGCTGAAGCATATTATCGGTTGTAACATAGTCTTCAACTGCAAATGAGTTGATATCAATTTTTCTTGTTTCAAACGGAGCTATTACACCGATTTCTATATCATCAATATCATCCTTGGTGAACAGTCGTATATATTCGTTTTCAATCAGCCGTTCTAAATTGTTTATTGCGATATTATTTTCGGCTATTTTTTTTTCTATAGCAGATACTTCATCAACAATTACCTGTTGTACGGATTTTTTTTCAGGGATCTGTATTGTCAGCGCCTTTATCCGCTGAGTTGACGCTCTGTTGTTGCGCGAAAATTTTTCGAATCGGCCCTCAGCCTCGAGGGCAATGGCCAAATATTGGGGGATAATTTCATCTGTTTTAATTCTTAATACACCACAGTGGTCTGTTGGATAAAATGCCTTTCCAGCAGGAAGAAGATTTACCATCCAATCGCCATCGATTCCCCAAATGATAGATGGCATTGAAAAATCTGTAATATTTTGTTTATTAATCCGTCCAAATTCTTCAAACACATTAGCACTGTAAACAGGGATTCTCCCATTTTCATCTATATCAGCAGTTACAACTCTTGTCCCAATACTTATATCAAAAAGCTGGTCGTTGCTTAATTTATAATTAATCAGTCCGGGGGTTGTCTTTAAAGTGCGTGTTTTTGTT
>DWVT01000221.1 GCA_019120075.1 Candidatus Mediterraneibacter excrementigallinarum
TCTGTCTTCAGCTCAAACATGGGCGGAATCCCCTGAGCGATAGGATGGGTCGGCGCAGTCGTCCATACGCGCTCAAAATCCCCTTCTCTCCACCGAAGGGTACAGCTTGTCCCGAGAAGGAGCTTCAGCGGTTTGCAGAGATGTCCGGAATGCAGAACGATCAGGCCCATTCCCTGAAGTACCCGCTGGTGGATCTTTTCCGCCAGCTCATCGGGAACCGCGTGCTGGGCGATATGGCTCCACCACATCAGAACGTCGGTGTTTTCAAGAAGCTCGTCTGTGATTCCGCATCCTGGCATGTCAAGAGTCACCAGTTTCACGGAGATGTCTTCCTTCGCTTTAAAGTGATCCTCAAGAGTTTTTCCGAGTCCGTCAGGATATACTTTTTTCATTTCTTCTGCTGTCTTTGCCAGAAATCCCGCGAATTTTTTCTCTTCCTCTTCGGGGAAGGACTCCTGGAAAATATTTTTATCCAGGATTCCTTTTTCCTGGACGTTTTCATACCAGATGGTCAGTCTTATCATAGATCAGATTCCTCCTTTGTTTTTTTTCAGTATATCATAAAATTTTACCGTTTCAAGTATTCTGCCGTTTAAGGAAAGGGTCCTGTCTGTCCTTTCCGCAGATAGTTATAGCCGGCGGGACGTCAATCTGCTACAATAGGAATTGTAGATCACATCCAGTCCATAAAATATTTTAATAAGTTGGAAACAAAAATCATATGAAACAGAAAAATGACAGAGCTTTTTACAGAAAATTTTTTACGGTATATATAGCCCTTGTGCTGCAGAATGTGGTGACCCTGAGCGTAAACCTTGCGGACAATATTATGCTGGGAGGCTACAGCGAGGTGGCTTTGTCCGGCGCGGCCGCTGTAAATCAGATCCAGTTTGTGTTCCAGCAGATGATCATGGCTCTGGGGGACGGTCTTGTGATCCTGAGCAGCCAGTACTGGGGAAAACGTCAGACGGAACCAATGAAAAAAATCGCGGCACAGGCCATGCATGCGGCGCTTTTTGTCACGGTCTGCCTGTTTCTTCTGGTCAGCCTTTTCCCCCGGGAGATCCTGGGACTCTTTACCGCCGATGAGCCGATCATCCGGGAAGGGATGAGTTATCTCGGGATCATCCGGTTTACCTATCTGTTCTTTGCCATGACCCAGATCCTCCTGGCGGTACTTCGCGGTGTGGAGATAGTGAAAATCGCCTTTTATCTTTCTGTGATAACACTGTGCATTAACTGCGGGATTAATTTTGTGCTGATCTACGGCCGGTTCGGGGCGCCGGAACTGGGAGCGGCGGGCGCAGCGATCGGAACCCTTGCGGCCAGGATCGCGGAGTTTCTGATCCTTCTGGCGTATATTGCGAAAAAGGCTCAATTCCTGCATCTCAGTGTGAAAAGTTTTCTGAAGACAGACCGTACGCTGAGTCTGGACTATTTTAAGATCACGGTGCCGATGTTTGTGGTAAACGGATTGTGGGGACTGAACACAGCCCTTCAGACAGTCATTCTCGGTCATATGACGTCCGCCGCCATCGCGGCCAACAGCGTGGCGTCCACGATCTTCCTGATGGTGAAATCCATGGCAGTGGGCGCGGCGTCCTCCGCTTCTATTGTGATCGGAAAGACCATCGGGGAAGGGAATATGAACCTGGTGAAGCAATATGCGAAAAAGATGCAGAAAATGTTCGTGGTGATCGGACTGGTCTCCGGCCTTGTATTGTTCCTCATCCGCATTCCGATCCTTGAACTGTATGAACTTACGCCGGCCACCAGGGAGATGGCGAATACGTTTCTCCTGATATTGAGTGTGGTGATCGTGGGGATGTCCTATCAGATGCCGACGAATAACGGTATCATCCGCGGCGGGGGAAGCCCCATGTTTGTGGTAAAGATGGATCTGATAAGCATATGGTGCATTGTGATCCCGCTCTCGTTTTTTATGGCGTTCGTGGTGCAGGCTTCGCCGGCGGTGGTCGTCTGCTGCCTGAATGCGGATCAGGTTTTTAAATGCGTTCCTGCGTTTATCAAAGCAAATTTCGGGAGCTGGATCCGGGAACTGACGCGAGAGGATCCTGACAGAGAGGAGAAGAAAGAGCAGTAATGAAAATACAGTTTTTCCCTACTTTGCGCAATTATAGAAAGGAATATCTGGCAAAAGATATTTTTTCCGGTGTCATTATAGCAGCGGTATCCATTCCCATTTCCATGGGATATGCACAGATTTCAGGACTTCCGGCGGCATACGGACTATACGGATCCCTGCTCCCGATCATCCTGTTTGCCCTGTTTTCCACCTCACGGCAGTTTATATTCGGCGTGGACGCCGCCCCTGCCGCGATCGTGGGCCGTGATCCTGCTGTGTGCCACAGGGTCTATCGGTTATCTTCCGGTTCCTGTGCTGACTGCGATCGTGATATCAGCTCTGCTGAATGTTGTGGAAGTTCATCTGGCTGTCCGGCTCTTTCGGGTGAGCAGACAGGAATTCTTTATTTTCATGGCTGCCTTTGTGGTTGTGCTTTTTCTCGGAACGATCTATGGCGTCCTGGCAGGAATCCTGCTCTCCTTTGTCGCCGTGATCATAAAAGCCACGAATCCGCCCAGACATTTCCGGGGAATGATACCTGGAAAACAGGAATTCTATGATCTGGACAGAAACCGTGCCGTGTGGCCGGTAAAAAATGTCCTGATCTACCGGTTCAGTGAAAACCTGTTTTTCGCGAACATTAAGATCTTTCGGAGTGATATTGAAAATAACGTCAGAGAGGATACAAAGGCGGTCATCCTGGACGCCGGCGCTGTCAACAGTATTGACATAACGGCGGCGGACGGTCTGGTCTCTCTGGCAGACAGTCTGCAGAAGAGGCGGATCAGATTTTACATAACCGAACACTCACAGAATGTCAATGATCAGTTCAGGAAACTCGGCATCGGCAGGCTGATACGGGAGGGAATAGTGAGAAGAACGGTTATTTCCGCGCTTTATGACATGGGAATGAGGAAACCGTTCCCGCTGGATATTCCGGAGAACGAGAGGGAAAGGGCGCGCAGAAATCAATATTTCGCACTGTCGCCGGAAGAAGAAAATTCCCTGGAAGAGTTCGCATGGGCGTTTGGATCGGATGCGGTGCGGGAGATCGAGAAACAGGTGAAATGGATTGTTGAACAGATCCACGGAATTTCGGATCTAGAGCAGCTCTCTGAGGCAGGACTGGAAGAAAAGCTGGAATTCTGGCATTCTCTCGGTCCGCTGGATGAGGATGAACTGCTTAGAAGGATGGAACTTCACATAGATGATCTCCCGGATGAACTGAAAGAAAACAGCGCTCTTGCAGTCAGACGGATCGAGAGAAGGAGAAGAGTGCTGCGGGACAGAATATTGAGAGAATACCCGAATATCCGGGAACATCTGCAAGAGAAAAGAGAGGTGCTGGAACAGCGGCTGCAAAAGCAGAATCCGGAAGGGATCCGAAAGCTCCATGAACTGGAAAATCAACAAGAGATAAGGAACAGTTATTAGAAACAAAAGTAAGGTGTAAATGATGATATCTTTAAATGATTATTTATATTCCGGAGATACGGTGTTGAAAATCCTGAAAAAATACACCCGCGATCTGCAGATTTCCGCGGAACAGAACCGGAATGAGGTGGACCGGCTGCATTGTGTGTTTCTGAAGCGTATTTCAGATCTGCTGGAGCACAATGATTTCCTGACGGCTCAGTCTCAGAAAATCCGTGAATTTTATAAGTATATGGCGAAGGAATACTCCCAGCTTTCCTTTACTTTTAAAGGCAGGATCAAGTCCCTGATCCGTGCGGAAACAAAATTTAACGGTTATATTGTGGAGTACATCTATGACTATTATACGGACCATGGAGACTATCCGCCGCTTGAGGAATTGAAGCAGAAACTGAATGGTTTCCGTGATCTGATCGCATACCGTATCGTCATATCCATGCCCAAATGCCATATCAGAGATGACAGGGAGCGGGAGAAGGAAGAAATCCGTAATCTGTATGCTATCGCAAATGTCCTGAAAGATTTCCTGGAGGAACGGGGATTCCGCGCGGAGCCGGCCTTCGGCGTAAAGGAAAGCACCTCTCCCCTGCTGAACGATTCGGTACGGCAATATTACAGAGACTATATCTGCCATGCAAAGCGGGACGGTTACAGGTCCCTGCATATTACATTTTTTGATGAAAGCGCAAAATGTTATATGGAGATGCAGTTGCGCACCAAGGAGATGGACGATATTGCGGAAATCGGACCGGCCAATCATCTCGGATATGAGAAAAAGCAGGAAAGTGAACGTGCCAGAAGAGACGCTGTCCCGGCGGGGGAGAATATCTATTTTGACGAAGCCTGCGAGAGAGTCGGGAAACTTCAGGAGCTGGATCTGGCAAAAGTGGATGTGAATATGTTCTCTGCCGCGGACAATAATCTTATCAACGACGGCTGCGGTCTGTACCGGGGACGGCTCATCCTTCCGTATGAGCATCTGTCCAGATTTCAGAACGATCTGATCGATTAAAGAGAAGAAAATTCTGAGGTAAAGTTCCGGCGGCGGTTTTTCTGTCGAAGGCATAAAAATAAAAGGAACTTCAAGAAACATGTAATGTTTAGGAAGTTCCTTTTATGATGGAGAAATTTCCGGGGAAATGACTATTTCGTCTCAAACAATATTCCAAGTGTATTCGGCCCGCAGTGGCACGAGATCGTGCAGCTTGCCTTTGTGACGTGGATCTCTTTAAATTTCACTGTTTCATCCACGGTCTTCCTTACCAGATCAATATACTCCTGCGGGATCCCGGAGTGGGTGATGAAGAGCAGATCCGTATTGATATCGGAATACTTTGCAAGTTCATCTTTGACATATTTCACCAGAACTTTATCCAGGGAACCCCGGTATTTCTTCCCGACGCCCATGCTGCCGTCGTGGTTGTCCACCTGGATGCAGGGCTTGAGTTTCAGCATGTTTGCCCCAAGGGCGGTGACTGCAGAGCAGCGCCCGCCGGCGTGCATGAAAGTGAGCGTGTCCAGGATAAAGCTGGCGTGACACTTCCGGGTCCTGGTTCTCAGGGCGTCTGCAATGGATGAGGCATCCATTCCCTGCTCGATCATCTTCCCGGCGGCGACGACGAGAAGGCCTGTCCCGGTGGAGAGGTTGCAGCTGTCCACGACATGGACATGACCCAGTTCCTCTGCAGCGAGGCAGCAGTTCTGATAGGAACTGGACAGCGCGCTGCCGAGATTGATATGGATGACCTCAAAGCCTTCTTCCACCCATGGACGGAAATGATCGATATATTCCTGTGTGTTTACCGCGGCGGTTTTGGGAAGGACTTTGTGGTCATAGTATTCCTGATAGACCTGTTCCGGCGTGATGTCTACATTGTCTTTGTAATCCTTTCCGTTCAGTATGATGTGGAGGGGATAGTAGTGGACGTGATAACGTTTTTTCAAGTCTGCATCAAGATCGCAGGTGCTGTCTGCGCTCAAGATGATCTTCTGAGCTGTATGCTGTTCGGGCATATTCGTATCCTCCGTTTCTCTTTTCTTTTTCTGTCTGGAAGTTATTATAACACAGTTGAAAAGTAAAGTCTGACAGAAAAATAATTTACCCATATTTTACGCGGATTTTTCACGATACAGATAGAGAAAGATGCAGAATTACGAGAGAATAGAAAAAAGATGACTGCAGTGCAGACTGCGGCGTGACATGATCTATGGGAGTGTACTCAGGAAAAAGTGGAGGATCTGCGATGAAAAAAAGAATCATTTCATTTCTTATATGCTGTTGTACGATGCTGACCGTTTCCGCCTGTGGTATGATGCCGGGGGCAAGGAGCGGTGAGGACAGCGCTGATTTTTCCGCCGGGAGGGGAGGGACTAAGATCCGTATCCTGTCCGGATCGGAGAATCAGGAACTGGAGGAGATCATCGGAGAATGTGCGGATGAGGCGGGAGTCCGGGTGGAGATTGACTACAAGGGCTCTGTAGATATTATGCGGACGCTCCAGGATGGGGCAAAGGAGTATGACGCCGTGTGGCCTGCCAGCAGTATCTGGATCTCTATGGGGGATGAGCAGCACCTGGTGAAGCACAGCCAGTCTGTTTCCATTACGCCTGTGGTGTTCGGGATACGGCAGAGTCTCGCCCGGGAACTTGGATTTACGGACGGAGACGTTTCGGTGAAGGAGATCCTGGACGCCATAAGCAGTGAGAAAATGACTTTCTGCATGACCAGTGCCACCCAGTCTAATTCCGGAGCCAGCGCCTACATCGGATTTTTATATGCGCTTCTTGGAAAGCAGGACGGACTGACAGAAGCGGATCTGCAGGATGAACAGCTCCAGGAGGAGATCAGGACACTCCTGGGCGGCGTGGACAGAAGTTCCGGAAGTTCAGACTGGCTCAAAGACATGTTCCTGGAAGGGGATTATGACGCCATGGTGA
>DWVT01000222.1 GCA_019120075.1 Candidatus Mediterraneibacter excrementigallinarum
ATCCACAACCTGCGGTACAAGTACCATAGTTGTGTTCTCGCCGATGTGTCCGCCTGCCTCTGTTCCTTCTGCAACAAGCGCGTCCGCGCCGCATCTCTCCATACGTTTTGCAAGAGCGACGGATGCGATTACCGGGATTACTTTTACTCCGGCTTCTTTCCACATCTTCATATATTTTTCCGGAGAACCCGCGCCTGTTGTAACAACTTTTACGCCTTCCTCCACGATAACCTTTGCCACATCGTCCGCATAAGGACTCATCAGCATGATATTTACACCAAACGGTTTGTCAGTGAGTTTCTTTGCCTCTCTGACCTGTTCACGCACCCAGTCAGCCGGCGCGCTCGCTGCACCGATCAGCCCGAGGCCGCCGGCTTCGGATACGGCGGCTGCGAGATGATACTCAGCAACCCAGGCCATTCCTCCCTGAATGATCGGATATTCAATTCCCAGTAATTCGGTTACTTTTGTTTTCATACTCTACAACCTTTCTTTCTCTTAAAAATGAATCAGTCTTATTTGTGTGCTTCCAGATATTTTACAACGTCGCCGATCGTGTTGATCTGCTCAAGATCCTCAGACGGGATCTCAACGTCGAACTCTTCCTCAAATGCCATTACCATCTCAAATAAATCCAGGGAATCAGCGCCCAGGTCATCTTTGAAGGATGTCTCCTCTGTAAGTTCTGCTACATCAGCGTTTAATGATTCTGCTACGATCTCTTTGATTTTCTCTAACATGGTCTTCTTTTCCTTTCTTTTTTGAAAATTCTTTATTTTGTAATCCGGCCTCCGCCGGGAATTACCTGTTTTTCTACCACTCAAACAGACAGCCGGCCCATGTAAGGCCTGCCCCGAATCCCGCCACGATTAGTTTCTGCCCCTCATGGAACATCCCCTTACGGTTCATCTCATCGAGAAGGATCGGCACGGTTGCTGCCGATGTATTGGCGTATTCCTCCAGGTTCATGGGGAACCGTGAAATATCCGTCTTCAGTCTCTTCGCCACCGCCTCTATGATCCTGCGGTTTGCCTGGTGGAGGATAAAATAGTCAATCTCATCCGCACTCACACCGGACTTCTCCAATATTTCTTCTATGATCTCCGGAACCTTGCGGACAGCGAATTTGAACACTGCCTGTCCGTCCATATGGATGTACGCTTCTTTGTCCTCTTCTTCCAGGTTCCAGTCTCTTCTGTGCCTGCTCAGTCCTGTCAGCGCCGGACCTTTCTTTCCGTCGGAATGAGCCGCCGTCCATACGGGCGCCCCGTCTTCCTCTGCACGAAGCAGTACGGCTCCCGCGCCATCTCCGAACAGAATACATGTACTCCGATCCGTCCAGTCGATCATATGGCTCATGCTCTCTGCACCGACGACCAGTACTGTACGGCACATTCCTGCACTGATGTAAGCCTGCGCCGCGTTGAATCCCAGCACAAATCCGGTACATGCCGCATTCAGATCATATCCTGCCGCGTTCACCGCACCGATCATCCTCTGTACCTCGCACGCCGCACAGGGGTAGATCGTCTCAGAGGAGGACGTCGCAACGAGGATCATATCGATCTCTTCCGGTGCGATACCACTCTGTTCCACTGCCCGGAGCGCCGCCTGTCCCGCCATATAGGAGGTGGTCTCCTCTTTCGCGACATGTCTTCTGGCGATTCCCGTTCTCTCACGGATCCATTCATCGTTCGTGTCCACGAGCTTCGCCATGTCATCATTGTCCATCACATGGGGCGGTACATATGAACCTGTCCCGCAAATTTTTCCTGTTATCATTATTTTTCCCTACCAAATTTACTTTGACTTTTAAATACTTTGACTTTCAAAGTATATCATACTGTTTCCATTTGTCAATACAGTTTATTAATAATTCTGTAACATTTTTGCGGCCATCTTTTAATGATTCCGCCTGTTACTTCACACACGAAATGGAAACATGATTTTTGCAGAAAAGACGGTGTCATCAGATCTGGTCCCGCTGATAGCACCGCCTTCTTCTCTTTCGGAGTGACTCTGGTCTCTCCTTATTTATTTCATCATGATCTCTGAGATTGCATCCAGGATCTTGTCATGACATCCTCCACATCCGGTAGAGCAGTGTGTGATCTTCTGCACGTCCTCAAATGCAGACAGGACGTCGCTGAATGAGTCCATCTGGTGAAGAGCATTCTCCACATCTGCGTAGGATACCTGTTTGCAGTTACATATCATTCCGTCTTTCATAGTATCTTCTCCTTCCATCTCGCTCTGCCCTGTCCGGCCGCGGACCGCTTTCTCATATATTGAAAATACAGGATCTCTGCCGGCCTCAGGCAGCTGCTCGTTAATTGATAAAATTTTATCTGTACTCTATGATAAACTATCCGAGTAAAAAAAGCAATTTCAGATACCGTATTCTTTATACAGAGTTTCTCTGTACTCCGGATCTGATGCCGTCTTTATCAGCAAATCTGTTTTATTCTCTTCGGTAAGTTTCAGGATCAGCCGGCTATAACGCTCGGACTCCTCTTTTCTTCCTTTCTCTATACCTTTCTCCATTCCTTTCTCCATCGCATCATCCCATATCATCTGTCCAAGTATCGTCATCGCCATCTCCTCCTTGATCAATCCCAATTCTTGTTTATCCAAAAACTTAACTGCAAAAGCCACCACCGGTGCTCCATAGATTCTCACAGTAGACGCCTCGTATTCTCTGAAACGCCTCAGATCACTCTCGGAAATAGAATCACTTTCAAATTCAAAGTGATAATAAACACCGTTTTCCATCTCGTAAAGAAAATCTTCATACATGTGGCGTGCCTCAAGTTCTACTAGCTCTGTCGGTACGGCTCGAAGCACCTTTTCATGGATTCCCAGCCAGCGCACCATCTCGTCGCCAAAATATGCTGCTGCCGACTTAAGTGCCAGATCCTCGGCCTGGGACAGGCCCTCTCTTCTTTTGTTGGAATGCTTTTCACCGATCGATCTTCAATCCAACCAGCCCTCCCCGTTCCTCATACCCGGTATCCCACAGATCCGCCAGTCGGAACGTACTTTTCTCCCCGTATGTCGCTACCGTGATCCACATTCCATCCTCTCGCTCTTCATATCCATAACACAGAAACCAGTGCCACACAAAATCTTTATAGTATTCCTTTTTATGGCGAAGCATCAGATAAGGTACCGGGAAACCGCTGTCAATATGTTTCTTTATGAAGTCCGCCGCACTTCCCGCATCCTCCGTCCCCTGCATTTCTTCTATAATAATATGTTTTTCTCCAACATCCTCCAGATACTTTTCAAATCCTTCCCTGAAAAGATATGTCTTATTCACTCCATTCACCCTCGGTTTCAGATAAGGCTTCATCTTCATGGAAAAACGGATGTAGTCCTCCCGGGTGAGATGCGCGATGTCAAAGGGATAGAGATGCTTCATATTCTTATGGAGAGCAAGGTAAATACAGCAGTCACATGCCGTGGCCGCCGCGCATCCTCCGATATACATCACAACGTTTTTAAACCATTCCTGATTGCCGCCTACAGCGCCGTCTATCGAAAAATAATCCAGTATTCTTTTCATGCAGTCTTCAATCCTTTCCGTCCAGCCATGACAGCTCGTTTCCGGCGCTTTGCGCCTTCATCTCGCTGTGGGCTCGCGCCCTGGTCTCTCCGTCCAGCCATGACAGCTCGTTTCCGGCGCTTTGCGCCTCCATCTCGCTGCGGGCTCGCGCCCTGGTCCCTCCGTCCAGCCATGACAGCTCGTTTCCGGCGCTTCGCGCCTTCATCTCGCTGCGGGCTCGCGCCCTATAGAAGGAAATAC
>DWVT01000223.1 GCA_019120075.1 Candidatus Mediterraneibacter excrementigallinarum
GAGTTCTCTGCTCGAACTGCTCTCTGGAATCTTTGTACTTGTGAACAGCTCTCAGGATGGTAACTACTTCCTTCTTGGTCGGAAGCGGCACCGGTCCGCTCACTTTTGCTCCATTTTTCTTCACAGTTTCGATGATTTTCTTTGCGGATGCATCCACCAGCTGATGGTCATACGCCTTCAATGTGATTCTCATTACTTGACTTGCCATAAAAAAAGTCGCCTCCTTTTCGTACTTTTGACTTCAGTACGACAAGCGGTGACTGTACACTCTCCCGTGTGTGTCGTGAGAAACTCACACGTTGTTTCATACTTTTCCCTTTTTCTGGTAATCAGTAATCAGTTATGATTCGTACAGTGACTTGTCGCCAGTTTCCTAACTTGACATTCGCTCCACGGAAAACCTGCCCTCGCTTATCTTTTTGCTCCGGCAGCAACCTCACGCTTCACAGCTATCATGTCACAGCTTTCTTAGTATAGCGAATACAGGAATTTATTTCAAGTAGTTTTTTCGAAATTTTGTATTTTTTTTCGCACAATCCTTATTCTTGACATTGCCGCGCTGAAGTGTTATAGTATTTGTGATTTATAAAAGGTAACCAAAGGCGGTTTTTCTAGTGTGGAAGGCCGCTTTTTGCTTTTTATAGATCAACACATGCTGCTGTATGTTGCACTGACGCCGGATGTTTCCCCAAGGCATCCCTGCCGAGGTGAACCCTTCCGGGAACGCACCCTCTTTGCAGGATATTCCCCAATATGTGTTTCCGGGATGTTCAGTAGCAGAGAGAATCCTCTCAATTACATACCAGAAAAGCAAAGGGAGAAGGCGCGGGCCTTCTCCTTTTGCTTTTCTCCGTTTCTTTCTATTCAAGAAGCTTTGCGATCTCCGGGAAGACCTGAACGCTCCGTTTCAGGATTCCCTGAGTCTGTGCGATCAGGATCCCGTAATTTGTCATCGGCACTCCCTGATCCTGCGCACAGGCAAGCCGATATTTCATCTCGCGTTCATTCAGCATACAGCCTCCGCAGTGGACAACCAGCTTATATTTTCCCAGTTCATCGGGGAACTCTGTACCCGAAGTGGTCTCAAACCGGATTTCCTTTCCCGTGTACTCTTTGATCCAGCGCGGGATCTTCACGGTTCCGATATCATCACACTGCCTGTGGTGTGTACACCCCTCGCTGATCAGGATCGTATCTCCGTCTTCCAGACGATCCAGAGCTGTCACTCCCCGCACCGCCGCTTCAAGATTTCCCTTGTACCTTGCAAAGAGGATCGAGAACGAGGTTAGCAGGATATCGGCGGGCGTGTCTTGCGATACTTTCCGAAACGCCTGGCTGTCAGTTATCACGAGCTTTGGTTTTTCTCCCAGCCGTTCCAGCGTCCCCTTCAGTTCCGTCTCCTTTACCACCACTGACACAGCGTTCGCTTCCAGGATATCACGTATCGTCTGCTGTTGCGGCAGGATCAGACGTCCTTTCGGAGCCGCCTTATCAATGGGCACCACAAGCACCACAAGATCAGAGGGCTCGATCAGATCCCGCACGATATGTTTCTCCGGCTCCTCCGTCTGTGCCAGACGGGCGATCCGCTCTTTCAGCTCCGCGATCCCGCTTCCGTCCGCTGCGCTGACAGAGAGGATGCGCTTATCTTCCGCACCAAGGGCCTCTTTTATCTTCTGCTCCTGCTCCGGCTTCATCTTATCTTTCTTATTGACTGCTATTATATAAGGAATATTCTTTTTCCGTATCCGCTCCATGAGCCGGACATCTTCCTCGGATACTCCGCTTATCCCGTCGATCACCAGTACCGCGGCATCCGTTTTATTGAGGACCTGATAACTCTTTCTGACCCGCAGCCCTCCCAGTTCTCCTTCGTCGTCAATTCCCGGTGTATCCATCATCACTACCGGTCCCAGCGGAAGAAGTTCCATTGATTTATAGACCGGATCGGTCGTAGTCCCCTTTACTTCGGATACAACGGCCAGATCCTGCCCGGTCACGGCATTCATGACGCTGGACTTTCCTGCATTCCGCTTTCCGAAAAAACCTATATGCACTCTTTCTGATGACGGTGTCTGATTCATGCTCATATCTCCATACCTCCTGACTTTCCCCAAGAACAGATTATTCGGATCAGTCCGTAAAGTACAGACCATTTTTCCATTCGGGCTTGCCGCCCGGGAGTTTTCCTCTCTGGCGGGGACATGTGGGAATCGAACCCACCCGGGACGTCTCTTACGCCCCACTCAGGTTTTGAAGACCCGGAAGCACACCAGTCACTTTTCTGCCCCCATAATGTGATTCGGTGTGCCGGGAGCGATGACGCCCCTGCACACCGATATCTTCTTTCTTATACTAACAGACTCCGCCGCTTATTTCAAGCCGTGGATTGCCGGGTATAATCCCCTCAAAGCGGGGCAGACCGGTTTTATCGGTCTGGATCGCACTCTGTGCAATCACTATACCATACATTCATGCAGAGCCTCCTCTTCGATAGACGTTTCTTTCATGACCTCCAGGATATGCTCTCTCGCATCCAGAGGCGCGCACCACGAAAGCCCGCATCCCGCCGAGATTGATCTTGGTACAGGGATCAGCCTTCCCGGCACCTTCTTCTCTCCGCATACTTTCTCCATCGCCATGGCATCCGCTGTTGTATGAAATGTCACGACAAGCTTTAACTCTTTCTTTCTCATCCTGCCCTACTCGATCACCACGGCAAAACCGTCTTCTGTCTCCGTAGACGTGGTCTTTCTTCCGTGGTCTTTTGCAAATTTTTCCACATTCATTTTCTGATGGGGCTCTGTCACAAGCACTCTTACCGGGTCGTTTCCCTTTTTCAGCGCCTCCTCTGTCAGCATCAGCGGCTCAGGACACGACAGCCCTCTTGCGTCAACTTCTCTCATTGTTCTCCCTCTTTTCTACTTTCCTTCACTTCTCTTATTCATGAACGCGATCACAAAGCATACGATAATGCACAGGATCACCGCCACTTTTCCGTTCATCGGGACAGTTCCCGCAACCAGTTCCTGAGTTTCCGTATCCAGAGCGGTCCCGCTGGCAGCCAGCCCGAAATTATGAGCCGCGGCCGCTCCCGCAAACATCCCAAGTACTGTCACTGCAGAATCCGACGATCCCTGTCCCGCAAGGATCAGCTGGCGCAGCGGGCATCCTCCCGCCAGCACTGCCGCAAATCCCACGGCGTACATGCCAAGTATATTCCAGAGGTGTTCCGAGTGGGCGATCACTCCCGGAGTATCAAAAGCCGGAACAAATCTTCCTGTTGCAATATTAAAGATGAGCATGACCACAAAGAATCCCCCGATGATCGTGAGAAGGTCAAAGTTTCTCATCAGGATCACATCACGGATGCTTCCCGCAAAACACATCCTGGATTTCTGCGCCACTGCCCCGAAGATCAGCCCGCCGGCCAGAGAAAGCAGGATCGGAGCATGCATACTTCCCGGACCGCTGGTACTGCTCTTCAGAAGTGAAGTCCCCAGCGCGAGGATGAGCACTCCCAGCATCAACGCCGGAAGGATTCCTCCGCTGACCCGGTTTGTCAGATGTGCCCTGCCCAGGCTGAATCCTTTCTTAAGCGCAAACACACCGGTTCCAACACCCAGGATGAACCCGATGAGAGCCACCCACGCATTCAGATCTCCCGCAGACATACGGATGATCATACGGAGCGGACACCCCAGGAATACCAGGGAACCGATGGCAAGGATCATTCCCAGGACGAACCGCACCATGGGAGATGAGCCTGCTGTCGACCGATACTCCTTTGTCGCCACGGAGATGATAAATGCTCCCAGGACAAGACCGATGATCTCGGGCCTTGCATACTGCACCGTCTCTGCGGAATGCAGCCCCAGAGCGCCCGCTGTATCACGGATAAAGCAGGCGATGCAGAAAGCCATGTTCGCCGGATTGCCGAACCAGGCAAGACACGCCGCCACAACGCCGCAGATCACACCTGCAAGGGCGAGTTTTTTCTTGGAATCAGATAAGTTCATTTTGTTTCCCTCCTACTCAGTCAGTTCCTTTATCGCCTTAACGGCAGAATCGACTTCTTCTTCTGTGTTGTAATGGGAAAAACTGAACCTGACTGCTCCCTGTCCGACAGTGCCGAGCGCCTGATGCATCAAAGGCGCGCAATGCGCTCCCGGCCTTGTCACGATCCCGTAAGAGACATTCAGCTCGTCGCTGACTTCTGAAGAATCATATTCTCCGATATTCAGCGAGACAATGGGACTCCTGCGGTCCGTGTCAAAATCTCCGTACACCCTCACATCAGAAATCTCGCGGACACCTTCATAAAAACGTCTCATCAGGGCAAGTTCTCTGTCCCGGATCGTATCCATCCCGGTTTCCATGATATACTCCACCGCTGCTTTGAGCCCGGCTATTCCGTGTCCGTTCAGGGTTCCCGCCTCCAGAGCTGTAGGCATGACCGACGGATGGGACGGATTATAGGTATCAATACCGCTTCCTCCCGAGAGCAGCGGACGGATCCGTACATCGGAGCGCACATACATCCCTCCGGTTCCCTGCGGACCCAACAGGCTTTTGTGTCCCGTAAAACACAGGACATCGATCCCCAGCTCCTGCACATCAATGGGATATACTCCCGCAGTCTGGGACGCGTCCACCACAAACAGAAGTCCTTTCCGCCTGGCGATCCCGCCGACCCGTTTCAGATCGACCATATTCCCGGTCAGATTGGAGGCATGGGTACAGATGACTGCCCTCGTGTTCTCCCGGACCGCCTCCTCGATTTCTTCATAAGAAATATTCCCCTTCTCGTCGCACCCGACGATCGTAAGTCCGACTCCCTGCTCCCTGCACTCATACAGAGGACGGAGCACGGAATTGTGCTCCAGCACAGTGGTGATCACGTGATCCCCCTCCGAAAAGAGCCCCTTGATCGCGATATTCAGGCTCTCTGTGGAGTTTGCCGTAAACACGATGCAGTTTGCATTCTCCGCATGGAAAAACTCTGCCAGCAGTTCCCTTGCCTGATAGATCATCCTGGCGGCGTCAAGAGCCGGTTCCGAAGCTCCCCGCCCTGCATTGCCCAGGGTATCCATCGCTTCCAGAACAGCCCGCTTTACCGCTTCAGGCTTATGTAATGTGGTTGCCGCATTATC
This sequence comes from Candidatus Mediterraneibacter excrementigallinarum, assembly GCA_019120075.1. Taxonomy (GTDB): domain Bacteria; phylum Bacillota; class Clostridia; order Lachnospirales; family Lachnospiraceae; genus Mediterraneibacter; species Mediterraneibacter excrementigallinarum. The sequence continues at coordinate 5,154 of DWVT01000223.1, forward strand.
CAGGTAAATCATTGGTCCTTTTTCTCCCTTTCCACAGATATAAGTATATTCCTCCTGCGAACCTCCGTCTAATCGAAAACCCTGATACTGTATCTTCACTTATAGACGTTATCTATAAACATTTCTTTCACTGTAGCGATGAACTTCTCCGCCTCCCGGGTGAGAGATCCGTTTTTCTCGTACACCACATTGATGCTGCGCTTTCCGCCCCGGCTTCCCAGAGGAAACGCGAGAAGCCTGCCCGCGCTTATCTCGTCCTCCGCAGCCAGACGGGACAGGATCGAGATTCCCATACCGTTCCTGACGGAACGCTTGATCGTCTCCTGATTCTCCATGCTGGCCACAATGTTCAGCGCATCCATGTCCACCCCGATCTGTCCCAGAAGCCTTCTCGCCTCTCTCCTTGTCCCGGACCCGGGCTCTCTTAATATAACCGGTTCTTTCCCGATCCAGGAGGTGATCTCCATTCCCTGGCGGGAACGGAACTTCTCATTTCCCGGCGCAATGACCACCAGCTCATCCTGATAAAACGGCAGATAAACACATCCTTTCCGTTCCAGCTGGGTTCCGGTAAATCCCAGGTCCGCACGGCGGGAGATGATCTGTTCCACCGCCCCTGCGCTGTCCGTCTCCATCACCCGGAGCTGCTCTCCCGGATATTTTTCCTGATAGCGCGCCATGATCCGTGGAAGAAGATACTGAGACGGTATTGTAGAAGCCGCAATGCGCAGCACTCTCTTTTCCTTCCCCCGGAGCCCGAAATGCTCCCGGATCTTCCGCTCGATGCCAAGCATCTCTTCCGCATAGACGCAGAGTTCTCTTCCAGCATCTGTCAGCTCCACCTTCTTCGTATTTCTGCAGAGCAGACTGGTGTCCAGTTCTTTCTCCAGCGACGCCACATGGGCACTGACCGTGGGCTGGGTCAGATACAGCTGTCTTGCCGCCTCAGAAAAATTTTTCGTCTCCGCCACCTTTACAAACGCTTCCAGCTGTTTCAGATTCATCTGTTTTTCACCCTCTCTGTCTCCGCTCCATCTTTCCTGGTCAGACCGCGCCGGTCCGTATAGTCCAGTATCTGCTTCGCGCATTTCCGGCTTGTCCCGAACAGATCCCGCACCTGGACAACAGTAATCTTCCCTGTTTCATCCAGTTTCTTTCCGATCTCACGCTCCGCCCTCTCCATATATTCCGGGAGCGTGTAGATTCCCGGCACAACCTCTGCAGCCGCTCCCTGCTCTGTCAGCAGGCGCAGGATCTCCCCGCCCTGTTCTTCAGTCATTTTCTCAGGAAGCGCCCTCTCTCCGGACACAAAGCTGTATCCGGCTCTTTCTGCCTCTCTGGTCAGTTTTTCCTTCACAGCGCAGTAATCCCGGTCCTCCCTGGTACGGTATCCTGCCGGAAAGTAAACATCTCCCTGTTTCCCGATCACTCCTGCCTGGATCAGGGACTCCACATATACTTCTGCGGCAGTTTTTTTCATGCAGGCAAGGAGGGTTCCGCGGAAGCCGGATGCCGGGACACCCCTGCGGTACGGGTAACGGGCGAGATATTCCTCCATCTCCGCAAGGATTGCATTTCTCACTTCTTTTTCCTCGTCCGCGTGCCACAGGAAGCGTTCCCCCTTCGTCTCTATCGCAAAGATCCTGCCTTCCTTCTGCAGTTCCAGGACGCACGGTTCAATCCTGCTTCTCTCCACTCCTGTCTCTGCCACCAGTTCTTCTGCCGAGATCAGGCTCTTTCCATGCTTTCTGATCTGAAGTTCCACCAGTTCCTTTTCTCCACCTTCTTCCCGCCGGCGCAGCCGTTCAAGGACTTCAGCCCGGAATCTCCTCTCCCTGGGCGCGTCTGTCTCCAGGATAACACCGCCTCCGATCGTCTCCAGAGGAGAGTAAAACCGCACCACGAACCGGTCTCCGGGACAGAGCGCCGTATCTGATTCCATGCGGAGCTGAGCGTACCCGCTCTCACCGGGCATAAGTTCCTCCCGGTCGAGAAGGACCGCTCTGCAGAGAAGTTCAGAAGTCCCGCTGTAAAAATGCAGGCGCGTCTGATTTTTGATCACACGGCCGGAATTTTTCAAAACGGAAAGCTTCACGTCAATATTTCGTCCTGACCGGATTGTATCTTCAGATGCAAGCACACATCCCCGGCGCACCTCTTCTCTGGATACACCTGAAAGATTGAGGGCAGCCCGCTGTCCGGCGGCACACTCCTCCTGCTCCGTCTGATACACCTGGATTCCTCTCACTCTGCACCATGACTTTGCAGGATAAAGGCACAGGCTGTCTCCTTTTCTGATCCTGCCGCCAAGCAGCGTTCCGGTGACAACCGTGCCGAAACCGGGAACAGAAAACACACGGTCAACGGGAAGCCGTGCTCTCCCTGCTCCGCTCCGGGGAGAAATCTGCTCCGCCATCCTGACAATCTCCTTTTTCAGGGTTTCCACGCCGCTTCCATCCGACGCCGAGACCCGGACAACAGGAGCATCTTTCAGAGCGGTCTCCTGCATCTCCTCCCGGATCTCACTCTCCACCATGTCCAGCCATTCTCCATCCACAAGGTCGCACTTATTGAGAACAATGATATAGTGCTCCACCCCCAGAAGAGACAGGATGTCCATATGTTCCCTTGTCTGGGGCATAACACCTTCATCCGCCGCAATGACAAGGAGCACCAGATCCATCCCCGCCACACCTGCTGCCATATTGTGGATAAATCTCTCATGTCCGGGAACATCAATGATCCCGGCGCGTCCGCCGTCCGGCAGGTCAAACCAGGTAAATCCGAGATCAATGGTGATCCCTCTCTTTTTTTCTTCCTCGAGCCGGTCCGTATCTCTTCCGGTCAGCGCCCGGATCAAAGTGGTCTTCCCATGATCAATATGCCCTGCCGTTCCTATGATCACATTATGCATCACCGCGCCTCCTTCCGAAGGATCTCTCCTGCCCGGAATACCTCTGCAATATACCCGGCGTCCTTTTCCCCGATCGTCCTCATATCAAGAAACAGTTTCTCTCCGGACAGATATCCGATCACGGGCAGTTCCAGTCTCCTCAGTCTCGCCGCCAGTTCGCCGGCCGGGATATCCGCGGGATCCACTGCCACCGCATAGCTCGGGATATCCTGCTCCGGAAGTGAGCCGCCCCCTGCCCGGGAAACACACTCTTCCACCGTAATCCGGGCTCCTTCTGCTCCGTCCGGGGCATCTCCGCGTATGGAAGTCCGCAGCCGTTCCGCCAGGTTTTCCGCATCGGCGCGTATCTCCTCAGCCGGGCGGGTCAGCATCCGGAGGACCGGAATCTTCTCCGCCGCCTTCTCCGGATCCAGATACTGCCGGAACACAGCTTCCAGCGCCGCTGCGGTAAATTTGTCAATGCGAAGAGCTCTGGCAAGAGGATGACGCTTCATTTTCTCAATATATTTTTTCTTTCCCACGATGATCCCTGCCTGGGGACCTCCCAGCAGCTTATCCCCGCTGAAAGACACCACGTCCGCTCCGCTTCTGACGGACTCCTGTACCATAGGTTCGCGGGCAAGCCCGTACTTTCCGAGATCCACCAGAACGCCGCTCCCCAGATCCTGTATCACGGGAAGCCCGGTCTCCTCTTTCAGTTCTGCCAGTTCCTCCAGTGTTGTCTCCCGGGTATACCCGATGATCCTGTAATTGCTCGTATGCACCTTCAGAAATGCTTTCGTCTCCTGGCACACCGCCCGCCGGTAATCCTCCGGACAGGTCCGGTTCGTGGTTCCCACTTCGCGCAGTGCTGCTCCTCCGAGTTCCATGATCTCCGGGATCCGGAAACCGCCCCCGATCTCCACCAGTTCCCCCCTCGATACAACGACCTCTCCGCCTGAGGCAAGAGCGCTCAGGATGAGCAGCATCGCCGCGGCGTTATTGTTCACTGCCATGGCCGCCTCCGCTCCGGTAACACGGCATACCGTCTCCTCAAAATTCAGGCATCGTTCGCCTCTTTTCCCCGTCTCCAGATCAAACTCAAGATCAGAGTATCCTCCGGCAACCTGTCCGGCATGCAGAAGCACCTCCCGTCCAAGAGGCGCTCTGCCCAGGCCGGTGTGGAGTATGATCCCGGTCCCGTTCACTACCGGCATCAGATTCATTCGATTCTCACGGCACAGGATCTCCCGGATCTTATTTCTGATTCCGGACAGACTCCTTCCCAGCGTCTCCGCCAGTTCTTCCTCTGCATCAGCCGCGCAGTATCCGAGTTCTTCCCTCGCCGCGTCCAGAGCCCGGCGCACTGCATCGAGCACGCAGTCATAGCCATACTCCTTTACCAGCTCTTCTGTTTCCTTCTCTTTCATCAGGCTGTCCACACGTGGAAGCCGTCTGTAAATTTCATTCTTTTCCAAGCAGTTCTCTCCTTTTATTCCGGCGTGAAAATGACAGCAGCAGGACATGCATTAATCTGCACGCCCTGCTGCCGCCGGACTTTATGATCTTTTTCCACGCCAATACGCGTTTATCTCAACCGGATGAGTTTATCCTGCTTTTCAAGCACTCTGCCAATGACCGATACTTCCGTATCCATTTTCATTTTCTCAAGGTCATCCAGCAGACCTGCCGCCTCTGATTCAGGCACACTGAACAGAAGTCCTCCCGAAGTCTGCGGATCGCAGAGAAGATCCAGGTACACTTCCGCCACATTCCCATCATCCAGACAGGGCTGTACAAATTCCCTGTTGCGGTACGCTCCCGCCGGGACAAGCCCCATCCTTGCATAATCCTTTGCCTCTTTCATATACACCACATCATCCACACGGATCTCCAGCGTCACATCAGCAGCCTTTGCCATTTCAGCGCAGTGTCCCAGAAGCCCGAACCCGGTCACGTCTGTACACCCGTGGATCGTATGTCCCGATGCGGCTTCTGCCGCCTTACGGTTCAACGACGCCATCACGCGGGCCGTTTCCGCCGCAGCCTGCTCAGACGCCATCTGTGCTTTTACTGCGGTGTTCACTACCCCGCTTCCGATCTGCTTCGTCAGGATCAGAACATCGCCGGGACGGCATCCGCTGTTTTTGCAGACTCTGTCCGGATGGACAAAACCGGTGACGGACAGACCGTATTTCGGCTCGTCATCCTGCACGGAATGCCCTCCTGCAAGGACAGCTCCAGCCTCTTTCACCTTGTCCGCCCCTCCCCGAAGGATCTCTCCCAGTATTTCCACATCCAGGCAGTTTGGAAAGCAGACGATGTTGAGCGCTATCTTGGGCACTCCTCCCATGGCATACACATCGCTCAGCGCATTTGCGGCTGCGATCTGCCCGAACATATACGGGTCATCAACCACCGGAGTAAAGAAATCCAGCGTCTGGATCACAGCGATATCATCCGATATTTTATAGATCGCGGCATCATCCGATGTCTCGAGTCCGACGAGCAGATGCCCGTCTTCAAATTTCGGCAGCTTGCTCAGAACCTGAGCAAGGGTCTCAGGACCTATTTTCGCCGCTCACCCGGCAGTCTTTGTCATCTGTGTAAGATGGATTTCCTTATACATCTGTCCTCACCTCCCTTCAGGAGTCTTTCCCCGGGATCTGTTTAAAACAGCTTTTCCCCGGTCATATCTGATCGCCGCAGCCGGGACTTTACGGGCGGATCACCCTGTCCGCCTGCTGCATCGTCTCCACGATGCTGTACATGTTCGTCACCGTTCCCACTGCAAGTTTCTCTTTGATACCGTAAAAATCAAGGCATGTACCGCAGGTCATGATCTCCACTCCCTGCTCTGCCAGGTTCTTCAGGTCTTCAAGGGCAGGAGACCCTTCTGCCGTAAGTCTGGCGCCGCTGTTGTAAAATACCATTTTATCGGGAAGCTCATCAAGCTGCGTCACGGCAAACAGAAAACTTTTCATCAGGATATGCCCCAGCTCCTCATCGCCTTCTCCCATCTTGTCCGAGGAGACCACCACGATCGTATTTCCGCGTACAGGCATTTCATCCGTGCAGCCGCACTCATTTTCGCTGTCCTGCTGCGTCTGCTCTGTTTCCACAGACACACCTTCTCCGACTTTCACATTCACTCTGTACTTTCCCTCGCCAAGCTTCTCACTGGAAACTTCAGCGCCCGAGTTCTCGGCCATCTTTGTCACATTGCGGACCGCCGTCTCATTGTCCACCAGGACTTCGATCTGTCCCGGTCCGTTCAGCTCTCCGAGCGCTTTCTTCGTCTTTATCACAGGAATCGGACACGCGTCCCCCATTGCATTTACCGTGATCATGTTGATGTACGCTCCTTTCTTTTTAATCTCATCAATTTAGGTGACGCCATTATAGCACACTTTCTCTTTAAAGTCTATTCGCATATTGACACCAAATCATACACACATATTATCTTATGGTCTGTTCATGGAATCTGTGTTATAATCAGTTAAACCTTTCGCTGTATTTACGGCGGCAGGCAGAAATACTTAAACTCATATTCAGAAGGAAGGATTTAATCTCATGTGGATCGCAGATAAATGGAAAGACTATGAAATCATTGACTGCTCAAAGGGAGAAAAACTTGAACGTTGGGGAAAATATCTCCTCGTGCGTCCTGACCCGCAGGTGATCTGGGATACGCCAAAGCATCACCGGGGCTGGAAAAAAATGAACGGTCACTACCACCGCAGCAAAAAAGGCGGCGGCGAGTGGGAATTCTTTGATCTGCCGGAACAGTGGCAGATCCATTACAGGGATCTGACTTTTAATCTGAAGCCGTTCAGTTTCAAACATACCGGGCTCTTTCCCGAGCAGGCCGCAAACTGGGACTGGTTTTCCGAAAAGATCAGAAACGCCGGCCGTCCGGTAAAGGTGCTGAACCTTTTCGCCTATACCGGAGGCGCAACCCTGGCTGCAGCGGCTGCCGGAGCGCAGGTCACTCACGTCGACGCTTCCAAAGGTATGGTCACCTGGGCAAAAGAAAATGCAGTTTCATCCGGCCTGAAGGACGCGCCGATCCGCTGGCTGGTGGACGACTGCACCAAATTTGTAGAACGGGAGATCCGCCGGGGGAATACCTATGACGCGATCATCATGGATCCTCCTTCGTACGGCAGAGGCCCGAAAGGCGAGATCTGGAAGATCGAGGATATGATCCATCCGCTGATCCGCCTGTGTACGAAGATCCTGTCAAAGGATGCCATCTTTTTCCTGGTCAACTCCTACACAACGGGACTTGCCCCTGCAGTCCTGACCTATATGATCGCCACAGAACTGAAGCCCTGGGGCGGAACGGTCG
>DWVT01000224.1 GCA_019120075.1 Candidatus Mediterraneibacter excrementigallinarum
CGGAAAATACAAGTTATCTTTATTTTCCGCTGGCGTCAGAAACGGGATTGAAGAGTTCTCTTACTCCGAATCTGGGCGGCGATTCCAAGACGGACCAGGAGACTTTCCTGTTAGAACCTGTCAGTGCGGAAAATCTTCATAATAACCGTTCTGTCAGAAATTTCTGGCTTGTATGTGAAAAAGAAGGGGTTTTCTCCGCGTCAGGCGCGTCTGCGGAGCAGGAAGCGGTAAAATTTACAGACCTTCAGGATCAAAGCAAAATCACCGCAGGATTCATGTGGCATACACTGGAAAGGATCTCTTCCGCCCTTTCCCTTGAGACACGGATCACTTCCTTTATTCCTGTAAATGATAATGTAGAAATCATGCACATTACTGTCCGTAACCAGTCAGACAGTACAAAGGACCTGATCCCTTACGCCGCAATTCCGATCTACGGTCGGAGCGCTGATAATATAAGGGATCACAGAAATGTAACTTCCATGCTCCACCGCATCCGGACAGATTCCAACGGAGTCTTCGTCCGGCCGACAATGTCTTTTGACGAGCGGGGACATCGTCCCAATACAAAAATCTATTATGTATGCGGATACAGCGGCAACGGCCATGCTCCGGAAAGTTTCTATCCCACTGTAGAGGACTTTCTGGGAGAAGGAGGCACCTACACACACCCGCGCGCCGTCCATGAAAACTGCCCCGGTATCCCGGCAGGATCCACAGCCGCTGGCAAAGAAGCGATGGGCGCTTTCCGTTTTCCCAAAATCCGGCTTGCCCCCGGTGAAGAGGCAGAATATATTCTGCTCCTCGGAGTGGAAGACAGCGAAGAGGACATTAACCGTATTTTGGGAAAATACAATACTCCGGATAAGGTCCGGAATGCCCTTGAAGCAACGAAATCATGGTGGAAAGAGAAAGTCAACACGGGATTTCATACCGGAGACGCCGATTTTGACCGGCTGATGAAATGGATCTGTTTCCAGCCGTTCCTCCGGCGTCTGTTCGGATGCTCCTTCCTGCCCCACCACGATTATGGAAGAGGCGGACGGGGATGGCGGGATCTCTGGCAAGACTGCCTTTCTCTCCTTCTCATGGACCCCGGCGGAGTAGGACTGATGATCGAGAAAAACTTTGGTGGAGTGCGGATCGACGGGACAAATGCAACGATCATCGGCGACGGGGACGGCAATTTCATCGCAGACCGCAACGGGATCGCACGGGTGTGGATGGATCATGCCCTCTGGCCTCAGATGACTACAAAACTCTATATTGACCAGACCGGGGATATCGATATTCTGAACAGGCAGGCTTCTTATTTTAAGGATGCCCAGGCAGACAGAGGAACACAGATCGATGCCCTGTGGGACGCCGGACAGGGCAGCCTGCTTCGCACAGAGGGCAATGATATTTATACCGGGACCATATTAGAACATCTTCTGATCCAGCAGCTGACTGCCTTTTACGAGGTCGGTGATCATAACATTTACCGCCTGCGGGGAGCTGACTGGAACGATGCTCTGGATATGGCTCCCGAACACGGGGAAAGCGTCGCTTTTACCTGCGCCTATGCAGGAAATCTCCGTGAGCTCGCCTCAATGATCCGGCTTCTTGAAAGCCGCTCTCCCGGAGCCGAAGCAGAACTGATTGAAGAACTGCAGATCCTGCTCAATGACGATACCGGATTATTTGAGAACATAGAGGCAAAAACCGAATTACTCGCAAGTTATACCCAACGCTGCCGGCACCGGATCAGCGGCAGACGCATTGCCGTCCGCCTGTCCGAGCTGGCGGAAAATCTGGAGCGCAAGGCCGACTGGCTCACGGGACATCTCCAGAATCACGAATGGATCGACGGAGGAACGGATGAAGGGTGGTTTAACAGCTATTACGATGATCATGGCCGTGCAGTGGAAGGATTTTTCCCGAATGAGGTTCGCATGATGCTTACAGGACAGGTCTTCTCCATTATGGGAAACGTCGCTTCCGAACAACAGATCCGCAGAATCGTAAACAGCGCAGACCGCTATCTCTACCGAAAAGAAATCGGCGGTTACAGGCTGAACACGGATTTCCATGAACTTAAATTCGACATGGGGCGTATGTTCGGCTTTGCATACGGTGAAAAAGAAAACGGAGCCGTATTCTCACATATGACAGTGATGTATGCCAATGCACTGTACCGCCGCGGTTTTGCGAAGGAAGGGTGGAAAGCACTGAAAACACTGGCAGATACCGCTCTGGATTTTGACACCAGCCGAATCTATCCTGGTATACCGGAATATTTCCGCTCCGACGGCCGCGGAATGTACCACTATCTGACAGGAGCCGCAAGCTGGTTCATGATGACCATGATCACCCAGGTCTTCGGCGTCCGGGGACAGGCAGGCGATCTCATCCTTGCCCCCCAGCTTATGGCCGAGCAGTTCGACGAGCAGGGGGAAGCGTCTGTCAGCCTTGTTTTCGCCGGGAAGAACCTTGAAATCATCTATGAAAATCCGGACCGGAAAGACAGCGGAACATACACAGTATTCTCGGCTGTCTGCGAAGGACAGCATCTTCCGACAGACGACCTCGGACACGTTATTATCACACGCAGAATACTGGATACGCTTTCGGATGATTGTCACCGCGTAATTGTAAAACTCATTTAAAACCAACTGAAAGGACAGGAATAAGCTTATGAGATATGGATATTTTGACGATAAAGAACGGGAATATGTGATTGACCGTCCGGATACTCCCTCCCCCTGGGTAAATTATCTGGGATCACCGGAGTACGGAGCGATCATCTCAAACAATGCTGGCGGATACAGTTTTGCCAGGTCAGGTGCAAACGGACGTATCCTCCGATACATCTTCAACCAGTTTGACCAGCCGGGGCGCTATATTTATATCCGGGACAATGCAACCGGCGATTACTGGTCCGCCTCATGGCAGCCGGTGGGAAAGGATACAGAAGAATATCAGAGCAGATGCTGCCACGGTATGGGTTATACAAGAATGCTCTCAGACTACAGCGGCATACACTCTGAAGCGGACTACTATGTTCCGCTTGGGAAATCCTATGAAGTATGGGCGCTTTCCGTGACCAACGAATCGGACCGCGCGCGCGAGCTTACCCTTACAGGATACGCAGAGTTCACAAACCACAGCAATTACGAACAGGATCAGGTAAATCTCCAGTATTCCCTGTTCAT
>DWVT01000225.1 GCA_019120075.1 Candidatus Mediterraneibacter excrementigallinarum
GAATGGGGTCAAACCATTGATATGCAGTCCGGCGATATGAGATATGTGCTGCCGGCTCCGCCTGGATCTGCGTGAGCTGCGCCGGAAATCGGGGGCTTTTTTCGGAAGCAGGGAGGGCACAGGCTCGGTTAGTGTCGTCGCCATCAACACGACATGTCGAAGAGTGCATATCTCTCAGAAAAAGAGGAAGAATTTTACCACAAAGACCTGCCCCGTCTGCCGCATTGCGCAGGACTTGCTGGCAGGCCCGGGAAGGAAGATAACGGACGTTCAAAGAAATAAAAATTTGCAGAAAAGGAAGGCAGAAATTATGTTTGATATCGGAATCGTAGGAGGAGGAACGGCTGGAATGACAGCCGCAATCTATGGGCAGAGAGCGGGAAAAAGGACCGTGATCATCGAAGGGGGAAACTTTGGCGGTCAGATCACATCATCTCCCAATGTTGAGAATTATCCGGGGATCGCCAGTGTAAGCGGAAGTGAGTTTTCCATGAATCTGCTGGATCAGGCGATGAAGCTGGGGACAGAGACTGTGGTTGAGAAAGTGACCGGGATCCGTGACGAGGGCGGCATTAAGGTGATCGAGACAACAGGAAAGGAATATCCCTGCCGCAGCGTGATCCTGGCGACCGGCGTGACGCACAGGCATCTTGGTGTCCCGGGGGAAGAAAAACTGACAGGAGCCGGGGTGTCTTACTGTGCGACCTGTGACGGAGCGTTCTTTCGCGGGAGGGATGTAGCTGTGATCGGAGGCGGCAGCACTGCGCTTCAGGACGCGGAATTTCTTTCAAACTACTGTAAAAAGGTATACCTGGTGCACAGAAGGGATGAGTTCCGTGGCGAGGAGAGTATTGTCAGACGGCTCAGAGAAAAAGAAAATGTAGAATTTGTCCTGAGCGCAACAGTGAACGAAATCCTGGGAGATACTGTAGTAGAGGGAGTGAGCCTGAATAATAAAAAGACCGGAGAGGACTTCCGCCTTGACGTGGCAGGCGTATTCATTGCAGTCGGTCAGATCCCTCAGAATGAACAGTTTGCCGAGACGGTAAAACTTGATGGGGCGGGATTTATCCTTGCGTCGGAGGACTGCATGACATCTCATCCGGGAATTTTTGCCGCGGGAGACTGCAGGACAAAGGAGGTACGTCAGCTCACAACAGCGGCAGCTGATGGTGCTGTGGCGGCACTGGCGGCATGCAGGTATGTGGCGGAACATTGAAAAAACGGTACAAATGAATACAAAGGCATATGGGAATGTCGTTCGTCATTGGTATAAAAGAGTAGAATGCCACATGCAGGATTTTATCCTGCATGTGGCATTCTACTTGTTAGGGCTCTCAATAAAATTGGAATAGGCTAATCTTTATACATTTTGGATCCCATCCACTGCTGCATGTGGTCGATCATCTTGCTGTCCGGTTCAATATAGACGCAGGTATTTGTCTGATCGATCGGAATGAAAACAGCATATGCTTTTGCGGAGGGATCTCCGGAGGTAAAATCATATACCTTTTCTGCTTTAAAAGAATTCAGGCGCGGGGATCCTTTCGGTGCGATGATCTCAGCTGCCTGAATATCAATCCCCAGTTTAGACTTCCTCTTTGCCTTGTTGTAGATGACGTCGATCTGCATATCATGATTCAGAAGAGAATACTCATATTCCACGTTCAGGCGCGGAAAGATAAAATAATATGCGATCATCGCGATGATCACGGCGATAAAGAAAGAAAAGAAGCCGATCAGCGGCATGCCAAAGATGGCAACTGCCACAATGACAAGGATCACGAGGATCCGCACAGCCATATCGTAAGGCTTCGGTCTGCGCGCTACGATCTGTTCGTATAAAGCATCGTTCATGTTTAATGGTTCCTTTCTGTTTTAAGATAGTTCATTACCATAATGGCAATCTTGAACGTCATGGCATCTTCGAATGTACGCAGATCCAGTCCTGTCCGTTTCTGGACCTGTTCCAGGCGGTAAATGAGCGTATTTCTGTGCATATGGAGCTGCCGCGAGGTCTCCGCGATATTCAGGTTATTCTGAAAAAATTTATTTACCGTGGAGGCAGTATCTTCGTCCAGCCCTTCCGGCACATCATCCCCGAAAATCTCTTTCAGAAAATTTTCACAGAGCGTAATGGGAAGCTGATAGATCAAACGCCCGATTCCCAGCTCGTTGTAGGGGAAAATAGTCTGTTCTGAATAGAAAAGTTTTCCGACCTTCAAGGCAAGTGTGGTTTCTCTGAAGGCCCCCGAGAGGTCGGCAAGCGTCTCGATGATCGAGCTGTAGGAGAGTTGTACATGGGTCAATGCCTCCATGTTCAGCGTATCCACTATTGTCCGGGCAACCCGCCTCATGGATTCCGCAGTCTCTCCTGTTTTGACAGGACGCAGGATAACAAGAGTCGTCTCACTCATGGGGACAAGGTAAGTCCTGGTCTGGGATGGAAAAAGATTTTTCAGGATCGCAGTCACCGCTTCATCAAGGACACGCGCTTCCAGAAGAAAAAGGACCCGTTTCTCATCTGGTGCGATATGCAGCCGGGAAGCCCTCTCGGCGATATCATAGGAAGGAACTCCGCTTTTCATAAGACTCTGGAGAAAATCGGTCTTGTTGTACTTTTCTTTGTAAGCGGTACAGAGACAGCGGATCTGTGTCAGCGCAAGTTCTGTCTCCTCCGGAGTCTCTGCAGAGACGTCCATGGTGATACCTGTGATACGTTTCAGCTCGTTGAGTGCTTTGTCCAGTTCCTGTGTGTGCTCCATAAATAATTCTCCATATACTAAAAGGGACTGCACCACATAGTGCAGCCCCCTCTATATCATATTTCATAAGCGGTAAACTGTTCGGCAATGCCAATCAGTGTGAAACAGCATTCTGACCGCCATGCTGCCATTACAATTTTAAAGCATTAGTTTGTGATAGTCAACTCTGTTTCTTTGTCAAATACGTGGATCTTCTCCATGTCAAGAGCAAATACAGCTTTGTCGCCTGTTCTCAGAGTAGTACGCGGGTTAACACGTGCTGTCATCTGTGTTCCCTCTACATCGAAGTACAGGAATACCTCAGCTCCGAGCAGCTCGTAAACTTTGATCGTAGATGTGATCACGCTGTCAGGTGAGTTGCTGATGAACGCTTCTGAATCATGTACATCCTCGGGACGGATACCAAGAACAACTGTCTTTCCGTTGTAACCGCCGTCGATGAGAGCTTTCTTCTTGGAAGCCGGTACTTTCAGTACATGCTCGCCAACTGTAAGTGTAACATCGTCACCCTTAACTGTGCAGAGTGCATCCATGAAGTTCATCTGCGGGGATCCGATGAATCCTGCTACGAACAGGTTGCAAGGTGTATTGTAAAGGTTCTGAGGTGTATCTACCTGCTGAACAACACCGTCTTTCATAACGACGATTCTTGTACCAAGTGTCATAGCCTCTGTCTGGTCATGTGTTACGTAGATGATCGTAGCACCCAGGTTCTCGTGAAGCTTGGAGATCTCGATACGCATCTGAACTCTCAGTTTTGCATCCAGGTTGGAAAGAGGCTCGTCCATAAGGAATACCTTAGGATTACGAACGATAGCACGTCCCATAGCAACACGCTGTCTCTGTCCACCGGAAAGAGCCTTCGGTTTACGGTCAAGCAGTTTCTCGAGGTCAAGGATTCTTGCAGCCTCGCGAACTTTCTTGTCGATCTCATCCTTCGGAACTTTACGAAGTTTCAGTCCGAATGCCATGTTATCATATACTGTCATATGCGGATACAGAGCGTAGTTCTGGAATACCATTGCGATATCACGGTCTTTCGGCTCTACGTCGTTCATGACCTTTCCGTCGATCTTCAGTGTACCGCCGGAGATATCTTCCAGACCAGCGATCATACGAAGCGTTGTAGATTTACCACATCCTGAAGGTCCTACGAAGATGATAAACTCTTTATCTTCGATCTCAAGATTGAAATCTTTTACTGCATGAAATCCGTTAGGATAGATTTTCTGAATTCCCTGAAGTGATAAACTTGCCATTTTGAATAGCCTCCTTAAAAATATGTATCGTTTGTTTCTGAAATAAGTATAGTCTCAAAACCCAAAACGAACAATGTCACGAGTAACCAAAAAAACGATAAAAAAATGTACATTTCAACCAGAGAGATTATGTATTATAATTAAGCCATGCAGAAGGAAATACACAGCCCCTTCGTGGGAGCTCGCTCACAAAGAAGGGGCTGTGTATTTCCTTCTATAGGGCGCGAGCCCGCAGCGAGATGAAGGCGCGAAGCGCCGGAAACGAGCTGTCATGGCTGGACGGAAGGAGCAGGGCGCGAGCCCGCAGCGAGATGGAGGCGCAAAGCGCCGGAAACGAGCTGGCATGGCTGGACGGAGAGAGCAGGGCGCGAGCCCGCAGCGAGATGGAGGCGCAAAGCGCCGGAAACGAGCTG
>DWVT01000015.1 GCA_019120075.1 Candidatus Mediterraneibacter excrementigallinarum
GCTTCTGCATGGACTGATAATATTTACCACCCTCAGAAGTAGCCCGTTCCATTGATGCGGTAATTTCATCGACCGAAAGCGTTCCTTTGCTGATTCTGTCATACAGAGATGACATGGATTCTCCGGTTGATTCACTGATTTCCTGAAGCGGATTGAAGCCCGCCTCAATCATCTGTTTGACATCTTCAAGCTGTACTTTTCCTGCAGAGGACATCTGCCCGTATGCCATAGCAATACGGGACATTTTATCGGCAGATCCTTGAGAGATGTCCCCGAGCATCATCATCTTGTCCATAGCCTCATCTGCCGTGAGACCATAGTTCATTAATAGCTGGGTTGTGTCAGCCAGATCCGGAAGTTCAAACGGAGTTTCTGCACCGACTTTCTTCAGCCGGTCGATTACCTCAGCAGCCTTTTCCGCAGAACCGGTCATAACCTCAAATGAGGTTTGATACGTCTCGATTGACGCATTGTACTTCATTCCTGCAACCGCACCGGTCCCCAACGCAGCCGTAACACTCCCTATTGCACCAGCGAGAACTGATATGCCGCCTTTTGCCAAACTTCCAAGCTTCGTTATCCCGCTGTTAAAGCCTTTTTCCGATATTTCGGTATCAAATTTCAATGAGCCATCATAGCCCGCCATACTATCCACTTCCTTTCGTAGATAGCGCAGGCTCTTCGGCTCACTTTAAAGCGCTTATATTTTTATTGGCACCTCTTTTTTACAGGTGCGGCATCTTATATACATCCCCGTTGCGCACGCAGTATTGTCGTATATTGCCAATTTTGTATGGCAATAAGGACAGTAATACCACTGCCGTAAAAGAGGAGGTTTTTTCAATTTTTTCATGTTCACCTCACGCAAATGCATTTCCGATATCGTAATCTGTCAGTTCCTCCTGCGGGAGTTGTATCTTCTTCTGGATCCGGGATATCCGTTTCCGTTCATCCTTGTCCTTAATGTCAGAAAGATTAACCCCGCGGTACATGATCCGCTGCTTAATTTCTGTATCTTCCGACAGGCCGTCAAATAGCATTCGGAACTTCCACCAGTGCAGATATTCCGTGTTCTCAAGGTCGATACTGTAATCCCGCAGGAAGCCGGATAAGATGAATGGATAGTCTATCTCGTATGAAAACAGATTTTTCTTTGAACCAGAGTCTCCTATTCCCTCGTCTTCTGGAGAGTCCTTCTCGGAATCCAAGTCCATCACAACAAATGATGTCAGCGCAGAAATCGCTTCTTCATCAACTTCTATCTCCTCTAGAAAGTATTGTGAAAGAAGCGCCGTCTTTTGCATAGTGTTCAATTCCTTGCACTTGAGCATGTCCAACAGTCGGATATACTCCCGGAAGTCCGTAATGATAGGGACTTCTTCTCCATAAACGTACACAGAGTCTGGAAATGCTTCATAGAAAAAGTTCATCTGATCACTTCTTTCCGGATGCTCTGCGCTGTGCCCTGTTCGGCTTGAACTTGCTCATCATCGCGTTTTTCCGCTTATTTGCTTCCTGTACGCTCTGTTGGCATTCACTTATAAATGAAGTGTAGCATTCTTCGCAAATACGGATATTTTTCTTGCCGCCAAAGAGTTTGTCCCCTGTTCCAGCTCCGAAAATATCATCGAAAAGCTGATAGAACATCTCGCAGTATTCCTTCACAATTTCAGACTGCATTCCGATTTTCTGCAGTTTTTCTTCCTGGATTCCCATAGCGTCAAACGCTTTCTCGTATTTGTAAAGGAAATCATAATCCTCCATATCGATTTCCAGTTCAACATCATTCCATTTCCAAAGGCTCATAGGCTCATCACTCCTTCTATCATTCTTCCGGAATAGCTCCGGTAGTATAAGTCGCTGTTTTCCAGCCATCTTCGGATGTCGCATATCCTTCTTCCAGCTCAGATACCGATTTGAATGTACCGGAATAGATCATTGCATCTGTTCCGTCCCCGTCTGTATCCGGAATAACCGCATAAGTACGCTTCGTTGCCTTGCACCGATTCTGTGTGTCTGCAGTAAACAGATCCACACTCACGATATCCACATGGGCATCATCTCCCAGAAGCTCTTTATCATGGATTTCAGACAATCTGTCATGAACAGGCGTGTTTGTGTGTCTGTCATAAGAAAACTCCGTAGACGGGGCATATCCAACCACATCGGACCGTTCCGCGTCCTCGTCTACATACTGACGGGAATACTCTTTCGGTTCTTTACTGTTTGTCAGCGTTGTGAAGCCAGTCATACGTTCATATGTGGGAGTGCTTCCGGTTTTGTCCGTGTCCATAAACGCCAAACGCTGAGATCTTCTTACAATTTTCGGTTTTGTATCTGGCATCTTTTCATACCTCCTGTACATAAATCAAGCGGCAATCTATACGATACTTTGCATTAATCTCGTTTACATCGTACAGATAGCCGCTGCTTAAAGTTTCCATCAAAACTGGGAGCTTTCCATCTTCCAGATCTGGAAAGTTCCCTTTAAAGCTCTGCTCTTCCAGCCATTCATCAAACGCCTGGAAGAATCCGCTGTTTTCAATATTGATCCGGGCGTCCTGATCGTATTCCTCCTGGCTGGTAAATGCGAACTGAAACTGTTTCTTAGCCCCGCCATCCGTATATCGCTGCACGATCGGATCACAGGGCAACGGATCAATGGAATACCCCATTTCCTCCCCGATATAGTCCACGTTTACACGGCCATCCTGAAGGAAGGGACAAGTCAATATAAACTCCCGGATACTGTCAATGAGATTTGACATACTTTTCCGCTCCTTTCAAAATGGAGTCCTTGTGCCGGTTCTTCATCCGTTCAAACCAGTATGATTTTTCCTTATGCTCGTAATACTGCCGGCGGGCATATGGTGCGATCTGGTCGATTTCTCCGCTTCCGATTACAGTACCAAGAGTAGCTGACTTGATCAGCGCACCGGTTCGCCGCGGGGTCTCCGGATTCATCCTACGGATACATTCAGAATCCACAAACGCCTGAGCATTTTCGAAACCTTTTTCCATGCTCGGCTCAAATCCCGGATTCCATTCAAGCCGGGCAGTAACCTTTCCGCCGTTTGACGCCTGGGTGTAGACCGTCCCGCGTGGTGTCTTGATCTCAAATTTTTTCTTTCCTTTCGCCATTATGCCCCCACCGCCTTGATGTGTGGATTCCCACCAAAAGTATTGTAGTTTACAGATGTGATCTTGGTCTTCTCCAGTCCCTCCAGATCCTTCACGGTCTCCATCGTTACACCACAGTTTCCCTTCACGATATAATCGTCCTTTTTCAGGGCGATGCTCACGTCCGGGATCCTGATGGTGTAGACATCTGCCTGTTTCAATCCCTCTGTGGTGATAGACGCTTTCTCGTTCTTATACCACCACGCTTCCGGAACATAGACCCGGGTCCAGGTATCAATCCGGGATTCCGGATCATATTTCCGGTTGTAAATCGTGATATCAGTGTTTGTAAGCATGACCACACCTCGCTCCTGCATAGAGCAATCCTGTAGGAAGCAACCACTTCCTGATCACTCCATTCATCTTCCGGTTTGACAGTTCCTCGCTTGTCTCCCCGTCCTTTCCCTGCGTCACATAGCTGACGGAGTATCCGTCTGTATTCTCGCTTTTTTTCTCTCCTTTCCCGGAAAGGGACTGGCTTGCAGCGTATAAGACATCTGCCGACTCGCACGCGGCATATTTAAGTTCATCGCCTTCATATTCGTCCGCCCGACATCTCGTCAGATATCTAATATACTGCGAAGCGGTAAGGATATGACGCTGGAAATCTGCCTCATCCATTCTTCCACGGTATCGATCTGTATAGAATGGATAGTCCGCATAGCATTTCATAGCCTCACTCTCCTTACGCCATGATCCCCGCCGCTTTAAGATTCGCCAGTATTGCATTGATAGCGGCTTTGTTAGCATTTGCCAATACCACCGCACTCTGAGCTACCGTCTGGTCATATGCTCCCCCTGCTGCAGTCGCATCTGCTGCCGAAACACCCGCAACAGTGGCAGCCTTTTTAACTCCTCCCAAAGTAGCCTCTGATGCCGCAGGAAGTTCATAAGGTTCTCCTCCGCCTATTCCGGCAGAAATGGTGTCCCAGTTGTCTGCTATGTACTGAATCGCATCGGCAATCTGGTCCGCGGTGATATCTTCCACGGATCCACTGCCTTTCATTGCGATCGTAAGATTTTTGATTGCATCAACAATCTGCATATCTCGCACCTCCCATCAGGATCCTGACTTCAAGATTGCAAACGGGCAACGCTTTGCCTTATCCGTCTTCAGAGAATTAATCGGGTTCGGAATTTCCCATCCCAGCCTCATCACTGCTCTCAGGGCAACCATGTCCTGCTGCATTAAGTTGTATGCGATGGATCCATCTGTATTCTGCACCACACCTTCTGTAAACAGCTTGAACGTAATGTCCTGCCTGATCGAATATACCAGCTGAGAGAAATCTCCAGAGATCATCAGGGCTTTTGACTTATCGAAAGCTCCGTTGTTCGGGAATGTCATTGTTGAACCGTCAAGGGAGTATCTGGTCCCGTTCTGCATATCCGACTTAAAGATCGGATTGCCCGTGCTGTCTTTCAGCCCTCTCAGTTTTGCGCGCATGGAAATATCAGCCATATGCCCTGTCACAAAGAAACCGGACTCCTCAACTTTTGCGATCACTCCGTCCTCAGCCATGATCTTGTCGTAAAGGTTGTCTGAGTCACCGAGCGTCACTACGCTGGTCGCCTTTGTAGCTGTCGTAACAATACCATCTCTCCAGGAATCCGGTTTGTTTACATCAAACAAGATTGCTCCGTCGATGACTTTTCCAAACGCTTCCTCGATCCTCGGTCTTACTTCGGCCCAGATGTCATATTCTGAATCATCCAGGACAGCCTCCGGGATCGGCACGATCACCGCTATTTCCTCCGCAGTGATGATCTTCTTATCCCACGCCATTTTCGTAGTCTTTTTCTGTCCGGTATATCCATTCACAAAGTACGCCAGCGGAAGCATATCCAGAACCGGCATGCGATAGGTCCTGCTGGACATATTCGGGAGCTTGCGCCCCTGGGACAGCACTGCCGACTGCGTCACAACGCCCTGGATAATTTCCCTGGCTCTCTCCTCTGGAATCAGAGTGTCTGCCCCGGTACGGTCGATAAGGACCGCATCATTTTCAAACATCCTTAAATTCATTCTATTTCTGTTCATTTATACCTGCCTTCCTGCCGCCCTTCTGATTGCGGCATTGATACTGTCGTTTGAAGAACCTTCCCCACTGGTCCCGCTAGACTGTGATCCGGTGCTCACCCTGTAACTTCCCGTTCCTCGTCCTGATCCAGCGAACCTGGGATTCTCCTTCAGATATTTCTCTGCTGCTTTTTTGAAGTCGGTCTTGTCATCGACCATCTTCTCTACTTTGAACATGACGTAATCCAGGTCCTCTGATCTCACGCCTTTTTCTGCAAGAATCTTCTCGTTTTTCATCCTTGCATTCTCTTTCAAGGCTTCATCAAGATCGTGCTGCATCTGCTCTGTGTTGGGCTGTCTTTTCGCTTTCTGCTCCCTGAAATCATGAATTGCCTGTGTTACCTCTTCTTCTGTCATGCCCTGCTTGCGGAAAAAGTCCGCTAATGCTGTACGTTCTGCCTTATTTGCACGCGCATTTGCGATTTCCTCCGCCTGCTCATAAGTATAGGTTCCGGTTCCATGCGGTCCGGATGCGCCCCCGGCATTTCCGTTCTGGCTGCCGTTGCCAGCCCCTGCGCTTCCGCCCTGCCCGCCAGCAGATCCGGATCCTGCGCCGCCATCTTCAAAAATCTGTAAATTCATCCTTTTCTTCATTGTTCTTTTACCTCCGTTTCGCCTCGACAGGCACCCGAGCTTTTTAAGCCTTCACGTTTTGGGCATAATAAAAACACCCTGACCGGGTGCTCATCTACTGAAATTCTATACAGTTATATTTGCGATCGATATCGACCAAACCAAGAAACCATGCATCTACCAGCAGTTTTCCTCCATCTGACAGGTCCTCCCATTCGACCACTGTCTTTCCTGATCCTGTGTCTGCTCTTATGCGGTCTCCGCAGAGATCAGAAAGTGCGTTGATCATCGCGCAGGTCAACGCCGAAACAGCAGAACATACCCGGTCAACTCCGTCTGGACCAGTATATCCCGCATGTCCATTCATCTGTATCCCGTTTTTTCTGATACACAGCCGTATCACTTCGTCCTCACCTCCTAAAAACAGGCATATAAAAACGTCATTCACTCCACAGAAAATGAATGACGTTATTCTCCAATAATCTCCCAACGCCCTCCCTTGCTACTTCCATCAAGGGGCGCAGGATTATCTTTTGAGTACAGATAATCCTCTCCACTATCGTCGATAACCCGGTACATGCCGTGCTCATCTCCCAAAATCTCGTATATTTTCCCGTTTGTCAAGGAGTCGACCCCAAAAGATTCTCCTACATATCTTGCTTTCATGGCTTTTCCTTTCTGGCTTTCAACTTCACGTCGTATTGTTTCCCGCCACGTTCATACCAATGGACATCAAACACATACTTTCCACTCTCAATTTTTCCTGCAAACTTGCTCCATTCTTTCGCGGTCCCTCCGTACTTTTCCGAAAGTCTGTTTGCAGCTCTGAGTGTTGTTCTGCTTCCTGCTCCAGCTATAATCTTTGTATCCGAAAACTCTGCATTCTCTGGTATAAAGCTCTTTTCTCCATTATAGATGTAGTTCAGTTGACTGCGCAAGCTTTTCTTTGTCCGGTTTTTATATGCTCCAGACGCCACAGCTTCGTATGTGTCTTTGCTCGGAGCGATTCGACCGCGCATATCATAGTATATACGTTCACGCTCCTCTTTCAGTCCCATTTTTGATGAAAATCTCGAGTATTCATTCAGCTGTCCCTGATATTTTGCCCTTTCTATAGTAACTACATCCCGATCAGCGCCACCGCTTCTGAGAAGCTGTACCTTTTCCCGCTGTGCCCGCATAGCTGTCTCCATCTGGCGCTGCTTCTGCTTTGCTTCATAGACTGTGTACTGCTTCCCTCGGAACTCCTTCGGAGTGTTTTCTTCCCGGTTCTTTTTCTCCAGCCATTCATCCGTCCAGTTCCGCTCGGATATTCCAGGGATGAACGGGTATCGCTCATGATAGCAGTTCACGCCTTCCAAGCCGGTCACAGTACCAAGTCCGCAGACCGTCACAAGCTGCTCTCTGCTCCATACCCTTCCTTGCCAAACTGCATGTGTAGGGCGCGCACCCGCATGCCAGGCAACTTCAAAATATTCAGTCCCGAGCTTCTCAGCGTTCATGTCCGAAATATGCCCTGTCAGTTGAGTAATGCCAGTCATGACCGCCCTTCTGACAGCCACACCCACACGGTTCGCGCGTCCGGAAGCATAATCAATCTGGCGCAGGCCGCTGTTCGTCAATTGAGTTACTACGCGCCGGAGTACACTGTTATAGTCAAACGCCCCGGTTACGATATCCATGCAGGCCGCATCAAGGTATTTCTGATACACCTCCGCAAGCGGCGTGAGCACCGGCTTTCCGTTGCCATAATCCAGATAAAATCCCAAGCTCTGAGTGATGTTCTGCAAGTCTGCATCTGTCTGCTGGATCAGAGCGTTGGTGATCTGCTGGAGCTGACCATTTTCCTCATAGGGAATAAACTCCGCATTGATCTGCTCGTAAATGTCCTTGTTTCTGACATATTCCCAGTCTATGACTTTATCATACAGCTCAAACATCTGCGGATACGATGCATCCAGGGCTTCTTTGATCATCCTCTCAATGTCTTCGGAAGAGCTCCCAAGAATCCGCAGTCTGTTAATCTGCCAGTCAGCCGTACTGGTAATCTTTCCAGTCTTCTTGATCCGGCGCACGATGTCTTCCATAATCCGCATTTCAAGATCCGAATAGCTCTTCTCGATCCGCCGGGAGAGTTTTTCTTTATATTCCCGGTTCATGGCATCACTCCATTACTTGATTCTGTTCCGGCAGTTTTGACTGTGCCTCTTCCAGCGTCTCTCCGTACCACTTTGCACGGTACTCCGCATGACTCATCACGCCCATGCTGACATCCTGCCGGTCACTCTGTCTCTCAGCCTGCTTGTCCTCAATAATTGAATCATCGAAGTTGATCACGATATCTGTATCAGGATTTGTGTTTACTCCGATCACTCTGCCGAGCCGGGCAATGATCCGAATCAGCTCATCTAATACCGGCTCAAGGATCAGTTCATGCTTGTTTATGGACCGATACATATCGCTGTTTTCTGATATCACCTGAGTCGCCGTCTGAACGCTCCCGTTCTCAAATTTATAGTGATTCTGTCCAAAGCCGCACTTCATTGACAGCATGTTTAAATTGTCATTGATCGCCTTCTCATGCTCGTCCGCCCGCAGGTTCATATCTACAGTCTCCAACGGCTTTCCGCCATCCTTCAGATAGTCTTCCGGCAACTGATAGAACACCACGTCGTTTGGATCAAATACCGGATTTCCTAGAATATCTTCTCCCATCAATTCCGGAGCGGCAAAGATCCTTTTCTTGCCAAGGATAAATTCATTGATGTATGAATCATAAACTGTATCAAGACCTCTCAGGACGTCTATACTGTTCGCAAAGATAGCCACCCCCATCGGATTGTCCCGATCCGAGTTATTTGCAATATTAAGGCGGTCAATTACAAACTGCCGTTCTGGTGATCCTGTATAGATTTTTTCCGACATAGTCTCAAAGCCATGCAGATCATGCCAGTTTTCCGCTGGCATCTCCTTTCCTGCTCCTGCGCTGCACTCTACAACATGATTTTCTATCACATACATCCCATCCTCCAAAATATGGAGCTGGATATGCGCATATTTCTTTGTCTTAATGACCTTCGGAAATACAAAGGCGCACTCTGAAATATATCCATTGCACCATGACAGCGGATATATATTCGATGCAGAAACGTAATTGATCTTTATCTTCCCCGCATCTCCCGGGATAACAGTACCATCTTCACTCGCCTCGATATTATCAAGATAGGGCACATATGCCACGGTCCCCGTATAAGCTTTCCTTTCCTGATAATCGTTACCCATTACCGAGAAATTATTATCATCCAGAACATCCATAACAAACTGGTTCGTCGCCTCATCTTGAATAGTAATCTGCACCCGTTCATTTAACAGCAGATCCGCAATATCCTCTGACAGTTTTTTTGCCATTCCCAGGCTAAGCCTCCGGCAGGGAACATGCTCCTTTCCATTGTACATTTTGTATCTGTGGAATTTATTCACATCCCCGACGTACCAGCTTTTCCACACACGGATCAGGGAATAGAACGAAGCGTCCACCGTGTCATACCCTGCGTTATTCAGATATTTTCTCACATCCATTTCATTCATCCCTTTCTCCCGCCGGAAGGAAGTATTTGATCTTATCCCACAGCCCCATCGTCAGATATCTCCAGGCGTCACAACAGTGATCGTCAATCTTCATCGGCTTTTCTTTTCCAGACTCAATAGACTTCGGATCATACTCATACGTCCCAAGCTCTCGAATTAAATTTTCCTGATACTCAGAAACCGTCATGATCTGATAGGTCAAGCACTTCTGAACGCGCTGGATTCCGACAGAGACGTCGTTATCAGCGTCTTTAATAACAATTCCGTATTGTCTGGTCTGCATAGCCAATCGTTTGATTTCCTCCGCAAGTCCCTTGGCGGAAGGATCTATAAACACATAAAAAATACTGCATGAGTATTTCTCGTGCAGTATATCCGTAAATTCTATAAGTTCCTTAGCATAGTCAGATGGGCTCTTCTGTTTCCCGGAATCTCTTCCGGAGTGATAAAATTCCCTAAGGCCTTCCAGCTTGCGTTTATTGATATTCACTCCGCCCGCCTGATATGTAGTAGCATTCTGCTGTCCGTAATCCACGCCGATTCCGATCAGTTTATAATGCTTTGCCTCGGGCTCTTTCCGGTGATTCTCACTGAACATGTAGTAGATCAAATCGTCTACACCGATGCATTCTCCCAACCATACCCAACGGTATAATCTGAAATCTGTCTCTTTTAGGAGTTCCGCAGATTCCAACAGCTTCTTTCCGATCCAGCTTATCGGCACATCCCGGTAATCTATGTGCTTATGGACCGCATCCGTCCGCAGCTCCATCTTCTGGCACCAGACATTAATCGGCGCATTCGGGTTCTTTGGCGGATTATACAAGTACAGCATCCGGAAGAACTCATCGTTTCCTCTGACGAATGTTGCCTCGATGTTGGTCAGTTCCTCCTCGCCTTCCCCAACTTCGAAGAACTCTGTCAGCTCGTCTAGGATAACCAGTCTGATCGGTTTATCCTCGTCAATGATACCCTTCGTGTCATCAATACTGTCTGATCCTGAAAAGTAGATTACATTCCCAGTCTTTTTATGTCGAATCTCCATCGGGGAGACTCCGATATCAAAGTCGTCCTTGCTCATCCCCAGGCGCCCGATCGCCCGGATCATCTCTTTGTACACTGTTTTTCGCAACTTATTATGCCTCTTACGAAGCACGACCACCGCCGCCGGCTCGTCGGAAGTAATCGTTGAAATTCCGAGGATACCAGCAAAACTCGACTTTGTTCCGGCACGCCCCGAGGTAACAATCTGATGCTCGTGATCCTGGTCATCAAAAATATCCCACAGTTCAGGGATTATCACATCATGCGGATCTTTGGCATTCCCCTCCTGCTCTTCTGATTCAGGATCTGCCTTCTGAACTTTCTCTTTCTGCGCATTCATCAGCTGGATTTTAGCAACCTGCTCCTCCAGATCTACATCAGACTTGTCCGTCTGTCCAACCACCTTCATGATGGCGTTATATGCTTTCACGTCCCCGAGCATCGCCTGGTTGATCATCGCCATCGTGATGATCTCTTCATAAGTGCTTTCTCCCCCATCGGCAATCAGTACATCCGACAGTCCCTCGACATGTGCCTGCATCGTCAGGCACCGGTTCATGGTGTCTCTGAGAGCAGCTTTCCGGCGCCGCGCTCTTCCCGACGCTTCCCCGGCTTTCCTTGCCAGTTCCCGGCGTTCGCTCGGAGTTCGTTTGTTATTTGCATCCATTATGTTTTCATAATTCGCCACTTCACCACCTTCAATTCTGGCTTTTATGGTACAGAAAAGGCACCCAAATAGTTGGATGCCTTTCTAAAAAAATAAAAAATTTGAGACCGGGATTGGACAGTTCCCGGCAAATGTATTATATCACATTTTTTGACAAAGTAATAGAAAAGCACCTCTCCATTCGGTAAGGTGCTCCTCTTTTCTCGTCTTCTCGATGATACCATAATACCACAGATCTTACTGACATTCACTGACATCTTTCGGAATTTCAAAATGAGCCAGAGCCTTTCCGTGGATTCTGAATATCTGACGTTCAGAAAATCCCATCTTTTTCGCAGTCTCCCACCAGTCAAGCCCTTTTATGTACCTGTAGAACAGAACGTCCGACTCATTCCGGCTCTTCATTCGCTTGATCTGCCGAACAATCGCCTGATAGGTCTTAATCCTCAGATACCGCTCCTGCTGAAGCTCCCTGATCATCTCATCCAGTTCTGCGGCATATTCAGAAAGGTCTCCCTGTCCCCCGCTTCCGTGAGGCATTCCGTCATCTGGCTTCATAGATGGATGGAGTTTCATCTCCCTCAACTCCGCGATCTCGGCATTAATCCGATGGATTCTCCGGACATGCTGGCGGTAACTCCGCAGGTATTCCTTTTTCTTGTCATTCTCACTCACTGTCTTCTCTTCGATGTTGTCCATCCGCATCACTCCCTATCCCGTATTTTCTCGCCAGGTACTCCGCCGGATCCTCGTGCTTGCCCTCAATCAGCTCCGGCGACACCGGCTCGTCTCCCTGTAGCCTCCCGCTCTCCAGTCCTTCGAGGAGACGGTCGAACAGCTCAGCTACCGTCATCCGCATCACCGTCCCTCGCACTGTAATTCTGGTATGCCTTATGTAAAAATTGCCGCGCTGCATGCCCGTCCGGCTTCTTGTCCGCCAACCCGCCGTAGTGACTCTGCAGATCCGCCTTGATCTCCGCCGGGCTGCGCCGGTTGTCTGTGCTACGTTTCATTCTTCTTCACCGTCCTTCGCTATGCAGTATCCGATTATCCCTCCTACGAGCATGCCGATGATCAGAGATACTGTGATTGCTATTGCGTTAATCATCTGATTCCCTCCTGTTCCATTTCTCTGCTGCATCTTCTTGAGTATGGCATACATCCGATAGGGCATGACAGATTCCGCACTCTACAACCCACATCTCTGCATACGGATTCCCTGTTAGTTTTGCTTCTCCTCCGCAGAAAGGACACGGCTTCAACTTAATCTCGCTCATCTTCCATTTCCTCCAAATTCTCATTCCAATTTAATTTCTGCCCACATCTGTTGCAATAACTGCCACTTCGTAGAGCTATTTTACAATTCGGGCAAAAATACGAATCTTCCAAAAACTCCGCATTTTCTATTTTATCAGCATACTTTTTATAGTTTATAGGAAGAGGTTTCTTCACTTTCTGCTTCTCCACCGCTTCCCGGCACTCTTTCACAGTTCCGATTTCCCTGTACTGCTGGATTTCTTTAAGGGCGGTGATTGCCATACTCAAAGCTACGGTTATATATATGGCTCGTGGTTCTTTTAACCTATGGATTTCCATATGGTCTTTAATTCTTGATATTGCTTCATTCTCCGTCATTGTTATCGCTCCTTTCTGCTTGGTACGGCTCTGGAAGAGGACGCCAGGCGATGACATCATCTCCGTCAACCCATTCTCCGTCCTCAAATTCTGCGAGCCCCACGAAAGGTTCTTCCTGATCCACAAGCGCTCCGCTCATGGTAGCCACGTAGAATCCGTCTTCTGCTGGTTTCTCTTTTGCCGGGATCCAGCCGTCATTCATGTGCTTTCGGATGATCTCTTTTGCTCTTTCCTTGATGTATTCGTCACATTCTCCGACACACGCACCGCACGACCAATCGTATAAGTCGCATTCACTTCTACATTCAGTGTCAAACCCGACTTTTATTTCATCTATCTCTTTCAGAATCTTCTCTAATTTCTGCATATCAGTCCTCCTTATCCCACATCGGATGCCCGTAATATAAATAACACACTTTGCATGTTTCGCATGGTTCTCCATCCCCGTTCATTGTGCGTAGTCCGGCACACAAATCATTTTCATACCCCGGATGTTCATATTTGTGAGCCATATAGCAATTATCAATCCCCTGTTTTATTTTAATGTTCATCTTAGTCCTCCCACTTAATGCGCTGGCCACATTCACTGCAAAATTCCAAATAATCCCTGGTCATCGCGCCGCATGTCGGACACTCTCCTACTTTGCATCCTATAGCGCGATTATGCCCTGTGATAATCGCCGCTTTCGCCGTATTCCGCACCTCCAACTCCTGGATCTGCTCCGGGGTGAGTCCGGTGTCCTCGTACTCTGCGAGCCTCTCATATATTTTGTTTATCTCCGG
>DWVT01000226.1 GCA_019120075.1 Candidatus Mediterraneibacter excrementigallinarum
ATCCGCTCCATAGCCGCCACAAATTCGCTGACTGTCGTAGAAGATACCAGATAAGCCCCCGTCATGATCCCGGGTGCAAAGCGGGTCATGACCGATGTCATTGCCAGAAGGAGAAAAGAGAGAAGTCCTTCTGTCCATGCGAACGCAATCCGTTCCAGCAGGAAACACCCTGCGTAGAAAAACAGATATTTCCCCGCTGCCCGCAGACGTCGCTGCGACAGGATAAGCCCAAATGGCATCAGGCTCAAAACAGGCTTGACTATATTCATCAGCCCCTCATTACTCGTACTGAACATCAGCGTCGTAACCGTAAACAGCAGGATCAGCTTCGTCCGGGGATCGAGTGCAATCCCGGTTCTCTCCCCTGCCGCAGTCCGCAGCATCATCCCATCCATTACACAATGCCTGCCTTGGCAAAATGTTTCCGCAGCAGGCGTCTTCCCAACATGCCTCCCAATATGGCAAAGAGGAAGATCCCCGCCACCACCAGAAGGGAACTCCACATTGGCATAACCGCCATCACCCGGTCCGCATACTCCTCACCAAAGCTGTCTGCAAAGCTCCGCCAGGAAGCTTCTACAGTAAAATACATCGGAATATATGTACCTACCATCCAAAGGCTGAATACGGCATAACCGAACAAGCTCTTTTTGGCACTTCTGTAACCTCCTGACTTCAGGATCATATCTCCCAACAGTCCAAATATAACTCCCATAGGAATTCCCCAAAAGCCCATGCCTGTCAATCCCATCAGCAGTCCGCTTAAAATTCCCATAAGCGTGACCATCCCGAACTTCTTTACTCTTGTCAAAAACAGCATGAACGGGATTCCCGTGATCAACGACCACAATGCGCCGAGGATCGGGAGAAAAACGGGAACGAATCCAATCGGTATAGCAACACAACAGCCTAAAACAAAATAAAGGACTGTAAAGAGTCCCAGATTGATCAGGTCCTTTGCCTGAAGTTTCTTATCCATGATAGCTTCCTCCGTTTATTTTATTAGTTAGCGTTCACTAACCTCTATATAAACTAGCATACCTGTGTTCTGAGTTCTACATCCAAACATCATTTTCGCTCCATTTGACATCGAGTTTTTGCATTGACTGCGCCCACTTCCGAACATATAATAAGAATAAACGTTCATGGTACTCTCCTGGATTTTCAATTAAGGAGGTATCCAGGAGGAAGATAACAGATATGAAAACAGATAATTTGATCAAAAAAAGTGCCAAGATGCCCGGCGTGTCATTGAGCCGGACGGATAACAGTATTACACTGATCCTGAAAACCAGAGAGGGGAACGGCAGCATCACTTTCTTTCCTCTGTTCTCCTCTCTTATGCTTGCCTATATTTCTGTCAGCTCCCCTGTATGGCCTGCACCATGTCTGTATCCTTCTGATCTACATGGCACAGAAACAGAAAAGTCGGGAAAAGAGAACATATCCGACGGCATTTCCGGAAGAAAAGGCCCCCTCCTTCTCAACTACTGCGTCTCAGGCAGATGCGAAATCCCCCTCAACACCGGAAGCTATGTCTATGTTAAAGACGGAGACCTGTCCCTAACGGAACGTTCCGCCCAGGGCCACTATGTCTATCCCGGCAGAAACTATCAGGGGCTTGAATTTTTCATTGATACAGACTCATCGGAACTTTCCCGCTGTTCATGGATAGAAGAAGAATTCGGCATTGATTTTCGCCGCTTTGTCGGTCTTTACTGTTCTGACGGCGGCACTTATATTTCTGGAACTTCGCCGGAAGCAGAGGCAGTTCTGCATAAACTGTGGGAGCTGCGCAACGCGCCGCTCCCACATGCCCTCTACCAGATGAAACTATATTCCCTCAGCCTTTTCTCCTTTCTCCTGAATCCGCAGGCGCCTCCCGTGTCACGTGTATGTACATTTTTCACAGAGGCACAGGTGGCTATTGCCAAATGCACCGAAAAGATCATCACGGCCGATCTAAGCGGACATCATCCGGCTTGGGAACTGGCGGATAAATTCGGTATCAGCGCTACCAGCCTGAAAAACTACTTCCGAGGTGTATACGGCCAGAACCTCTCCGTTTACCTGAAGGGCCTTCGAATGAAAAAAGCTGCAGATCTTCTTGTATCCACTACACAGTCTGTATCTGAGGTTGCAGAACAGGTGGGCTATCTGAACCAGAGTAAATTTGCTGCTGTATTCAAAAAGCATTTTGGGATGTCACCATTAGAATACCGCAAGACAGAACGTCTTCGTCTGCTATGACGTCCCATCGTTTCTGAATCGAAGCTACAGACTGTTTATCAACTCCACAACCTGCTCCACATTTTTCTTTCCAAACACAACTTTTTCCCCGTCATTAATCACAAGGCAGGGGACGCTCATCACTTGATACCGGTCTTTTAACGCCGGAAAATGATTCAGATCGTAGACTTCCGCTGTCACAAAAGGATTCTCCGCCGCAATTCGCTGGGCAGCCGTTACCAGTTCCGGACACATGGTGCAGGACAGGGAGACCAAAATCTTCATATTGACTATTCCTGAAATTTCCCACACGTCTGACAGCGTTTCCTCATCCAGCGGCTGACCGGGTCCCGCCGTGTTGTAAAGTCCAAGAACAAACGAAGTAAATTCATGTCCGCCGGGCACTCCGTGAAAGGCGAGACCGCTCCACTCTCCATCCTTCCTGCATACCCGCACACAGGGCAGATCCTCCGTTTTCACCGGAGCAGAGTCCGTGTCAGATAACCGGATGGTTTCCAACTGTATCTTTTCTGTCAGCCCGGCAAGCTCTTCTGCATAGTTCTTCAGTTCCTCTGAAAGAGGCGTATCAGCCAGATACAGCTCCAGTATCAGCGCAGAAGACATTTTATCGAACACGGCCCTTAACTGTGCGGTCATCTCCGGAGTAAAGATGCCGGCTGATCCCGGGCCACGGCTGTCTGCGTTTTTCTCGGAAACGTCCGGTGACTTTCCAGAAGAAACTGCCGATGGCTGCTCCGGATGAAGCCCTGTCTTTTTCTGCATAGCGGCAGCGTAGCGCTCCAGTTCTGTCGCCGCGAGAGCTCCATCTCCCACTGCCGTGACCACCTGCCGCAAA
>DWVT01000227.1 GCA_019120075.1 Candidatus Mediterraneibacter excrementigallinarum
GAATGAAGAACTATTGCCTGATTGACACAGAGATCAATTATATCATGGGTATAACCAAACCGATTGATCCTGTCCCTTATTTATTCAGTTATCAAAGAACTAAGTAACTATAAACTTATTATACGAGGAGAGTAAGAGATGAAAATTGATGGAATTGACAAGGAATTGCAGCAGAGAGTGAGAGAACTGCTTGACTCAACAGAGGACAAAGCAGAAGCAATTTATCAGGCGGCTGACATGATCGCAACTGCAAAATATCAGAAACTGATCGACGAACTTACAGAGCAGAATGCAAGGGCCGCAGCTGACGAAGACTACAGAAAGTCTCTCGGACTTCGCGTACTGTCCAAAGAAGAGACGGAGTTTTACGAGAAATTTAAGGATATCAAGCAGGCGATCGCGGCACAGCAGATTGATATTCTGCCGACCTCAATCGTTGACAGGACTTTGGACGATGTGAAAAAGAACAGCGATGTTCTGTCACTTGTACAGTTTGCGCCGGCAGATGTGAAAAAGTGGATTGTAGCAGAACATTCCGGACAGGCGGTGTGGGGAGACCTCACAGCGGCCATCACCGGGGAGCTGTCTGCAACATTCACCGCGCTCAACATTGAGCAGCACAAATTAACGGTATACCTTGTGATCCCGAAAGCAATCCGGGATCTGGCACTTCCGTTTGTGGACAGATATTTCACGGCTATCCTCGCAGAAGCAATGCAGGACGGACTTGTAAAGGGATATCTTCAGGGCGATGGAAAGACAGGGCCGATCGGAATCATGAAGCAGATCGAGACCTTTAAAGGGGATGGAACTGCGGATGATAAGACACCGATCACAACGATCACGAAGTTCTCCCCGAAAGGGTTGGCAGAAGTGAGAAAAACTCTGACAAACGAAGGTATGAGGACAGTGAGCGAACTCCATCTGATCTGTAATCCCTTGGATGAAGCCGAGTATGTGGATCCGGCACTGTACGGAGAAGCACTGACCGGAGGATATCGTAATACGTCCTTTATGCCGATTGTAAAGCATGTGGATAAAAACTGCCCGCAGGGAAAAGGAATCTTCACAATCTCCGGAGTGTATGTCATGGGAGCTACGTCTGTGCAGATGAAAGAATATGATCAGACAAAAGCGATGGACGATGCAGACCTGATTATCGGAAAGTGCTATGCAAACGGCAGGGCGGTGGATGATAATTGCGCGATCGTCTTCGATGTGACAAAGCTGGAAGAGTACGTTCTTCCCGTAACGCAGGTGACATCGGGGGAATGATAGCGTCTGACATTCTTACAATTCCGTCCCAGGGTCAGACGCTTTATGGTAAGCGGGTATCTTCGCTTATCGGGGACGACGTAAAGGTTTATGCAGACGGAACGGTTACCGGTACCTTTAAACATGTAACAGGATACACCGGATTTAACGGAGAAGACCCAGAAGAGCAGGAAGGATATTTCTTCCCGTTCCGCCTGACGAAGACAGGAACCACGATGACATTTAAGAAAAATGGAGAGCCGGCAAAGACAGGAATCGCATGGGAGGCGGATAACGTATTCCGCATAACGGCATCCGACACCTTTGAGGTGCTGGTGGATGACGAACATGTGGTGACATTCAATTTTGCGAAGGCAACATTTGAGGAGTGATCGGAATGGAAAAACTGGCGGTAGAAGTACGGAGGGAGTTTCAGATCCCTCCGTACTTTCCTGATGAGGCACTGGTCCAGTACCTGAAGGAAGGAAAAGAACGGCTGGATTTCCTAAATCCGGGACGAAATATCGAGGAAGACATGACGTTCCGGATGCTCCTGAAAAATTATGTCTATTACGCTTACCATCATAAGGTGAGCGAGTGGGAGCAAAATTATGCGGCAGTAATCTTAAGCTGGCAGTTAGGAAGTGAGACAAATGGCGATTGAACTACCGGAATACACGGATGGGATTCTGAGAATATACCGGATCAGGAACGATGATACCAAGGATTTCCCGGAAGAGTATCTGGAAGATATGAAGATGGAAGTATGGTTCCGGGAAATCTCCGTGTTTGACAAAGTAAAATATGAATTTGACCAGGGCGGAAAGGAAGTCACCATGAAACTCAGGATTCCGCAGTTCAAAGGGATTGACAGTCGGTGCGTCTGCCTGATTGATGGAAGACAGCATCTGGTGTACAATGCGACCAACGTTAAGGACAAATACGGATTCCCGGAGACGGAGCTGACATTGGTGCGGCCGGAAGGAGAGTGGAAGATCTGTGACAAAGAGTGAATTAAGCAGCATGCTCCATGATCTGAATATCCCGGTCAACGAAGGAATCACCGGGCAGAAAAACACGAACAATTATCCGAGGATCGTGTATTGGCCATACATCGAGCAGGACGGAGTTGCATCCGGGGACGAGTATTATAACCAGGTAACGTATCAGATCTCCTTCTTTTCCAGGACGCCGCAGCATGAGAAGTATCGGGAACTGAGAAAAATGCTTAGAGAAAAAGGATTGCACCCCGTATTTTATCATGAGTATGTGGAGAACGATCCGATTTTCTCGAAGACATGGCACACCTATTTCGAGCTGGATGTTACAGAGGAGTATGCAGATGAGTGACAGCTTTTACTCGGATGGATTTGATGCTTTCTCAAATCTGTTGGAAGCCTATGAGAAAAAGACAGAAGAGAAAAATGTGACAAAGGTACTGGAGATCGGAGCGAAAGAACTCACGACACTGGTCAGGGCACTGCCCAGACCCAGATCCAGAATGAGCGCCCCGGGATACACCCACCTGATCGATACAGTGACCTACGAGACGGAAGGAAGCGAGGTTGTGGTCGGATGGGGGAAGTATTACGGACCTATGGTTGAAAATGGAACAGTACAGATGAATGGGACGCCGCATATGCGTCCGACGTTCGAAAGGAACAAAGAAAAAATATACAAGAAAATGCAGAATGCGATATTTGGGTAGGAAGGTGAGAATATGGGCATTACAAATAAAAGGCCACCGCGCAAAGAAACAGTGGGGGCGCAGTACATCTGCTTTGACAAGATGACTCCGGAGGGAGAATGGACGAACCAGTTCGAGGAAGATGTGGAACGCAGCCCTGTGGTGAAGTCTGTATCGGTGACGGACAATGCAGAGAGCACAGATGTATACGCAAGCGGTGAGGTATATGATACGGATGACGCGCAGGCAGCAGCGACAATCGAAACAGAGGTTGTGGCATTCCCCGCCGATACATTGGCAAAAATGCGCGCGGCAACAGTGGATGAAGGCGGTCTGATCATGGATGGAGCGCCAAAACGCAGACCGTTCTTCGCATATGGAAAGGTCGTAAAACTGAAAGATGGAAATGTGAGGTATGAGTGGTTTCCGAAATGCAGGCTTTCGGAAAATACGGACGAGGTATCCACAAGGGAAGAATCGCCATCCGAGCAGAACGACACGATCACGATCGCGGCGTACTCATTCGATGAAGTGGGAAACAAGAGAGTCTATGTTGATTCCAGTGCCTCTAATTTCCCGGAAGGGCTCACAGAAGAAGCGTTTTTCGGAAAGCCGATCCTGACAAAAGAAGATCTGGCTGCAGTAGTATCGGGAACACAGCAGTCGCAGGCAACAGGGAGCTGATGTAAATGAAAGAACATTTTATTGATCTCACAGACGGAACAAGGCTGCAGATCAAACTCAATTTCGGAACAATCTATTATTTGCAGAAATGCAAAGGATTTTACCGGATATCGAAAAAAGTGGAAAAAGCGGCGGAGAAAGGAATCCCACAGGAACAGGCTCTGACAGAAACAGAGAGCTTTGATATGGCGGCGATGATTATATACGCCGTGCTGAGAAGTAATGGAAGACCGGTGAAGTTTGATGAAGCTTTAAGTCTCATTCCTCCGGATACCGAGGACCTGACTGAGATGTTGGACGGGTTCCAAGCAGAGTGGGACAGATACAGTAAAAAAAAACAGGCGAAGAGTATGACTCTGCCGAAATGATGGAACTGAACTGGGCGGAGTACATGATGGCTGCGAGAAGGATGGGAATGAGCGAAGAGGAATTCTGGAACTCGGACCCCATCTTTTTTAATGAGTGCTATGTGATATACCAGAGAGACAGAAGGAACGAGGTGAAAGCATTATATGGCGGATGATCTGAAAAGAGTAGGGCTGGTATTTAAGGCTGATGGAGCAGTGGATTTTAAAAAGACTCTTGATCAGGTGAAAACGG
>DWVT01000228.1 GCA_019120075.1 Candidatus Mediterraneibacter excrementigallinarum
AGCGCCGGTTCAGCTTTGCAGTCCCATGGAAAAAGCAGCATGTTCATACTGCAACAGGATACACCCCCAATTGACTAGGGTCTGACAAAAGCAATAAAGGAAGTAAAAATATGGAAGAGATTTCTGTGATCATCCGAAGCGGACTTTCCCTCTTGGATGTATTGGTTGAAAAGGATGATACTATCTTTTGGTATTTTAAATCGTTCAGCGCTTGCCTTTGAACTTGTGTAACCTACTGATAGTTTGTTTTTCCAATCCTAAAAAATCGGTGCTTCTGATATACCGAATGCATCATCATCCCATCCGTCGTTTGAAAGGTAACTTTTGCATTTATGTATATCCTTTTGGGCATTTCTTTTTGTGTCACGCATAATACTTTCCCTGATAAAATGTAAATACTTTTTATATTGTTCGCTATTTATAGGTTGTTAATTAAGACCTCTTAAAATTTCTGCAAAATTTTTATTTTCTATAATATTATGCCCAATTATCTAATTTGTTATCTTTATCAAATGTAAATTGTTCTACACTTTTCAACATAAACAAATAACTTCCATGGGGCTGTTTTGAGCTTTTAAAAACGAAAATTTGAAATTACAATTTCTAAAATCAAGAACGATTTCCTCATCCAAATATAGAAAAAGAAAATTAATATTAGGTATTATGTAATAAAAAGGGAGGGGGAGATGGTGCATGAAGTTGTTTGGGATACCGGATATACATTTTAACATGAAGATTCAATGCGTGGAGAGGTAATGATGTTTGAACAATATGATGAAGACTTTGCCATACAGTATACTTCTTCGGGAAAGCGTATGTCTGCATATAACTCAAAACTGCATACGTGCCGGATACTGTATGAGGATGAAAAATATTCTGCGATTCAGAAAAAACATGCTGTGCTGGTGTATCCGTCTAGTGCAACATGGGGGAAAAAACAGGAATTGAAAAGGCAGGCGACGGCAGAGAGTCTTGCTGTCAAAGAAATGGTCAGTGAGGCGGAAGGCGTGGTACGTTACCATTGCTTTCAAAATAAAGGAATGGTAAAAAACGGATTGGTCCGAGTAATCGACATACATAAATATAATACTGACATTACTGTGGTACAGGTTGATAACAGTAAGGTTAAAGCGGTGTTTGGTCAATGTATTCCGGTCGGAGGTGACACCTTTACAGAAAAAATGCTGAAATACTATATGGACAAGCTGACACGGGTAAAAGGTGATATTACAGGAGATGTGCACAGTATTTGTGTATTGAAAGACAGGGTGGAAAATGCAAAACTGCGAATGGGAAAGCACCGAATGAAAACAGACGAATTTATATTCCGATCGCCAAAGGATAATATTCGATATTTGTTGAGGATTTTCAGAGAAGATTATAATAGGATGATCAGCGAGATAATGGAAATCATTTTTTCAGCAGATAAAAGGTTAATGTCGAAAGCCTGCCAATGTGGGTACGGAAGACCTGAGACGGTGATCCTTGCAGGAGGAATGAATCAATGTGAGCAGTGTGTCAGAACGGTAAAAGAGAATTACGAAGATGCATCAGTGCTGTCTTATAAATGCCGTGATGCCGCGATATTAGGAGCAGTACTTCCTACGGATGAAAGGGGTGGATGAAATGGAACAGCTGATAAAAATTGAGGCAGATATTCCTCTGGGACTTTATCATAATCTTAATGAAAGGCTTCAGCATGCCTATATGAAGCTTCTGGAAGGAATCAGTTATATGGCATCTGAAGTAAGACTGCAGTTATATGATATTCAGGAACTTCTCACATTGTATAAAGCATTGCGTTATGATTATCCTCAGACAGAACTGGTGTGGAATTATAAAGATTGTAAATATTCGTCCGGGTATGTTAGTAAAGAAAGCAGGGAAATCATACTTTATATGGAATATCATGGAAGTTATGAAAGTATAAAGCAAAAGCTGCAGAATATAGAGGCGGAAGCAGAAAGGATCATAGAAATCTGTATGTTTGGAGATAAGATAACGGATGATGCTATAGTCAGAAGATTATGCGATTATGTGGTGAAAGTATATCATTATGCAGAAGAACAGAGCGATGGGACATATCCCGAGTATGCCTATACATTGGAATGTCTTGTGCGGGGAGATGGAGTATGTGCGGGATTTGCAACTGCGTTGACCTATATTCTCAGAAAGCTGCAGATTCCGGTAATGACTGTTAGCGGGAAAGCAAACGGACAATGTTTTTCCGGGCATGCATGGAATATTATTCAACGTTCGGATGGTACATACTGGCATATTGATCTGACATGGGATCTGGGGTGTGCTCTGGAAGGTCAAAAGTATTTTGAGCTGGATGACGGGGCTATGAGAGCCAGAAAGCATTACTGGAATAGTCAAGAATATCCTATGTGCGGTTGAGAAACTGACTTGCCTGCTCATTTCTAAAATGCAACAGTGAAATTATGATTACAGATCTTAAAGTGTCCGTTGCAGATTTTATCGCATCACTTGCATAAGGTGATGCGATTTTTTTGCCTTTTTGGGCTATTATGATGACACGGAGGAGGGGCGCAAAAGATGAAAACGGTTTATTTTCAATTGTTGGCTGTTCTGTTTTTATTCATTATAATCGTATTTCTTTACTTTTATCTGAGAAAAGGAGATGGGGAAGAAAGGATGGGAAAAGATATCTGGACGCTCCGATGTCGGCGGACAGTGCCGGCATCAGGAATTGGACTGCGGCAGATGCTCTTGTTTCGCAGACGGCGGGATGAAGCTTCATTACCGGAGGGGAGCTTCTATCTGGGAAGTAATGTGCTGCTGGATGATATTGTGTTGAACACAAGGAAAAGCATTCGGCTATATCTGAATGTAATGCCTGATAAAGTATTGCTGACAGTACTGAAAGGGCAGGTGAAGATCAACGGATACATCTATCAGAAAGATCAAAACAGGCAGATTGTAATCCATAATTATATGGAAGTTTTTGCAAATGAGGCAAGGCTCTTATTCAGAAAAGGCAGGTGAATTGACGATGTTATTGCTGTATTTTGGATTTGAAGCTGCTGTTGCCTGTTGGACGTTACGCAGCGGGCTCACTACAACAGCGGAGATGAAGCTTTTTTATCTCCTTACATTGCTTGTACTGCTGGTATCAGAAACAGTAATGACATTTGTCGGGAGAAAAAAGAGAAATTTATATTCCTGCGTAACTGCGGTGCTGATCCTTGCGAATGTGGGCGCGTCGCTGGCATACCGGATGAATCAGGTAAAGACAGAAAATGTGGACGAGGTATCACATTCAAAACAATATTTTGAAGATATTATTTTGATGCTCATTGTATTCGGGCTTGTGTATTTTACAGTTCGTTTTACACGTATATATCAGTTAAAGACTGTGAACCTGATCATTATAGCGGCGCTTCCGGCTGTCCTTTTTGTTACGAGAATCGGCGGCGAAAAATCCGGCGGTGCATACATTTCTTTTTTCGGTATTCTTATATTTGCGGTTGTTTTAGCCGGGTATCCTTTTGCAGCGGCATATTTTCTGTCGAGAGAGGAAAACAGGTATCTTCATGGCGGTGTCAGAAGTATGCCGCTAAACCTGGCTTCGTTTCTTGGATATACATTTATACTTTACATAGGTTGTGTGATATGCAATGAGTTCGGATTGCTGCTGGTTGTGGGGATTACATCAACGATGTTGTTCTATATCAGGTCAAGAAATTTCCGAACCAAGCTGCTATATACAGCAGTCTGCGGGATGGGTGCGCTGATGTCCTGTATTATGATCGGACATATACAAGAGAGGGTATATATCTGGATGCATCTGAGTGAGATAACGCCGGATGATCCTCTGGCAGGAAAGGCTGAATCCGTTCTTTATGTTTTCCGGAACCTTCCGCGGACCGGATTCTGGGGGAATGGACTTGGAAGCATACCGGTGTCGATTTATCCGACACTGAATACGGATCATGCTTTTGCTGCGCTGATACTGGAATATTCACTTGTGTTTGCTGCGATAATTCTTTTGATCAGCATTTTGTATGTAAAAGCGCTGCTGGCGGGATGTCATGCTGATGATCTGTATGATTATATATTGAATCTCTGCTGTGCGCTGATTATCGGAACCATCATACTGATTCACATCGGATCAAATCTGGGTAGCAGCATTACGGCGGGTGTCGGCATGCCTTACGTATCAGAGGGAAGCGCAGTAAATATAATGCTTGTCGCTCTGACTGCGGTCCATTGCGGAATATACGAAAGGGGGAGGAGACATGCTTTATCAGAAGAAAAAGAAATATATGAAGACTGAAAGAAGAATTTATGTCCTTGTCCTGCTGTTTATTATCGCGTTATTTTTGACGAGAGTTTATGAAGGAAATATTGAATCGGCAGAGAATGCCGGTCTGCTGATCAGGCTCTCGGATCAATATCAGATGGGTGCGGTATATGACCGGAATGGAAATGTCATTGTCCGGGGAACAGATGGGGGAATGGAATGGGCCGGAAAACAGGAGGAGCAGGAAGCAATGGCTGGTCTCTTTGGCCCTACTCTGGAAAATACATATGCATCAAGGATGACGATATGGGGAATGGCTCCCGAATTGTTTGGCTACAACGATAATCGCCTGAATCTGAAAGGGTTGCTGCGCCCGGGGGAAGCCCGTGTGGGAGGCAGTATAGAGCTGACAATAGATAAAGAACTGCAGACATTTATCTGTTCTCTGCTAAAGCAAAAAGGAGTGGAAAATGCGGCAGTTGTAGTTTCAAACTGGAGAACAGGTGAGGTATTGGCAGCCGTTTCTCTGCCAGCCGCCCTCCCTGGTGAAGCAGAAGAGAAAATAAGCAGTATATTCAGTCAACTTTACAGCCCGGGATCAACAATAAAAATCATACTGGCAGCTGCTGCGCTGAGTATTGATCCGGATCTGGCAGCTTTTGAATATGACTGCACAGCGGAAAATCATATCTTTCATACAGAAAAGGGAGATTATCGAGTATCCTGCGCCGGAAATGTATATCACGGAAGAGTGGATATGGAGGAAGCGATAGCAGACAGCTGCAACGGATACTTTATAAGTCTGCTTCAGCAGCTTCCGAAAGATGAACTTGCAGAGGAACTGAAAAACTGGGGATTTGATACAACCATAAGTTTTGACCAATTCTCATATTGGGATCAGACTTTTTCAGGTAAAGATGCATCGGAAATTGAATATCTTCTGGGTGCGATCGGTCAGGGGAACTGCAGTATTACTCCGATAGGATTGAATCTGTGTACAAATGTTCTGCTTAATTCAGGAAGACTGCAGGAGCCGGCTGTGATACAGAAAAGATCAGCTTCCCCAGATGATGATATGAGAAGCTGCCTGAGCGGGAAATCGTATGAAGTCTGCAGTGAAGTAACAGCTGATACAGTAAAGGAGATGATGCTCGGAGTAACTTCTTATGGAACAGGAACAGGTTTTGGAATGAACGGGTTTGCGGCAAAAACCGGAACCGCACAGAAGGCAGACGAGGAAGGCAATCTTTCGAACTTTTATACTGTGTGGACCACAGGGGGGCTGACTGATGAGGAAAGTCCATATAGTGTAACAGTCTGTTTTGATAATGTAAGCAGCGATATTCGCAGCACATATGCAGGTCAGGTGGCAAAAGAGATTCTGGAGTACATGACAGGAGGAGAGAATTGATGAAAAAAATATCAAAAAAATGGCGTTCATGGTTGGATTCTTTTCTGATTGACGGGAAGTCAAAAATCTCGTATCAGAAACTCTGTGACAGTGAAGGGAATCCATTGGAAGAAGAGGATATTCTCTTTGCAGATGAGAATATGATGACAGGAAAGCAGACACTGGGGGTATGGGGGCTTGACAGCCCGGAGGAGGAAAACTTTCTCACACTGGATATGGAAGGAGTAATACCTGTATTTGACGAGGCAGGAAATTTTCCTATAGCGCTCAAAACCAAAGACGGACATCTGGCATATCTTAAGGTATCCCGAAAAACCAAAGAGGTTCTGCCAATCCATGCAGGTTGCTGTCCGGTATTAAGTGTTATTTTTATAGGAGCCCCGTCAGCGGGGAAAACAGTTCATTTTCTGCAGCTTTGCGACCCTGCTTTCCACGATATGCTTGCCAGAAATACAACATGCAGCTTTGAAGATGATCTCCCGTCAGATGCGGTGAGGAGAAAGCGGTATGAGGAAGCAAGAGCGGATATGAAAAATAAAAAAATCCTTCCTGAGCCAAACAGGAAAGGCGAGGTGATACTGCCCTACTATTTCTATGTACAGCATCGTGAGGGAGAGGAAACAAGGCGTGCTCTGTTAAGGCTGGACGATATTGACGGGGAGCAGTGTACAAATATGGAATGGGAGAGTAAAATCTTTCAAAGTAATATCTTCATTATTACGATTGGTGCTGATGAGCTTTTGGCTGCTGAAAGAGGAGAGGAAGTGCAGTATACCAGAGTTGTAAAGCAGCTTCTCCCAAGGCTGAAAGTCCTTCGTCAGGACGGAGAATATGAAGTAAGGGTAATGATCACGAAATGTGATCTGCTGGATTTTACGAATCCGTATCTGGAAACGGCATCCGAGAATTCGATTGAACTTAAAGGGGGAAAAATCCGGCAGACGGCTCACGAAACCGGATTTGACTATCAGGTATTTAAGAAAAGAAGCAGATGTATACAGAATTATCTGCGAAAAGAATGTCCGAATTTTTACAGCAATCTTATAAATTCTATTCCTGCTGAAAAACTTGATTTTTGTATGGTCGCTTCAATCGGGGAAGAGTGTAAAGACCACAGGTATGAGCATTTTAAACCTATGTTTATAGACGAGCCTATTCTTTCTATACTTGCAAAAGAGGGATTATATCCTGTTGAGGTTCTGCGGGAAAGACCGGAAGAGGAAGAGGCAAAGTCTACGGTAAAGAGCGCAACACAGAAATTTTATGATGTAATCAACCGTTTCAAAGACTTTATGGGACTTCCAGATGAATATGATGAGTTTATGGACGAAGACGAGGAGGATGATGAAGAGTGAAAAAGGAGCATTATTATCTGGCGTCGCGGATCCCTTCTAAAGGCGGGCTTAAGATTATCAGGACAGATGAAGATTTCCCGAAAAGCTATGAAGAATATATTGAGGGGAAATGCCTGGAAGTATTTGTCCCGGAATATGACTTCAATGCAGTTGTGA
The DNA here is from genome assembly GCA_019120075.1 of Candidatus Mediterraneibacter excrementigallinarum. Lineage (GTDB taxonomy): Bacteria > Bacillota > Clostridia > Lachnospirales > Lachnospiraceae > Mediterraneibacter > Mediterraneibacter excrementigallinarum. The sequence goes on from DWVT01000228.1 coordinate 7,190, forward strand.
TCCATCCATTGGGGAACGGGGACATTGTGACTGCACTGGCAAGAAAGGTAGAGAGCAGCAGATGGGAGTCACGTGTTCATGAGAACATTCATGGATACGTGATGAATACAGGGGCATTTTCAGGGCAGTTATTGCCGCTGCTGACCGCTTCGGACAAGGTGTTTGACAACTGCTTTTATAACTGGAATGTTGAAGAGGCGGAACAGCTTGATGAGAGCAAACTTTGGTTCCACCCGGCAGAAAGAAAGCCCAGGGTAGAAAATAACTTTCTTGACAGTTTAGAAAATGGAGGCAGAGAGGCTTTTTTCTATTCTGTTTATCGTACAATCACAGAAAATGAAAGACTCCATCTGATTGTTCCGCGCGGATTAAGCAGAATGCTCCAGGCCGCATGTTATGAGATTCTCCCCTTTTATTGCAGAAACAGACTGTCTACCGTATCAGAGGGAGAAGTGCTGCAGTCAGAGGTAAATATTATCCTTTCAAACGACAGGGAACTCAAGTATCAGATAGCCGGCAGGTATAAAAGGATAGGTCTTGATGCTTTCATCCGCCGGGGGATGACGTTGAGGCGAAATGATATTCCGTATTTTCATCAGCTTATAAGTGAAGAATCAAGAAAAAGAGAGGAAATCTATGAGTATATTGCTAAAATCCTAGAACCTCTTTATGAAGACAAGGAATCGGGAAATATCCTGATGTCACTGGAACTCTATGACCTTCTGGCAGATATCATTATCAATACGGACGGAGGAAAATATTGCGATGAAAGGCTTCGGCGGAGGATGGAAGACATCAGGCATCTAAGCGTGCGGAAAATCCTTAAATCATGCTTTCCGTGCTTGGGCAAAACAAAAGAAGAGATAAAGACTATTCAGACGGGAGAAGAGAGGCTGGACAGCCAGATTGGAATGTGCCTGGAATATATGAAAAATGAGTATCCACTGAATTCTTTGTTCCAGGAGATCCGGGAATATTATTTTGGACGGGAAAGGAAAAGACAATGGGGAGTATTTCAGAATAAGCTGCGGCGTGAACTTGAACGTTTGCCCCTGCATCCAAAGAGAAAAGAAAAATATGTAACATTACTTTTTCTTGCTTATGAAAACTACAGGGGGAAGACAAGGCGGTTTGACCAGAATGTGATTCCGGCTCCGTATGATCTGGAGGGAATGATGTTGTTTTTGCGTCAGAAGACAAAATCAGAGAGGGAATACAGGAAGTATGTTGTTGAGGCGATGAAACGGTATAGTGAGGGAGTTGCAGTATATATGCCAGTGAGGAAAAGTAAGAGAGTGTTGCTGCGTATAAAGTCGGAGTGAACAGAATTGCATATCGAAATGCATATTTTGATTTGTCAACAGTATAAATGCAGATGAAGTACTTGAAAGCCTCATGGTGCTTTGAACTAAACGCAAATTTCAAAAATGAAATTTGCGTTTCTGAATTTCATATTCACAATTCACATATTCCTCCTTATAATTATCTTATAACCATTAATTATGATATTCATTATGAGGAGGGATTTTTTATGCCGGCAGCTAATGAAAAGAAATGTACCCGGAAAACCGGTATGGACTCTGCAAATGCTAACGGAGGCATTGCAGTTGATGAAATTGATGAAATTAATACTATCCAGGATAATATCAGAAAGAATCTTGAGTTTTTCAAAAGGAAACTGGGATTTGCTGACGATAGGGATCTGGCGCGTGAATTAGGAGTTACAGCTCCGGTTTATTCTCGTATTAAGAATGGGGATCAGTTGCCCGGCCTGAATCCTTTCCTCATCACCCTGCACAAGAATAAAGGAGAATTTCACTGCACAATTGACGATTTTTTGTTTACAGACCTGAGTGAGAAAGAAGATCCCTATTCTACAGACCTTCCAACTGCTGTTTATATGAAATATGAAGGCCTGTATCAGGTTTACTATTTCGATACGTCTCCTTACAAAGGTCAGGAGTTCACGGAAGATGCAGATGCTTTAAAAAGCGGGCTTATGTATATCTATCATGACGGGGAAGAGGGCGAAGTAAAAGTTTACAATGTAATTGCGGTCTTGAATATGGAAAAAGAAGATACAGATGAGCGCTATGCCGAAATCATGCGCGGACAGTGGCGTCAGATGGACATAAAGAGTTACATTGCTGATCTTGGTGGCAGTACTCATGTTTATAAGGGGAAACTGGAACTCTCAGAGAAACATGTATTTATTTCGTTATCCTATGAAAGCCTGCGGGATAAGGCTCAGATGGTCTTTCACCGTCCATCCGGTAATTCGGATGAATATATTGGAGGATTGGGGATGTTGATTTCTGTGTCTAAGGGAAAGGGGGCGTCGCCCTGTGTTCAATGTGTCGGACTTTCCAAAGGTTCGCTGGACGTATCTTCCGAGGAACTGGCGTCCTATCTGCTGATGGACTATCCTAAAATCCAGGCAGGGAAAGAGATAGAAAAACTCACAGATATGGCGCTCCAACTGTACAGCAAAGGAAATGATCCGGCCCTTCCCCTTTCTGACGCCCACAAGAAGATGATCGTGCAAAGTGAAATCGACAAAATTATAAACGATGTGGTGACACGCAATCTGTTCCGCACGCAGATGGTTACAGAAGATGATGACGACAAGTTTTACCATTATCTGAAACGAGTAAGGAAAGCAAGCGTGAGACAGGGGGGATGATCATGGATACATCAGGTTCTACAGAGGAAAAGAGTAAGGAAAAAGAAAGAAAACCACTGACACAGGAAGAACGCGTGAAGATTGACCAGATGTTTTCTGATCTTGTGAGAGAAATGAAAAAACATGGTCTCCCGGATGTCGATGCATTACGCAATGCGTATAATTTTGCCTTGAAAGTACATGGTGATACACGGCGTAAAACGGGGGATCCGTATATTACTCATCCTCTTTCAGTAGCAATGATTCTGGCGAAAATCGGGCATGAAACTGACATTATTGTATCTGCGATTCTTCATGATGTGGTTGAGGATTGTAATGTCACTGTTGAACAGCTGGAAAAGGAATTCGGCCGCAATGTAGCTGATATGGTAAATGCGGTAACAAAGGAAAGTCGCAAACTGTCAGGAGATCCGGAAATATCACCAGCGGATCTGGATGATCTTTCGGATCAGAAGTTCCGTACGGAAATCCAGAAGAAGCATAATCGGAAAGCGGTATACGTCAAATGTGCCGACCGGATTCATAATCTGAGGACTATTTCAGTTTTTTCGGAGGAAAAACAGAGAAAGAAGGCTTACCATACCCGAACAGTGATCATACCTGTTGCCAGGGCATTTCATATCCACAAGCTGGCAGATGAGCTTGCGAATCTCTGCTTTGAAATAGAAAATCCGGAGATGTTCCGGCGTGTTGGTACGAAATATCGCAAAATTCTGAAACAGAATAGTGATACGCTTTATGGAAAAGACGGTTTGATTGAGACAACAAAAAGATTGATATTTCATGGAGGGACTCAGAGCGGCGATGTTGTCTCGGTTGATTTTAATGAACGCAGCGAGGATAATATTTTTTCTAGGCTTCCGGAAATGATGGATACAGCTGATGATCTTGAAAGAGTTCTGACGAAGAAGAATGTTCCCCTTTTTGACTTGTTTTTTATTACCAGTGATCTGTCTCAGCGCAATCCGGAAGATATTTTCTTCAGCTGCTACAGCAATCTGCATGCCAGCAGATATCATTTTACGATTACTGAAATAGAATATCCGAAGTACAGGGAGCAGTACTGTTACATAATGGAAGATGTATACGGAACTAAATACAGACTGCATATTCAGTCGGAAACTCAGCATCTGGAATATGATCATGGGATTCTGGTGGCCGATGTACAGGATTTTCGCAATGGCTTGTTAGGCGATATTTCAAATGCTGATGGAACATTCGAACCGAAAATGATCCCGGTGTTTAAAAAAGACGGGACGTCCATGTTGATCGAAGACGGGGCGACTGTTCTTGATTTTGCTTTTGCGATTGACCGTAACATCGGCATCTGTGCAAAATATGCTTTGATTAACGGGAAAATGGAGCAAGATTCGCTTCGCCGAAAACTCAGAGCGGGAGATAAGATAGAGATTATCTCTGATCATGATAAACACAGGCCTGAAAAAGATATTCCGCATGCGACAGTAAGATGGTTTGAATACGTATATACCAGAGAGGCTATCAGATTCCTCAGCAGATGGCTTGAAAAACATATGGATTCCGGCTCTCCGACAATGGTCGTACAGGATGGAGCAGGAAAGAAATATGAGATTGAGATGGCGGCGACTGTCCTCGATTTTGCATTTGCGATAGATGAAGAGATCGGCCTCCATTTGCAGAAAGCCTATGTAAATGGCTGCAAAGAGCCGACGCAGCTGGGAAAGACTTTACGATATGGAGATAAAGTGATGTTTGAATACGATGTCCATGATAAAGAAACACCGGTGTTTAGCTGGCTGAATCTGGTCAAAACAAGAAAGGCAAGAGAACGGCTGGTCAGATATTTTAGTGAAAATTATCATAAAGGATAAAGTGATGCGGTACGAGGGAGGGCAATGAAATGACAAGACGGATCATGAAAAAGAAAAATGAGAAAAAGGCAGTCTTTCAGTTGAACAGACTGTTTGAAAAGATGGATACCCAGGAAGATATGATGGATAAAATTCTGGACAGTTTTGATACCCAGCAGGAGATACTGGAGCGTTATTATCAGGAATATCAGGAATTAAAGCGAAAGAACCAGAAGCAATATCTTATGGGGTATATCCGGCTGAGAGATGATATGCTGAAAGATGTGGACAGGATGAAGGAAAGCGGAAATATCAATGATGATATGCTCAGGCTGCTGGGGGGATATATTGATACTCTTACTATGGTGCTGGAAGATAACGGGGTTGATATTTTCTGCTGCTGTGCAAATGATGAATATGATCCGGAACTTCAGAAACCGCTGGAAAAAGTGGACGTCTGTCAGGAAGAGCTCGGAAACAGGGTTGTCAAAGTGTTCGGATGCGGATATCGATGGCGCGGCATGATCCTGAAAAAGGTAAATGTTTCTGTAGGGATTTATAACCATTAATATATGAAAAGAAGGGCGAAGTGATGGCAAGATTTGAAAGTAAAATAATCGGTATTGATCTCGGTACAACAAACACACTGGTAAGCTATTATGATGAGATCGCAAAACGCGGAGAATGCTGTATAAGCAGAGAGGGAGGCAGTCTTACTCCCTCTGCCGTGTTTTTTGAAAATGCTGATTCATACATTGTAGGAATGGATGCAAAGGATTGTGCGATCCTTTATCCTGACCGCACAGCGCTGTATTTTAAACGGCTGATGGGAGAAACAAAAAAAGCAATCGATATAGGCGGAACAGTATATTCTCCTCAGCAGCTTTCCGCATTTGTGTTAAAGAAAGTAGTCGAAGATGCAAAGGAAGACCTTGAAGAAGAGGTTAAAGATGTGGTTATAACAGTTCCGGCGTATTTTACCAGTGCGGCAAAGCAGGCAACGAAAGAAGCCGGTATTATTGCAGGATTGAATGTAAGAGATATAATCGATGAACCTTGTGCTGCGTTATATCACATTGACAGTATTCAGGATTTATCAGGGAAAAGAGTAATGATTTTTGATCTTGGAGGCGGAACGCTGGATCTGATCGCTGCTGAGATAAATGATAACGAGATTAATGAGATCGCGATAGGAGGGGACACCAGACTGGGCGGAAAAGACTGGGACAGTATGCTGCAGAAGTATATCAGGAACAGATATCTGAACGGAAGAACTTTGCGGCCTGATGATGAACAGGACTTTGAACGTGATATAGAGTATGTAAAAAAATCACTCACCGGAAGGCTGGAAAGCAGAATGATCCTGAGAGATGATGCATTGAAGATACCGGTTAAGATTACACGTTCAGAGTTTGAGACATGTACGAAGCCGTTACTTGATAAAGTGCGAAAGACAATACAGATATTTATGGATGATCTTATAGACCGTGGAGTGGCCGGGTTTGACAAGATCATCATGGTGGGCGGCGCATCCAGGATGCCTCAGATCAGTGAATTGCTTCGGATAATGTTTCATGATACAGAGCTGATACAGAAAGATTGTGATGAAGCGGTGGCAAAAGGGGCAGCTGTATATGCAAAAAGGATTGCACAGAAATCGAAAAGATTCACTGTAAGACAGTCTTTTACACCTAAAAAGCTGAATCGGATCAGCGCCCGCAGTTATGGAATCGCAGCACTGCTGGGAGACTTCGGAGAAAAGAAAATATGTAATATGATTTTCAAAAGCGCAGATCTTCCGGCAAGCGTATCAAAGAAATTTTATACCAGCATTGATAACCAGAAGAAAGTAAATATTTCGGTTTATGAAACAACAGCAGCAGAGAGATACGTAGATCTTGATGATCGAATGCTGCTTGGTAATTGTGAACTTCACATAGAAGGAGAACTCCCCAGAAGATCAGAAATCCTTGTGGATTTTAATCTGCGGCAGGATGGTACTCTGACTGTGGAGGGAAGAGAGCCGAAAGGTCAGACCAGCGTAAAAGCAGTTATGGAATCCCGTGCACTATTGAATGCTGAGGAATTGATTGAGCAGAAAAATACTGTAAATAAACTTATTATGAAAGAATAATTCTGTTGCATATTTGAAAATCAACTTTCGAAAGTTGCACAATAGTTGATTAAACATGACTTTAATCGAACGGATATTTATTTACAATAAAGGTATACCTTGACAGAGGTATGCCTTTATTTTTTGGTATTTGAAAATTAACAAAATATAAGAAGGGGGCATGGAAGATGAGACGGCTTGGGAGTAAAATTGCAGGAATTGATCTTGGAACCACAAATACGGTACTTGCTTATTTTGATGGTATTTTGAAAAAGGGGGTCTGTTGTACAAACAGCGATGGGAGTCCGCTTACGGCATCGGCTGTTACATTCTTTTCAGAGGACAATGTACTTGTTGGTAATGGGGCCCGGGACAGTGCTGTGGCGTATCCGGATATCACGGCAACGTTATTTAAACGCAAGCTGGGGCTTGAAACAGAAGGTATTACAGTGAATGGGATTACCTATTCGCCTCAGCAGCTTTCAGCTCTTGTCTTGAAAAGTGTTATAAATGATGCGGAGCAGGAGCAGATCGCGGCCATGTTACAGGTGGTTTGATGGAGGGAGTGAAACTGATGGATAAAATTTTCAATTATGATACTTATGAAATGCTGAGAAAGCTGGAAGAAGTTGAAGACGAGATGAGGGAAGACAGCTATCACGACTGTGAATCAGAGACAGACAACACAGCGTATTATGCCAGATATTATATCAAAGCGGTCTATGAATATATGAGGGAGAATTATTGTGCGGAGGAATGTACTGTATTGAGGATGATCAAAGAGATGTACCGTATTGCTGAGACCGGAGAATACTCGTATCTTCAGACATTGGATGACATTGGCTTTAAAAATCAGGTGTTTGAGCGCATGACCGGAGCAATCGGACGGAGAGAGCTGCTTTACGCGGTCAGGCTCTTAAGATATTATTATCTGGTGAAAGAGAAAAAGGATCATCCGAAGAGGATCTGGAACCATATGGAAAACATGTATGAGAAGGTTTTAGGTATGGGTCCCCTGAAGAAGATGGAGAAGAAGGAAAAATTCAGTGTGAGAAAAAAAGAACTGACGGAAGAAGAATTTATCCCGGCACTCCGCAGACACATGGATAAAAATATGGTCGGTCAGGACGTCCTGAAGAAAAAACTCTGCATTACGCTCTATCAGTGGAAATATCACGATGTGAGGTCAACTCTCCTCATGGTCGGGCCCAGCGGCTCGGGGAAGAATCATATGATCGAGACGATCCGCAGTTTCCCCTATCTGGGATTCCCGGTGGTCAGCTATGACTGCTCCTCGCTGACGCCAAACGGGTTTAACGGCGCCGACGTCAGAGATGTCTTCAAAAGAGTGCGTCAGGTATGCATGAGGACTTCCGGGGCAAACCCGCTGAATGGGACCGGAGATAATGGAAAATGTATCGTTTTTTTAGATGAGATCGACAAGATCATCAATTTTAATCACGACAGCCACGGGGAATCTGTCAACGCCATGGTACAGCAGCAGCTGTTATCTTCTCTTGCCGGTACGGAAAATATCGAAGGCGTTGATACGAGCAAGATCCTTTTTATCCTTGGAGGGGCATTTCCGAGGATCGACGATCTGAAAAAGGATAAAGGAAAGAACCCGATCGGATTTAATTCCGGATCAGAGCTCTGCGTTGACCTGAAAGACAGCCTTCGGGATCAGATCATTGCCATTGGCGGGGAAGTCGAATTCGTCGGCCGCATTGAGGATATTGTCCAGATGTCCAGGCTGACGAAAGACGACCTGAGAGCCATTCTGATGGATGAAAATATCGGCATCTTTACAGAGAAGAAGAAACTGTATCAGGAGTCCGGGCTGAACCTTGAGATTGAGGAGGATACGATCGAAGCCATTGTAGATCTGATCGAGAAGGAAGACGCCGGGGCGCGCAGTGCCAGAAACATTCTCAATCAGTTCGCGGACAGTCAGTATTTTTACGATATGAAAGTCGGCGGCTATAATACAATGAAAATCCACAAAGGGATGTTAAACGGTGAAGCGCCTATTTTCATCCGGGGAGGTGCGGACAGTGAAAAAATTATTAAGTATTCTTAGGGAGTGTAATATCCGGAATGTCCTTTTCTACCTGACGGAAGGACTTCCGGAAAAGAAATACGAAACAATGCTGGTGAGATATTATTCACTGTACTGTATGCTCTCTGAACTTTGGATCCCCGACGGAATGCGGGAGACGATCATTACCGGCTTCAGACAGTCGGGAAGAGAGTGCGGGAATCCTGTATACAGCTTTTTCGGCATCAGCGTGGATTCCGGTACAGGGACATCTCCTGAGGAACCTGTTGAATGGGAAGCCTTTCTGAGAGGGGAGGCTGAGATGCTGGTCCCCGCGTGTGTAACGGAGGCCGTCGATGAAGAACAGATGGCGGCGGAAATTTTCCTTCAGATGGAAGAAGCGTGCCCGAAAGATATAACTGTAAAAAAGAATGAAAAACTTTTCGATTCATTCAGAAAGTACAGCCAGTGCGGGAAAAACAGGTTATCTGCGATAGCGAAAGTCTTGGAAAAAGCGCTGAGCTACGGACTGGATCAAAGGCTCGTACAAAACGAGATCCGGGAATATATGGAGAATAAATGCACTGTAGTAAAATGGGGCGATATCCTGGAAAACTGGGAAGAGCCTGTTCCGGAAAGAATAATGGAACAGCTGGCAAAATCAAATATGCTGGTCAGAAGGGCATTTGCCAGGCAGACGGCATCCGGATCCGGTGATAATGTATACAGCAAGTTCGCCAGGCTGGATCCTGAAAATACACCGGATGTGTGCAGGTGCTACAGCTCAATAAAGGATATCCGCTCATGCTACAGAAAAATCGGACTTTCCGATTACCAGTATGTCACGGAAGAGCATATGAGAATAATAATCGAGCATAACCCGTTAGTTCCGGATCTGCCGGTCATATATATACGGGACAAATTTGGGGAGAAAACAGAAGTTTCGGGATCCGAACCGGAGCTGAGCAGACTGCTCTGTATGGATATCTGCATGACAGACGGAAAGTATAAGGATCCAGACCGGATCCTGGCTCTGATCGCATTTTACAGGGAGTATCCGATGCGTGTAAAACGAATCCAGCGGGAAGCTCTGCTTTTGAAATTTACAGGGATCTTATCTATAAGAGCAAAAGAGGGAAAAGGTGTGAAGACTGAGGTGAGTATGGATGAAAAAGCCGGGGAGTTATCTGTTTAAGGAGAATGAGTTCAGCAGTAAGATATTTTTTGCCGGTATGGCAGTAATAATGGTTGTTTCATGGTTCCTGTTGAAAAAGTTTATACTTGGCTACTATTTCTGGCAGGAAAAAATTCATGACGGCGGGCTTCTGCATTATATTTATATAGCGGTAAGCGTCTTAAACTTATGGTTCGTTTCTGAGCGATGCAGAAATAAAAGCCTGTTTCGGATGATAACGGCGGGACTGACTCCCGTGGCAGTGGTAATGAGCCTGCGATGGTTTTTTCTGGGATTTGCCGCGGCAAAAATCCTGCTGACCATTATGGCAGCCTATACTCTTTTCATAGTGTTTCAGATGATCAGAGGTGTCCGGAAAAAGAAAAAAGCCAGGATAATAGGAGCGGGTCTGAACAATATACTCTCTGTTCTGACACTGGTATCCATGGTGGGCATGGCGGGTTATTGTCTTACCGGAATGGATCTGGCTGATGCCCCTTTGACGGGCTCGGTAAATTCAGACGTTGTTTCTGATGACGGCCGCTCCTGGAATCTCAATAAGGAGACTTTAAAACTCTGGAAAGAAAATATTTATACAGAACTTTCTGATGAGGAGAAAAAGAGCCTTTTCCAGGATACGGTGAATCTGGAGTGCCGATATTGGGGGATCGATCCTGTTAAGCTGGAAGTGGAAACGTATGACTCGGAAGCTCTTATGGGATATTATGTTGACGAGTACTATGTTATCAGCATCAGGAAAGAAATGTTTGATATGCCCCGCGATGAGGTGATGAATACACTGCTGCATGAAACCCATCATGCGTATGTGCATAAAGCGGTCCAGAGCGTGGATTGGGATGATAAGGAAATCGAGAAAAACAAGGAACTCAGAGTCTATAAAGACCTGCAGCTGTACAAGCAGGGAATCGAAAATTATGTGTCGGCTGATGAGGACCCGGATCTTTATTATAACAATCCGATCGAAGTGGCTGCACGGGAATATGCGGAGGAATGGACCTGGAAATACATGGAATATATTGATTCAATTTAAGACAGAGAGGAGAAATACTGTGAAAGTGCTTGTTATACCGGACATACATTTGAAACCATATATGTTCCAGCGCGCAGCTGAACTGATGGAAAAAGGGGAGGCGGAACAGGCGGTATGCCTTATGGATATACCTGACGACTGGGATAACGAATATAACATCGGACTTTATGTCGAGACGTTTGATGCTGCGATCGGATTTGCAGAAAAATACCCGGATACACTCTGGTCTTACGGAAATCATGATCTCTGTTATATGTGGAATGAACGAGAAAGCGGATACAGTGCTGCGGCTTCATGGACTGTGCAGGAGAAACTGTTAGAGTTGAAGAGAACACTTCCGGAAGGTAATGAAATTAGATATATCCAGAAGATTGATAATGTATTGTTCTGTCATGGAGGTCTTATGGATTATTTTGTGAGACATGTGGTACCGTCATCTAAATACCATGATGTAGATGAAGCAGTGAGGATCATCAATGGACTTCACCATGATTACATGTGGAATGATGCATCACCCATATGGCACAGACCGCAGTATTCTCCGGTGAGGATGTATAAGCCCCGGAAACTTCTTCAGGTGGTCGGACACACTCCCGTGGACAGAATATACAGAAACGGAAATGTGATATCCTGCGACGTGTTTTCTACATACAGAGACGGAAGACCGATCGGGACAAAGGAGTTTACTGTGATCGATACGAAAACCTGGGAGTTCTGCGGCATAGTCTGATGAGATGAAATATACGATATCGTGAAAAGAAAGAGGAGAGCCGAATGAATAACTATATCAAATATATTATAAATGGAGCAATGTGTATTACGGGAGGAATCCTTATGGCGGTCTTTCTGGTCAGTGACTGGTGGATGAGAGATCCTAACGTCTACAGTGAGGAACTGGGGCAGATGGTCCATCGGTTTAACATAGGATTTCACTGGACTACACTGACAGGGATGGCGGGAGTGATCCTGCTCGTCGCGGGAGCAGCCGCTCTGATGAAAATGGAAAGGTATGTCCTTGGGGTAACGGCATTTACATTGCTGGCCGTAAACCTGTGTTCATGGAGCTTTTTCATTTCCACAAGTGAAACATATTTTGAACTGGTGTTAGGAGCTGAACCGGGAACAGTCCTTGTATATTATGGCATGAAACTGCTGTCCGCAATATTTGCGGTCATACTTTTGGTCATCATGCTGATGAATAAAAATAAGAAGAAAAATTCCCTGTCTTACCGTATTCTGGCAGGCCTGGTTCTGACATTGTCGGCGGTGTGCCTGCTGTTTATTACGATATGCAATCACTGGTATCTGTTTCAGGCATGCCTGGCAGCAGTAACCGTTGTACTTCTGTTCGGAGGACGGAGGCTTTACGGATATATCGAGAAAAAAAGAGAAGAGCAGAATGGAAAGTATTGTAAAGGAGGAAACGCAATGAGTTATGAAAAGATCAGTAAATATATGAGTATGATTCTGAGACACAGGCCGGAGGTCATCGGGATCCGGCTGGATGAACATGGCTGGGCAGATGTGGATGAGCTGATCGAAGGAATCGCAAAAAAGAAGAAGTTCAACAGAGAGATCCTTGAGGAGATCGTGCGGACTGATGAAAAACAGAGATATTCTTTTAATGATGACAAGACAAAGATCCGGGCGAACCAGGGACATTCGATCACTGTGGATCTGGAACTGGAGCCGGCGGAACCGCCGGAGATCTTATGGCACGGGACAGCGGAAAAATATGTGGCTTCTATTGAAAAGACCGGACTCAGGCCGGGAACCCGGATGTATGTGCATCTGTCTCTGGATATGCAGACCGCCGTGAAAGTCGGAAGCCGTCACGGGAAACCGGTCATTTATCAGGTGAAAAGCGGAGAAATGTATCGCAAAGGATTTCGGTTTTATCGATCTGTCAACGGAGTGTGGCTCACGATCATGGTACCGGTGGAATACCTTATACGCGTTGGTTCGGAATAAAGATTGAGCCCTATAATAAACGAACAAAAACGTGTCTCAAAAAAATTAAAAAAATTAGCACTCGAGGCTTGACAGTGCTAATAACGGGTGCTATATTACAACTAGAACAAAGGAAGAGGAACAGAAAGGAACGAAGATAAAAGGAAAAAGGTTCCGAGGAGTTCCGAATCCCGAGTTGATACAGCTTGCAACACTTGAGACAACTTCAAGAGTGCTGATGGCAACTGCGAAAGCAGCTCATAAAAACTTATTTCTAATGTTTCAATAATGGAAGGAGTAATGACTTATGTTAATGCCGAGTATTTTTGGAGAGAACTTATTTGATGATGACTGGTTTGATTTTGACAGGGATTTCTGGGGAAGAAAGAATCCGTTGTATGGTAAGAATGCAAAGAATATCATGAAGACAGATATCCGTGAGCATGATACAGGATATGAACTTGACGTTGATCTGCCGGGATTCAAGAAAGATGAGATCAACATCGAACTTGAGAACGGTTACCTGACCATTTCCGCTGCAAAAGGTCTGGATAAAGACGAGCAGGATAAGAAGGGCAAATACATCCGCAAGGAGCGTTATGCCGGCGCAATGCAGAGAAGCTTCTATGTAGGCGACGCTGTAACAGAGGAAGACGTCAAGGCGAAATTTGAGGATGGTATCCTGAAACTGAGCATCCCGAAAAAGGACGCAAAAGAAGTTGAGACGAAAAAGACCATCGCGATTGAGGGATGATCTTTCCCGAAAGGGCATAAAGCATAAGGACGGGTCCGGCGCGAAAGCGCCGGGCCTTTTTCTGTTTGGGGAAATTTTTTATATCATTTTTACAAAGCAGTGGTATAATAGAACCGTTTGAGATATACAGTTTTCTTTGCTGCTGAGGGAAGGGCCGGGGCAGCAAGGTTTATATTTATATTATGGAAAGGAATGGTAGGATTGAATCGACTTCATGTTTATATTCTGAAAAGATATCTGCTTCTGCTTGCGGGGCTGGCGATCATGGCGTTCGGCGTGGCGTTTTCCATCAAGGCGAGCCTGGGAACGTCGCCGATCTCCAGTGTGCCGTATGTGGTCAGTCTGTTTACTCCTCTGACGGTGGGGACGGCAACGATCACAATGCACTGTGTCTTTATCCTGCTTCAGATCCTGATCCTGAGGCGGAATTATCACCCGATCCAGCTCATGCAGCTTCCGGTGGCGTTTTTCTTCGGATATCTGACAGACTTCGGCGTGTGGGCGGTTCAGGGAATTTCATACCATACATACTGGCAGCAGTGGATCCTCTGCCTGATCGGAATCGTTCTGGTCGCTGTGGGAGTCAGCCTGGAAGTGAAGGCAGGAGTTGTAGTCCTTGCCGGGGAGGGCGTGGTCCTTGCGATCTGCAAAGTCCTTCCGGTCAAGTTCGGACATATGAAGGTGGGCTTTGACGTGACTCTTGTAGTGATCGCCTGCATCCTGTCCATCGTGTTCACGGGACGCCTTCAGGGAGTAAGAGAGGGAACTGTGGCAGCAGCGCTTCTGGTGGGGACTCTTGCACGGCAGTTCGGAAAACTGCTGTCCCATTGGAAACTGGAAGAAGAACCGGGAGGAAACGGATAAATGACAAAAGACATGACGGAGGGACGCATCATCCCTCAACTGACAGAATTTACGATCCCGCTGGTGTTGGGAAACCTGTTTCAGCTTACCTACAATGCGGCGGACTCTGTGATCGTGGGAAAGTTCGTCGGAGACGACGCCCTGGCGTCGGTGGGAACGGCCGGACCGATCATGAATATGGTGATCCTGTTCATCAGTGGAATGTGCATGGGAGCCGGAATCCTTATGAGCACCCATTACGGAGCGAAAAAATATGACCTGCTGGAGCGGCAGATCAGCACATCCATGCTGGGCGGACTGGGATTCTCGGCGGCGATCGCAATCCTGCTGATCCTTTTTGCGCATCCGCTTCTGGAACTCCTGCAGGTGCCGGCGGATATCATCGGCGACGCAAAAATGTACCTGAGGATCATTTTTGTGGGTCTGATCTTTACCTTTGTCTACAATTTTTTCTCCAACACACTGAGGGCTCTGGGGGACAGTAAAGTCCCGCTGTATTTTCTGATCGTGAGCGCATTCCTCAATGTGGTGTGGGACCTTATTTTTGTCGTCGGGTTTGGCTGGGGCGTGCCGGGGAGCGCGCTTGCAACCGTACTCAGCGAGGCGCTGAGCTGCCTCTGCTGTCTGGTCTATATCAAGAAAAAAGTTCCGCTGCTCTGCCTGGGAAAAAAGTGGAAGGTGTTTGACGGCTCTATTCTGTGGAGGACTTTTAACTACGGCATTACCAGTGCCCTTCAGCAGATGTGCGTCCAGCTCGGAAAGATCTGTGTGCAGACTGTAGTGAATGTTCAGGGAGTAGCGTTCATCGCGGCGTTTACCGCCATCAACCGCGTGGACGATTTTGCCATGACGCCTCAGCAGAACATTGCCCATGCTGCGACTACATTTATGGCGCAGAACAGGGGCGCGGGGAAGATCAAGAGGATGAAGGAAGGATTTCTCTCATCTATCATCCTTCAGGTGGTGTACACGACGGTGATCGCCCTGCTGGTATTCTTCGGTTCAAGACAGATCATGCAGCTTTTTGTCAGCGACGGATCGGAGGAAGTGATCAGCCTTGGAGTGTCCTATCTCCAGCTCATCGCGTTCATGTATTATATGCCCTCCGCGACCAACATCATACAGGGTTACTTCCGGGGACTGGGAGATCTGAAGGTCACTCTGATCAGTACGGTCCTGAACATGTCCGCCAGATTCCTCTCCGCATGGCTCATGATCCATATCATGCACGGCGGATTTGACCGTCTGGCATGGGCGAATTTCGTGGGGTGGATCGCCATGCTGGCATTCCAGATCCCGATGATCACGATGCGGTGGAGGAAAATCAAGTAACAGAGTGTGGATAAAGTTTTAACAGGAATAGCGGATGTGTATAAAGGTATAAAGAGAAACTGGGTCTGGCATAGAACATGTCAGGCCTTTTTTGCAACGGCGACGAGCCAAAGTCCGGGCTTGCCCGAGACCTTGGCGGACGCTTACAATCCCGGAATGTGCCTTTTGGCACTTCCGGTGATTGCGCGATGACGGCTCCAAAAGGATACAGAAAAGATATAAATATCCTGTATAATAAGATCAAAGAAGAGGGAAGAACGTATCGGAGAGGGGGGAGACAAAAATGAGGATACTGATCGTGGAGGATGACTGCCTTCTGGCGGAAGCGGTAAGCGATTACTTTTCAGCAAAGGGGTGGCAGACAGAGGAAGCGCATGACGGAAACAGTGCTCTTGAGATGGCGGCATCCGGAAACTGGCAGATGATCCTTCTGGATGTGATGCTGCCCGGAATGGATGGATTTTCTGTGTGCAGAGAGATAAGGCGGAGCAGTGACGTACCGGTGTTTTTTATTACGGCGAGAGTGCTGGAAGCGGACGAACTGAACGGATATGCGGTCGGCGCTGATGATTATGTGACGAAACCGTTTTCCCTTCCTGTACTCTATGCAAAAGTAATGGCGATGATGGGACGGATCCGGGGCGGAAGACCGGAGGAACGGGTCCGAAGAGGCGACGTGGAAGTGGAAGCGGGGACGAGAAAGGTGTATGTACAGGGGAAAGAACGGTTCCTGCCGCCAAAGGAATTTGAAATGCTGCTCTTTTTCCTGGAAAATCCAAACCGGACTTTTACAAGAGAGCAGCTGCTCATCCGTTTCTGGGGATATGACTTTGACGGAAATGAGAGAGTGGTGGACAATCATATCAAAAAGCTGCGCAAGGCGCTGGCAGGAAGCGTCTGCGTGATCCGCACTGTGCGGAAATCCGGATACAGAATGGAGGTGCCGTCATGAAAAAGGAGAAGAAAAAGATCCGCTATACGCCTTCGGGTGTGATGAAGAAATTTGTTCTGGTCTTTGTGGCGCTGTATATGGGAATCATGGGGGCGGCAACGTATCTTGTGCAGGAGAAATTTGTGCAGGATCACCAGGAGGCGCTTCAGAGCTTAAGCGACGATATAAGGTGGATCCAGGCTCAGCTGGCGCAGGAGGCGGCGGACGAAGGTGTGAGCATTGGCCGGGAGTGGGTCGGAAATACGATGGACTATATCCTTGCCGTGAATGCGGGGGCAGGGGAACTGCCGTATATGCTCTGGTCCGGCGCTGTGTGGGATGAGGACGGAGACAAGATCGCGGAGAGCGGACCGGTATATACAATGATGCCGGGAGATGAGAACGAAAACGGGCCTCTGGTTTGGAGGCTGGATGAATGGCTTACAGAGGAAGAAATGGACCAACTGGCAGAATATGACGCGAAGACAGGAAGAAGCATGAGCGTCTATGAGCAGGAGGAGTGGACGGAGTATCAGGAGAACGCGAGCATGGACCGAAACGGAGAACCGGCGGAGATCACTGTCCTGCGTGAAAGCTGGAGAAAGGCGACTCAGGAAGAGGCAGAAAACTGGATTGGCAAGATGATGACTATAGACAATGAACAGAGCTATATCTGCGAGAACTCCGAAGAAGTATGGTCGTGGGAGAATCCTGATGCAGCAAAAGGCAGAAAAGAACTTGGAGTTGGAAATCTGAGTTTCCCGGCGCAGTCTCAGGGGAAAAGCTGCTGGGAGGAATGGAAGAAGGACGAGTATCTGACCGGATTTCCGGATCAGATCCAGGGCGGTTATAACACTGAAGGGACCGAGTATACCGAGTACGCTGCGGACAAAGTTGATTCTGAGGTGACGATCCCGCTCCTGTTCGGGGATGCGGACAGCGGATCTGGTGTCCAGACGTGTACGATGAAGTTCCGGATGACATCCCATTCATGGCTGGCAGCTCTGGACTATATGAAATATGTATATGTGAGCGGGGCGCTCCTTCTGCTCGTATGTATCCTGATCGTGTGGCGGACGCTTGAGAAGAGCTATCGAAACAGCGCGCAGGCCGAGGCATACCGCCGGGACTTTACGAACGCTATGGCACATGAGATGAAGACTCCGCTGAGTGTGATAAGAGGATTTTCAGAAAACCTGAAAGAGAACCCGGATACGGGGAAGAGAGAATACTATCTGGACCAGATCATCGGGCAGACGGAGGAAATGGACAACACGGTGAAAGAGATGATCCAGGTCTCAAAGCTGGACAGTGATGAACTGAATATACAGAAAGAAAAGATTTCTCTTCGCGATCTCCTTGAACAGGAGACGGAGCGGATCGCGCTGAGGACAGAAGAACGGCGGATCCGGGTAGAGATCCGGTGTGATGAAAATGCAGAGGTGGAAGGAGACAGGAAAATGCTGGAGAAAGCCTTCCGATGCCTGCTGGACAATGCGGTCAGCTACAACCGGGATGAAGGGCGGATCCGGATCAATGCGGACCGGGAGAAATGCGTGATCGCCAATACCGGGGAACAAATCCCGGAGGAGGAACTTCCCCATGTCTGTGAAATGCTGCGCAGAGGCGGCAGGGAGAGCAGGGAACGAGCGTCCGGGGAGAAACATCTCGGAATGGGCCTGTATCTGGCGGACCGGATCTTCCGTCTGCATGGGATGGAACTGAAGGTTGAGAATACGGCGGAGGGCGTGCAGGTGAGCGTGAAGTGGTGAGGGGGGATGGTGAAATGGCGAGAGAAAAGGGCGGTGAAGTCAGACGCTAATGTCTGAAAAAAGGGTGAGAAAAAGCTGAAAAAAGTAAAGACAAATGGTCGTTGGCGAAAGAGTGAGAGTCTGATAAAATTGACAGTAGAATCATATTGAAGAGGGCTCATGAAGAGATAAAGGAGGAATCCTGTTTGAATAGAAAAAAAGGCGAAGTAAGTATCCGTTCCAGCGCAGCGGAATATCTGACCTATGTTGCATCCATCGGTGATCAGCAGGACAGTATTGAAATGCGGTATGAAGATGAAAATATCTGGCTGACACAGAAGATGATGGCGACACTATATGATGTAAGTGTTGCTGCTATTAATCAACATATAAAAAGGGTTTATGACGATTCGGAATTAGAACCGGAATCAACTATTAAGAAATACTTAATAGTTCAAAGCGAAGGGCTCCGTCAGGTAAGGCGTGAAGTCGCACACTATAATCTGCAAATGATCATTGCGGTTGGATTTAAGATAAACAACGAGAGAGCCGTTCAATTTCGGAAATGGGCTAATCGTATTGTGAAGGAATATACGATCAAAGGCTGGGTCATGGATGACGAACGCCTGAAAAATGGCGGTTCTGTGCTCACTACAGAGTATTTTGACCGACTGCTTGAACAGATACGTGAAATTCGTTTGTCGGAGCGCAGGTTTTATCAGAAAATCACGGATATTTATGCAACATCTCTCGATTACGACCGGACAGCTCAGACGACAAAGCAGTTTTTTGCCAAGGTGCAGAATAAAATGCATTATGCGGTTCATGGGCATACGGCAGCAGAACTGATCTATGAACGGGCTGATGCGGAGAAACCGCATATGGGGCTTACTACCTGGGCGGCGGCACCGGAAGGAAAAATTGTGAAAAGTGATGTCAGTATTGCCAAGAATTATCTCACAGAAAAGGAAATGCGTTCGCTGGAGCGGATTGTATCCGCATACCTTGATCTGGCTGAGGACCGAGCTGAACGTCATATTCCTATGACGATGGAGGACTGGTCAAAGAGATTAGACTTATTTTTGATGGCAGATGACAGGGAAATATTGCAGGATGCGGGAAAGATTACGGCAGAGATTGCAAAAGCGAAAGCAGAGACAGAGTTTGAAAAGTATCGTGTGATCCAGGACAGATTATATATGTCAGATTTTGACAAGTTTCTGTTGGAACTGGAAGAGAATGCAAAGAAATAAATCAAGGGTATGATATTGAACAGGAAAGAGCAGTTATGCCATCGTATTTGTTAAAATTTAAAATACAAATATCAGGAAATATAAACGACGAGGATGAAAGATGACAAAGGAAACGATTGAACAGGTATTAAAATTCAGAGACGAGCGGAACTGGAAACAATTTCACAACCCGAAGGATCTTGCGATTTCCATCAGCCTGGAGGCGGCGGAACTGCTGGAGATCTTTCAGTGGAGCGCGGAGGACGTCTGGTGTGAGGAGAAAAAAGACAAAATCCGGGAAGAACTTGCAGATGTATTGAATTACTGCATTTTGATGGCGGACACCTGCGGACTGGATCTGGATGAGATCATTCAGGAAAAAGTCAGAAAGAACGCGGAAAAGTATCCGGTGGAAAAAGCGTACGGACATAAAGAAAAGTATACTGAACTGGGAGAAATTTAATCTGATCCAATATCTGCAGAGGCGGAATCCCAGTGTCCCGGGAATTGTGGACAAGCTCTATCCGCCGAAAGAGCGGAAACTGGAAAAAGTAAAAAACTATTGGAAGAATTGTGGAACCTGACGCCGACGACCCGGAGCATTAACAGCAGGAAAAGCAACAGCCTTCCGGATTGGAACACCTATTTCCCGATGCTGTGTAAAAGCGAATATTTGTCCTATGAAATGATGTGGTAATATCCCAAAATACATGATGAGTTTGAAAAATGCGCTAAAGAGCATCTGAACAACCAGGAGATCAGACATAAACTTTATCAGTAGGGATTGGCGGAGACAGAGTTCTCGGGGCGTCTGGAAGAGGTTATCCTTCCAGTCTATCAGTCGGCTAAAAGTATGGGATTTTCGAATTGGAGCTTGAGGGTGTGAGATAATGTGTGAGTATTATGAAATCAATGTGAAACAATATGCGGCAGCAACATTTTCCGCTGATATGTCAGAACAGTACCGGAGGTTTCTTCCCTTATTAAAGGAAGGGGCAAGGATTCTGGATGTGGGGAGCGGCAGCGGGCGGGATGCATGCTGTTTTCAAAAGCTGGGATATCAGGTAACCGCGCTGGAACCCTCAAAGAATCTCTGCCGGGAAATCCGAAAGGTTTTCTCAGGAGAAATTGTATGTTCTGATATTCAGAGTTATTGGCCGAGAGAGCGGTATGACGGGATCTGGGCGTGCGCATCGTTTCTTCATCTGCAGGAAGAAGAAGTACTTCGCTTTTTTGAAAAGCTTGATCTGTATTTAAAAGATAGTGGGATTGTGTATCTTTCCGGGAAAAATGGGATCCCTACGGGGAAAGTTGGGGATGGACGCTATTTTCTGGAGTTTACCGAGGAACTGGTGGGGAAGATACTGGCGGTAAATGAGCGGGTGAGGCTGGAAGAGGTGTGGTATACGGAGGATGTGAGCGGGAGGGATGGGTTTCGGTGGATGAATGTGATATTTAGGAATTAGTACTCACCTCTTGGCTCGTTTGGGGTGGTTTTGTCCTGTGGTGTCAGAGCCCGTAAAGCCTTATTTTACAAGGTTTTTGCGGGTTCTTACTTTTTGTCTGGAAGCGTCAAAAATCGTCATTTTGAAAGAAAATGGTGTAGTAAATGGTGTAGTAAACGAGCTGCGATGATGTAGAAATAGAATTCAGAAATTGAGAGCAATTATGGACAGTTTTGATATACAATGAGAAAAAGATAATCGACAAGTTAATTTGATGTGTCAGAATATGTACTTCATAGGAAATGTATTAGAAAGATATTATTTTAACAATGTGCAAAATTAAATATGATGAGTGCATTGACGCGGGAAGAACTAGAACAAAAAAATAATGAATGGCTAAAAATGAAATGTGTATGCCAAAGGCAATCAACTTTAAGTTGCAGATGATCACGTTTGTTCATTTGCAAACTTTATGATTGTATATAGATTAGAAATAATTGGATATGATGAAATTAAAAATGCAAAAGAAAATTGGAGAGGGAATAAGAGATGGAAAAAAGTATGGGAATTTGATAAAATTAAGATAAATTTGATTTACGTATTTGACAGTATGGGTAGTGGAATCTAATGGATTTTAATGCATATTGGAGTGGACAATATTAATCAAGTATAATCATTATTTAATTTACAAACCTGAAGGGATAGTAGGAAGAGAAAACTAAGGCTAGTATAGGAGGAAACAGGATGTCGAAAGATGAAATTATATTACCATATAAGTTGGAACAACATTTAGTCGAAATATGTAACAGCAATGCTACATATGCAAATTTACTATCTGTTTGGAATATCAATAAAAAAATGTGTCAAGAGGTTTTGAGTACAGTGGTTATGAACTATCCACATTATACAAAACATGATATCTCACATTGCGAAGCAATTATTACTAATATTGAAATGTTGTTGGGAGAAGATGCAATTAAAGCATTGTCACCGACAGATACATGGCTTTTATTACATGCGGCGTATCTTCACGATATTGGTATGGTAATAGAGTGTAATAAGATTGAAAAAAATTGGGAATCGAAAGAATTTCAGGATTATTTACAAGAATTGGAAAATTCTAATGACGATGTATTGGCACAAAATGCTCAGTTTATTAATTCCCTCGGAGATAAATTGAGTAAAGAAGATGATGTAATGTCATGGCCTGTTCGGGCAAGATACGCAGTGACACTTTTAATTGCTGATTATTATAGAAGGGAGCATGCGGAGGATTCTAAGTCATACATTAAAGATATGGAAAGTGTATTTCATATTGATTTGGGATTCAATGGCTTAATTCAACAAAGATTAATTTTACTTTTAGCTGATATAGTATGTCTGCATACAAAATCTAACGAAATGTTGTTAGATTTGGATTATAGATCAAATGGTTTTAATGCAGACTATATACACCCGAGATTTCTGGCGCAAATGCTACGTATGGGTGATTTGTTGGATGCGGATAATAATCGATTTAATGCAACAAATGAGACAGTGTTTGGTGAAATACCGGAATCTTCAAAGAATCATTGGGAAAAACATATGTCGGCCAGACATATATTAATTACTCCAGATGTAATTGAATATAGGGCTGATTGCAGTAAACCTGAAGTATATCGAGAAACACGTCTTTTTCTATCATGGCTCAAGGAGGAAATAGAATTCTGGACGTTCAATTGGAAAAATATTATGCCAGAAAATATAAAAGGAAGTGCTCCGAGATTAGGATCGTGCGAGTTACTTTTAAATGGAGTTCCGGATATTCAAGGCCTTTCCGATTTAAGATTCACCATATCGTCAGAAAAAGCATTTGAAGTGATAGAAGGTGCTAATATTTATGATGACAAGTTCATATTTTTAAGAGAAGTCATTCAAAATGCACTTGATGCGTGTAAGATTCAGCTATGGAGAGATATTTTAGAAAATCGATACAAAGCTTGGATTGCCCAAGATAATGCCAGTGAAATACAGCCATTTGATATTAATCATAAAGTATATGAAAATTATGATGTTCAAGTAATACTATGTAATTATAATGATACTCATTTTAAAATAGTTATTAAAGATAATGGAATTGGATTATCGGCAGAACAGTTTAAGAAAATTTGCAATGTAGGGACAAGCTATTTGGGCGATAAAAATAGAAAAAATGAAGTGGATGGTATGCCACTGTGGCTTCGACCAACTGCTGGCTTTGGTATAGGTTTGCAATCTATATTTTTGGTCGCGGATGAGTTTGAGATATATTCAAAGTCTTCTGGTAATGAGGGAATATATGCTAGAATATCATCTGGACGTAAAAATGGATATGTACAAATCTCAACATCTGATAAGCAAAAATACCAAGGAACTGAAATTCACATCGTTCTTCCACGTGATTTGGCATTCAAATATAGTTTGATTGGAAATACGTACAACTATATTGAAAGAAATTATGATCCCTTTTCGGAAGAAAAAACTTTACTATATTATAAAATTTGGGATGTATTTCGCGAAACTATGTGGAATACATATTTCCCGATTCAATTATACTTTGAGGATGAATTAGTTGAGACGATTGAACCTCAATATTTTCAGGAATTAGAAAAGTGTGATAAGAAAAAACGGTATCGTTATACTATTAATCCCGATTATAGTATGGAATTGTGGGATAATGATACCTATACAAAAATGAAAATTTATCTTCAGGAGACATATCAGAATTATAATAATCGCCATTATTTTAAAGGTATGGAAACAGATAATAGAATACATTTGGAAATCAAGGGTATATGGTATGAGGTAGATTTTTATGGATTAGACACAAGAAAAACTTTATCGCTTGACAGAAAAAGGATTAAGAAAGAGGCTTTAGAACAAATTCAAAAAATATTAGATTCTGCAATAAAGTTCTATCTAGAAGAAATAGAAGAAACATTATTTGCTAGTAAAGAAGAAAGGACGGAAAAAGAATATAATCAAATTTATACTTACTGGTGTATTTGTTCGCTTAAAATGAAAAAAGAGCTTTTAGAAAAGCATAGAGAAATATTTGAGAACATTACATTTGATGTGGATGTATTACAGAAAAATGGATCAGTATATGAAAACCCAAAGATTGATTTTAAGAAAGTAATATCAGATTTGAATAATATGGTAACAATTAAGAATCTTTCGAATTTCATGGAAAATAAGGCACTTAAGGAAAGGGTAAATATAGAGTTGATAAAAAACGCACTTGATACACGGGGAGTTACATTTCCAATAGTGGTTGTTGATAAGAATTTCACTGAAGTGTTAAAGGTTCCCTATTCTGAGAAAATAGAAGTTGTTTCAACAGGGGATGACTATATGTATTTAACTGTTCATTCTATTCAAGAAGACAGACTTCCCGATACATTTGATGATAATTCTAGAAAATTTTTATTGAGTTCAATGCTTAAAAAAGGCAAGTCAACGCGTCGATACGGGTTTGTCTCTCCTTCTATGAGACGATACATTATTGGAATTGCTGAATATGAAACAATATGTACGTCGATGGTCCCGTTTGGAGTAGATGGAGAAGGGTATCCAAGTATTGGATATTTAATTGCTCCTTTTACAATCGAACAATGGAAAAATAATAAACATTTGTCTATTGATGAATTTGAAAAAACAGTATGCGAAAGCAAAGAATTTCAAAATTTGATAAATCATACTTTTGAGCATCAGGTGAAGAGCGGTAATAATTCCAAGGAAGAAATCAGGAAAAGATATATTGATTTGGTTAGAGAATTGTATAGTATTGCAGAATCTCTGGATAGTGCCGATAAACTATAGATTAGAACTTTTATACCAATCATTGCGATATGGAGATCAATATCCTTAGAGATTGGAAAGGCGAGTTTGAACCACAAATTATGAATAATATCAAAATACAGTCACTCAGGGTATGGGAGAAAAGATTATGTGTCGTTTATATGAGTAGTTTATATTGGAATATTATCGAAAGGAACATCCTGAAAATACGGAAAATGCCTCGTAGATATCCTGGCAGTTGGATAACAATATAAGCGATATGCTGCCAATTATGCAGACGGATATTATGTTAAGCCAAGGCGATAGTATTCTGATAATTGATGCGAAGTACTATTCGCATATAATGCAGATGCAGTTTGATTCATATAGCATTCATTCAGGGAATTTGTATCAGATATTTACTTATGTGAAAAACAAAGAAGTAGAACTTGCTGATACACAGCATGTTGTTTCTGGCATGTTACTATATGCAAAAACAGACGAGACACTACTTCCAAATCATACCTATCAGATGAGTGGAAATAAGATTAGTGTGAAAACGTTGGATCTTGACGGTGATTTTGAAAAGATTGCGGAACAATTGGATGGAATAGTGGATGAATATTTTGGGTAGAGAATATCTGTCAGCATTCGTTTTGGAGAAAAAATATGATAGATACAAGTAAATCAAAATCTGATGAACAACAAAAAGCCGAAATTATCATAGGCGATCGTGTTGAAGAATATCTTGCCTGTCCTTTGAAAAGAAATGAGAGAGTAGTTTTGTCTGAGGGAGTACATATTGTACCGGATTTATATTCAGAAAAGGATAGAATCGTGGGTGAGATCTTTGCGCATATCGGTTTTCTTAAGGTAGGACAGAAACACAAGATATCGCAGGATATTTTGAAAATGTTATTACTCGAACAAACAAAAGGCGTTAAGTATAGAAAGCTGCTTGTTATTGTTGACGACAAAATAGAAGAATATCTAAAAGGGAAATCGTTTATTGCTGAGAGTATCAGACAATTTGATATAGAAATAAAGAGAATTGATATTTCAGACGAAAATTATGAAAAGATAATGAATGCACAGAGACGGCAAGTGATGGTTAATGAAACTGATTGTTGAAAATAGACGGGAAAAGTACTATCCTCTTGGCTCGTTTGGGGTGGTTTTGTCCTGTGGCGTCAGAGCCCGTAAAGCCTTATTTTACAAGGTTTTCGCGGGTTCTTACTTTTTGTCTGGGAGCGTCAAAAATCGTCATTTTTTGAAAAGATGGTGTAGTAAATGGTGTAGTGAGATGGGCAGTAATAAGCATGGAAACCTAGTACAAACTTAAATGGATCAGATATTGATAAAAGTAAAAGGAAAGGAGTTCGGTATACAGGATATAAGAGACGACTTCATCCCTGCTTTTGAAAGGAGTGAAAAGCTCTCGTATCCGCTTTGGAAGGGATCACGAACTATGCGATCTATGAACTGGTATCTGATTCATGGTTTATCGTATACGAGATGAGGAGAAGTAAAGTTAGCCTTGACTTAAAGCCATATAGAGAATAAAATAATTATACTATTCTATAGAACTCCTATATGCAGGTATCGGTCTCATAATATCTTCATATAATGGTTTGAAAAACATTTGCACAGAAGGAGGAGCGGGACGAATATGTGTTATTATATCGGAATTGAAGATTTGGCAGCAAATGCATTGATTGAAATTCTAAAGACAAAAGAAAATGAGCTGACGGAACAGTACTATGTGACACTGGCAGAACTCGAAGCATATGGCAGCCAGGTAATACAGTATTTAAACGAACGCGGAGAGAAAGCAGTGCTTATACTGTCTAGAGAAAATACTTCTCTTATGTTCAGGAACTATTCTGATTTTTTTGAAGAAGTAGAGACGGACAAAGGCATTGCAATAGCATTAAAAGAAGGGAAGACAGTATCGGATCTGGTTAAAAAATTCAGAACTTACCTTGCTTTGGACTTGATGATGGCTTTTATGAATACAGAGACAGTTCGTGTGCTGCATAAAGCAAATGGATAGTGAGTATAAGAAATTAAAAGATCCCATTTATGGGTATATTAAAATACCGACAGAATTGATCAAAAAGGTTATAGATACAGCGGTGTTTCAACGGTTGCGCAGAGTGCTTCAGACAAGTTATGCCCCGCTTTTTTCGTCTGCCATTCATAACCGTTTCGTCCATTCTATCGGTGTTTTTTATTTGGGATGCATTGCTTCGAAACAACTGAAAAAAGAGATTTTAAAGAAGGAACTGCTTACAAAGAAAGATGCTGAAAAGTACGTTCATGCCTATCAGCTCGCATGTCTTCTGCATGATGTGGGGCATGCACCGTTTTCACACACTGGCGAAAATTTTTATAAAACGAAAGATTACTATTCTACCGAGCTCCACCGCATGCTCAGAGAGGAAGTGGGGGTAAAAGCCTTTGATAAAGACATACCGGCAGAAGAGTCTCAGGCCGCTGCTCCGCACGAGATTATGAGCGCAGTTATCGGGCTCCGAGAATTTGGCGGACTGCTGCCGACAAAAGAGGAAAAGGAGTTGTTTGCTCGCTGTATTACCGGATATCAGTATAAAACAGGCTGCTCTAAAAATGAAATTAAAAACTGCTTTGTTACTATGTTGAATTCAAAGGTTATTGATGTGGACAGGCTGGACTACTTAATCAGAGATGCGTATATCACTGGATTTAAGACAGTTGATCTGGATTACGAGAGGCTTTTAAATGCACTGACCATTGTCAATAGAAGAAATATAGAGGAATCTAAGAAGAACTCCAAGGGGAACGCCAAGAAGAACTCAGAGGATTCTTATATAATAGCGTATAAGAAGGATGCACTGAGTGTTATAGAAAATGTGGTTTTTGCTCATGACGCGGAGAAAAAATGGATTCAGAGCCATCCAGTTGTATTGTACGAAAGCTATTTACTGCAGCATATTATCTCACATCTGAATCAGGTGCTTGATGATGGTGAACATCGGCTTTTCTCGATTAATGCACTCAGTAAGGAAGGAGTTAATTTAAAACAAGGAGTTCATATTTCACTTTTGTGCGACGACGATATAGTATATTTGTTTAAAAATGTATGTCCCGATCCCCTCAGTGAAGAGTATTTTGAAAGGGAAAAGCGACGTCATCCAGTGTGGAAGTCGGAGTCAGAATACAAAGCCTACATTAACAGAATGAGCGATGGAGGCGAGATAAAAGATAGCTTTTCTGACTGTCTGCAATCATTTATGGAAGGAGATGCAAGAGGAGTTCAGATGCCGATTGTTATTAATCCAAAACTGGAAGAAAAGTTGGAAAAGGAAAAAGAAGATGCAGAACAAAAGCTGGCCGATGCAAAAAATCGTATCGATAGAGATTCTTTCAGTGAGCAGAAAAATGGGACCCTGCGGAAACTGAGTCTGTGTCGGTTCTTGAACAGATATGCAGATGAACATGATCTGAAAAAGGATTTTGTAATTTTAAAGGCCAGTATGTTTACCAGTAATTTTTCGAAAGAAGATATACAGAATATTCCAATCGTGTTTAGTCAGGATGGTGATGAACTTGTAAAGCGGGCGGGAGATGTATGCAGTTTATTGAATTCAGAGGGTGTAAAAGAAGAATTCTACTATCTCTTTTATCGTGAAACAGATGGAAACAGGATCCAGTCAAAGAAGGATTTCTGTGAGCGCTTATACTTTGCTGCATTAAATATGCAGAAAGCGGAGTAGCCTGTTATATTTTACATAAATAGAACGTTAATAACGGGAGAAGATGCCTAACTGCCTAAGATGCGGCTTCAGCAGTGGTATTGGGTATTTATTTGGATTTCAGAATCTGATTAATGTGGTTACCAGATCATGGGACGGCCGCTATACGGAAATAAGATTCGGTCTTGATCCGTGCCACAGGAAATAGATTTATATATCTATAAAGAGAAAAATTCAGCAAAAGCTGTAAGGAATGGTGCCATTACAGTTTTTGTTTGCGTCACTCATAATGGGCAGGGAGGATTCAGCATTACATGTGAGTTGACAATGTCAGTTAGTTAATCTAATAGGTTAGATTTATTCAAGAGGGGTCTAACCTAAATTCTAATTTTTTTATTTTTAAGTATTGACATGAACATCAAAATGTGCGGCCGTCCTTGTTACTGATAGTTTTTAGAGGTAACAAGGGCGGCCTTTAAGTTGAAAGTATAACTATTTTTTACTTAAGGAGACAACTCACATGATTACATCCAAAACAGTCAAACATCTGTTTCAATCCGCTGTTCAGAATGCACAAAAATTATTAAAATAAAATTTGAAGATAAAATACGAAAAAAGTGTAATTTTTCAAAAGTTTATTGTATCTGGTACCATGAATATCAGTGCAGGCGTGCTGATCTGACACGGAGGGGGGATTGACTGGATGCAGAGATTGCAGAGCTAGAAGCCAAGTTTCGTGAAGCTGAGGTGATTCAGGATGATGGAGTGCATAAAGCTTTGGAGACGCTGGACAAGTTCTTTGAGTCAACACAACTGGATTAGAATATTGTTAAGGTATTGATAGAAAAGGTTCTGGTATATGATTCGAGGCATGTGGAAATACGCTGGAAATTCTCAGATGAGGTTTTAAAATTACTTCAGGGATGGATATGGAGTCGGTTGGAGTTCTTGAAGGAAATTAAAAAATGTATAAAGAGAATCTGGAATTGGCGAAAAAAGCAGCGAATAAAATTATAAAAAATACATACCTACATTAAAGACACGAGGTATGAAAGGCTGCTATGTATATTGTACAGATTAAAGGATGGTAGATTATCTGAAGAAATGTCTGGGACACGGAAGAGTGAGGGTAAAAAATGACAAAAGAAACGATAGAACAGGTATTAAAATTAAGAGATGATCGTAAGTGGAAACAGTTTTATAACCCGAAAGATCTGACAATTCCCATCAGTCTCGAGGCGTCGGAACTGTTGGAAGCCTTTCAGTGGGGTGCAGATGATGTCTGGTGTGATGAGAAAAAAGATAAGGTCAGGGAAGAACTGGCAGACGTACTGAATTATTGTATTTTAATGGCAGATACCTGCGGATTGAATTTAGATGAGATTATCCAGGAAAAGGTGAAGAAGAATGCTGAAAAATATCCGGAAGTAAAAGCATACGGACATAAGGAAAAATATACCGAACTGGGTAAGTGTAATATTTAGTGGTTTTAAATTAGTGGCTACCTCTTGGCTCGTTTGGGGTGGTTTTGTCCTGTGGCGTCAGAGCCCGTAAAGCCTTATTTTACAAGGTTTTTGCGGGTTCTTACTTTTTGTCTGAGAGCGTCAAAATTCGTCATTTTTTACGAAAATGGTGTAGTAAATGGTGTAGTGTAGTGAGATGAATCAAGGGAGTTAGAGGCTACGATAAATCACACGTATGAGTTGGTGGACTGCAATTCGGTGATTCCAAAGATAGTTTAATAGTAGATAGTGTATGTATTGATTGTTTATAAGAGTGATGATATAATTTAATAGCACTCGGCTTCTGAGAGTGCTAACAGTTTGTGAGTGAAAAGTATTATGTATGAAAGGAAGGAAAATATGAGTAAGCAGGTATATATAAGCGCAGATTATGCATTATTTGATGGAGACCGCGATGTTGTAGAAGAATTAAACAAGTGGGGAAGTGATAATCTCCATAAAGTTGATTTTATTGATATGTCTAAAGTGGCATCGGGAAGTGTATCTAAAGATCCAGATTGCCGAATATGCGATTTGAAGCAAGAATTTAATAGACAGATTAATGCTTCTTCTGCAGTTATTTTTGTTGTTGGAGATAAGACAGCTTTACGTACTGCAGGGAGTTCCTGCAGGCGTGCAGGTTCCTCTCAATATTATTGTGATTGTACACCATATAAACAAAATACCAATGGTACAAAACCGTGCAAAGTCCCTTTTACTTTTGCACCAGGAGGAAATGACGTAGGAAATATTAATTCATATTCGTATTTGGAACATGAATTTAAACAGGCTGAAAAAAGAAATAAGACAATTATTGTGGTCTATAATTCTCTTCGTAAAGAATCGGCATGGCTTCCTTCTTATATGAAAAATTATGAAAATATTGCGAGGCCTTTTTGGACGAAAAATCTTTGGGGAGAAAAAGTAGGTGATTATTCATACATAAAAGAGGTGCTTGGCTATTGATTGATACATTTAGGAAAAGTGGTGCATGTGCTTTTGCAATCATTTCAATAGTTTTTACTTTTGTTCCTGAAACAGTTTTTGCAAGGGTGGCATTGATACCAGAAAATACACTTAGCCAATTTACATGGGTGCAAAATAATATTTCAGAAATCAATATTATTCTAAACCGTGTGATTTCTTTTTTGATTATATGGGCTGTTTCGGCAATTGTATGTGAGGGATATAGGTATGGTCGAAATAGTATTAAAATAAAAGGGTGTAACTATGAGATTGTAGTAGAATATGGTGATTTGTTAAAAACTAAAAAATGTAAAAGAGTAATTAATTTTGATGAGTGCTTTACCACACAGGTTGGAACCAATCCTGCAGAAATAAAACCGAGTTCGGTTTGTGGACAATATTTAAATTCTCACCCTTATTTAGATATTCGATCGTTAATCTCTAATGCCAATTTGAAACCTCTTAAAAGTAAATCAAAATATCATCATAAAGAACGATATGAGCCGGGGAGACTAGTTCCCAATGGAGATGATTTGTTATTGGCATTTGCTAAATTAGATAAGAGTGGATTGGGTAAATTGACACGTAATGAATATCTGGAATGTTTATCAATATTATGGGAAGAAATAGATAAGTATTA
>DWVT01000229.1 GCA_019120075.1 Candidatus Mediterraneibacter excrementigallinarum
CATAATCCTGAATATCATATTTATGGTTTGAAGGCGAGACAAACAGAGGATTGAAATAGATCACCTCTATTCCAAGATCCTGCAGATAATCAAGCTTATCCATCACTCCCTGCAGGTCTCCGCCGTAAAAATTCCTGATGTCCAGAGCTGCCGGCGGCTGATTCCAGTCCTTGATCTTTGCGCTCGGGGCTCCGATATAGATATATTCTCCGTCCTCCACATCATTGGTCGGATCTCCATTATAGAACCGGTCAACAAAAATCTGATACATGACCGCTCCCTTTGCCCACTCCGGCGTGGAAAAGCCCGGTACAATGATAAAATCATAGTATCCTTCAATATGATCCGAGACCCCGCATCTGTTAAAATAGCAGATCTGATCCCCCTTCTTGATCTCAAAAGAATACCGGAACGGATCTGTACCGAGCTGACATTCTATCTGATAAAAATCGAACTCCCCACGGGAATCCATCTTCCACATGGAATAGCTCCGCCCTCCGGTCAGGACATTCACTTCCTCCACATCATTGTGGGCTGTCCGGAACCGTAACGTGATCTTTTCATTTACTTCGGGTTCTGCCGGAATTACATAATCCTGCGTACCGTCACAGAACAGCGCATCTCTGTTCATAAATTCAAGCCTCCTTCTGCCAGTCGAAACATAATCCGACAAATATCTGCCTGTGCAAGCACGGCAGCCGCTTGCCGCGACACTTCGCTCATCTCGCGGCATTGCCGCTCGATGACCGTTGCCCGTCGGATGCCCGCTCGTGCAAGCACGGCGGTCGCCCTCCGGGCTTATCGCGCAAAAAGCATGAAGAGCGGATGACTTTATGCCTCCGCTCCATTGCTCTCGAACAGTGCTTCGAATTCGCTTCTTGTTATTTTTTCTTTCTCAAGCAGCAGCTGTGCACATGCTTCAAGCACAGAATGATGCTCTTTGATGATCGCCCGCGCTTTCAGATAACACTCGTCAATGATACGCTTCACTTCCTCATCGATAGTACCTGCGACTTTCTCGCCGTAGCCTCTCGATGTGTGCCCGAAGTCACGTCCGATAAATACTTCATCACTGTCATTGTCATAGTTGATCAGACCCAGTCTCTCAGACATACCGAACTTGGTGATCATGGACCTTGCGATCGCCGTCGCCTGTTTGATATCCTGAGATGCTCCTGTCGTAATATCGTCAAAAATCTCTTCCTCGGCGACACGTCCTCCCAGGGATACGGTAATCTCCTGGAGCATATGTCCTTTGGTATTGAACATGTCGTCATTTTCCGGCAGCGGCATGGTATATCCGCCCGCTCCTCCGGTGGGGATGATGGACACGCTGTACACCGGTCCCACATCAGGAAGCACATGGAACAGGATCGCATGTCCTGCCTCGTGGTAAGCCGTGATCCGGCGTTCTTTCTCCGAGACGATCCGGCTCTTCTTCTCCGGACCGATTCCTACTTTCACAAATGCGTGCCTGATATCAGACTGTTTCAGGAACGCTCTGTTATCTTTTGCCGCTATGATCGCCGCCTCATTCAGGAGGTTTTCCAGGTCCGCGCCTGTGAATCCGGATGTGGTCTGAGCGATCTGTCTGAGATCCACATCGTCCGCCAGCGGCTTGTTTTTCGCATGTACCCGGAGGATTTCCTCTCTTCCGCCCACGTCCGGACGGCCGACGACGACATTGCGGTCAAACCGGCCCGGTCTGAGGATCGCAGGGTCAAGGATATCCTTCCTGTTCGTCGCCGCCATCACGATGATGCCTTCATTCACACCGAATCCGTCCATCTCCACAAGAAGCTGGTTCAGCGTCTGCTCTCTCTCGTCATGGCCGCCGCCAAGACCGCTTCCGCGCCGCCTTGCCACCGCATCTATCTCGTCAATAAACACGATACAGGGCGCATTCTTCTTGGCGTCCTGGAACAGATCCCTGACACGGGACGCTCCCACGCCTACAAACATCTCGACAAAATCCGATCCGGAAATACTGAAAAACGGAACTCCCGCCTCTCCCGCGACTGCCTTCGCCAGCAGCGTCTTACCTGTTCCCGGAGGTCCCTCCAGCAGGACTCCCTTGGGGATTCTTGCCCCGACCTGGATATATTTCTTCGGAGCCTTAAGGAAATCGACGATCTCCTCAAGCTCTTCTTTCTCTTCTTTCAGCCCTGCCACATCCGCGAACGTGACCTTAATTTCATTCTGCGTCGTCATCCTTGCCCGGCTCTTTCCGAAGTTCATTGCCTTCGCATTGGCGCCGCCGTTCTGGCGGTTCATAAGGAAGAAAAGAAGCATTACACCGCAGAGCGTGATCAGAAGCGGGATCGCGATCGTCGTGATCATGGACTCCCGGGGAACGTCTGACATCCCGTAATCGATGTCATTTTTCTGCAGGAGCGTTTCCACCTTCTCCACATCCGAGACATTGACCGTCCGCGTCGTATCCTCGCCCTCCAGCGTCACCGTAACAGTTCCCGTGGGTACTGCGCTGTTCTGGTTGATATACGCATCCTTTACGTTACCTTCTTCCACTTCCGTCACAAAGCGGGTATAGCTCATTTCCTGCTGATGGATCTGGAGCTGGTTCGCCATCCAGAGAGCAGCCACCACGATCACGATGAACATCAGGATCGTCGGTCCGCTGACGCCTCTGTATTTTCTGTTATTGTCCAAAGCTGTATACTCCTTCCTATTCCACGCCTTCCACTATTCCGATATAGGGAAGGTTTCTATATTTCTGGGCATAGTCAAGCCCATATCCGACCACAAATTCGTCGGGTATCTCAAATCCTGTATAATCCACCTTCACATCCTTCACTCGCCGGTCCGGCTTGTCAAGCAGCGTACAGAGACGGATGCTCGCCGGATTTCTGCGGTGGAGCACATCCATGAGATAATACAGCGTGTTTCCTGAATCAATGATATCCTCTACAATAAGTACTTCTTTATTTTCAATGGATTCGTCAAGGTCTTTGGCTATGCGGACCACTCCGCTGGATTTCGTCCCGTCTCCGTAGCTTCCCACACACATGAAGTCCATGGATACCGGCACCGTGATCCTCTTTGCGAGTTCGCACATGAAGAAAACTCCACCCTTCAGGACGCAGATAAGATGGATCTGCTTTCCCGCATACTCTTTGCTGATCTGTTCCCCAAGTTCCCTGATCCTCTTGTCAACTTCTTCTTCCGGGATCAATACTCTGATCGTTTCTGACATATTCTCTGTCCTCCGTAATCTTTATCATAAGAATCCTTTTTGTCCGGCTTCCGATCTGATAAGCTGTGCTCATCCGCATTCCCGGAATCCATACGACATGGTCTCCGTCTGCGATCAGAAGCTTCCTGTCCCGCTCTTCGCGCGGAACCTTTTCATTGATGAAATAAGCCTTCAGCTTCTGCCTGCTGCCCTTCCCGTCGACCGCAAGATAATCGCCCGGGCGCCGGCTCCTCGCAGAAAGACTGTATTTTATTATATCATAGTCAAAGCATTTCGTGTAGCTTTTTTGAGGGATCTCTTCCGGAGAAAAATCATCTGTTTTCTCTAAAAGAACGCACTGTATGATCTGTCCTGTTCCGGGGAAATACGTGTCTCCCGGAATATTCAGCGGTACCTCCGCAGAGACGTCAGCCGTCCTTTCTGTCCGGACAGGCTTTGTAAGGAGCACACCATTGTAGATCCGCTCCGCTTTCACTCCATAGGGGAGATCCACCGCTTTCCCCGCCTGCTTTCCGAACAAAGCAAGGGTATCCGCAACATGGACCGCCTCCACGTCCTTCTCCTCCCCGGCTGCCCTGCAGATACACCGATGGATGAGCGTCTTCGCGATCACCGGGTCAAGCCGCTCAAATCCCGCTTCATCGATCCTTACTCTCCTTCGGCCTTCGGCGTCCGGGGAAAATGCCACACATCCCGATTCCGCCCGGTCCGTCTCCTTTTCGATGTGATCCCACACCTCCTGAGCCTGCAGTGCCAGGTCGCTCAGATGCCGGGCAGCTCCCGCATTTACCTGCTCCTTCAGCGCCGGAAGGATATTGTGCCGGATCCGGTTGCGTGTATAGATGTCCTCCTCATTGGTGGCATCCGTGCAGAAACTGATCTTTTTCTCCCTCAGCCACTCTTCGATCTCATCTCTTGAGAGGCACAGAAGCGGACGGATCCACCTTCCTCTCACCGGCCGGATCCCGCAGAGCCCCCGGAGTCCGGTTCCTCTTGCTATATTCAGAAGCACCGTCTCCGCATTGTCATCACGGTGATGGGCGGTTGCGATCTTCGTCCCTCCGTCCTCCCGGCACATCTTCTCAAACGCCTCACGGCGCACCAGCCGTCCCGCCTCTTCAGTAGATTGTTTCCTTTTTCTGGCAATTAATTCCACATTCTCCCGGAAAATCCTCAGCGGAACGCCCAGTCTCTCACAGAGTTCCCGTACATACGCCTCGTCTGCGTCTGCGTCCTCCCCCCGCAGCCCATGGTTCACATGGCATGCCAGCACTCGGAATCCTTTCCTCCTGCGGAGAGCGCAGAGCATAAAAAGCAGGCATACCGAGTCAGCCCCGCCCGATACACCTGTAACCACCGTGTCGTCTTCTCCGATCATATCATATTTTCTGACAAAGTCTTCTACCTTTTTCTCTGTTCTGTTCATCATATGTAAACTATACCTGATTTAACCCATAAATTCAACATTCCCATATTCCGATCGCCAGCACTGTCATATCGTCCTCCGGCTCTTTTCCCGTCCAGTTGAGCACCTGCTCAAGGACATGGCGGGCCATCTCCTTTGGATTGCTGATAGCGCTCCCCTGTATGATCGTCTCCAGCAGGATATCCTGCTCCCCCACCGGAAGAGCGTCCAGCACACCGTCGGTCACCATGATGACAAAATCTCCATCACAGAGTTTACGCCTGACAGAGTCGATCTCAATGGAATTCATCACTCCGATAGGAAGGCTGGTCGAACTCAAGTGCTCCACCGAATCTTTCCTGCGGATAAAGGTGGAGGAGGCCCCCGCCTTGATAAACTCACATTCTCCGGAATACAGGTCGAAAACGCTCATGTCCACCGTGGAGTAATGGATTTCCTCTCTCCCCATGACCAGAGTGGTATTGATCATCTGGATCGCGGTTTTTTCCGGGAATCCCGCATCGATGAGTTCTTCCAGAAGTTCAATGACAAGGGTGCTCTCACGGCACGCCTCCTCACCGGATCCCATCCCGTCTGACAGGGCCACCCCCCGTCTTCCTCCGGGCATCTCCATCATGGTAAAATTATCTCCGGAAATCTTGCTGCACCCCTTTCCGATCCTGGCCGCTCCCTGCATTGTATAATAGGCCGGCCCCTCCCGGCAGATGATGGTCATATACCGCTGTCCCAGGACCTGGGCACTGTCGCTCTGGGCAATAAGCCGCCGCCCCGCCGCATTTGAGATATCACGCACCAGATCCTTGATATTTACCTTTTCCTTCTGCATGGACCGGGCCGTGACATGGACCTCATACTTTCCCTCCCGGTTCATGAAAAACTGAGTGTAGAGTACCCGCACGCCCCGTTTCCGCAGCGCTGCGATGATCTTCTTCTCCAGACGCTCGTCTGTAAAGATACTCTCCTCCAGTTCTCTGGCTGTACTTCGGATCATATCCGCAAACGTATCCATCTGGATCGCGCATCCTTCCCGGCTCCTGGCGATCCGGTTCGTCCAGATCATATTCCGCCGGGCATCGTGGAACCCTTCCAGCATTTCTCGCAGAAAACGGGGCGCCATGATACACCGCTGCATCAGTTTCCGCTTTGTCTCTGTGTTCAGTTCATTGCCGTAGTGATCCACCGCCGAGAGCACCTCATACCCCATCTGATATGTATGCACAAAATTTTCTCCCCAGCACCACCCGCATTTCTCGCATTTTCCGCACACATTTTCTCTCACCCGATCAAACATCTCATCAATCTCGTCACTGGAAAACGCCTGTTTCTTTTCCTCCAGTCCGAGAAATGTATGGGAAAGCTGTTTCAGCGAATGCGCAAACTTCTCAATCTGTTCTACGTAAGGGCTGCTGTGCAGAGCCTGTCCTTCATCCATTGCTTTTCATACTCCCTTCTTCCGATACTGCCCGGCCGGCAGATCCATCCTGACGGTCCGGCCCCATCCCCCGCTTTCCGGGGAAAGATAAAACTCCGGGAGAATTTCTCCCGGAGTCTCTTTTGTATCATATTCTGTTAAATTCCTGTCCCGTATGACAGCCCTTTTATTTTACCGGCTTGAAGATGATCTCGTCCGGATCTACCAGACCCAGTTTATCCTCCGCCGTCTCTTTAACATATTCGTCCGTCTTCACGTATTCCTCGTAGTCCCTGACTTCTTCCGACCGTGTTTTCTGCTCCTCGATCTGCTCCGTCAGTTCTTTTTCCTGCTCCTTATAGCTGTCATTCTTTGCCTGGAGCGTAACGGAATTCACCGTCAGCACACCGCACAGCAGAAGAAGCACCATACTGATCATCATCACGCTGCGTTTGTGGCTCTGCCGGCGTCTTCTGCGTCCTGTCGGCCGCTGGACCGCACCTGCACTTTTCCTGTTTTTCATCCAAATCCACCCGTCTTATAAATTACTTGTTTACGTCCCCTGTTTAAAAAACATTCTATCTTCTTTCATCGGAGTTTTCAAGTTTTTTCTTGGATTTTACAAAGAATTTTTCTTCCATTTTTTTCACGAGCAGAACTGAGGCATGTGCCACGACTCCTCCGCATACTGCCCCCAGTACAAAAAACCACCTGATACTCCCATATGTGGCGGCATACATACAGTAAAACAAATATCCGCTGGCTCCTGTCCAGAAAATAAGATCTTCCGCCCCGACCGCCGCGCTGCTGTGGGGCAGGATCCTCCGTATACAGCCGAGTATCCGGTAAGCAAAGGAAACAGTGATCCCCGAGAGCCCTGCATAGAGAAAGATTGCCGCTTCTGTTCCGATTCCAGCCATCTTCGTCTTCCATCTACCGGAACAGCCTGGAGAACAGATTTTCTCCCTGCTTCCCGGTCTGCGGCGTACTGGAATAGGCAATGCTGTCGATATTTCCTGACAGATCCACCTCTCCTTTTTCCACGCTGAGCCGGTTAAC
The DNA here is from genome assembly GCA_019120075.1 of Candidatus Mediterraneibacter excrementigallinarum. GTDB lineage: Bacteria > Bacillota > Clostridia > Lachnospirales > Lachnospiraceae > Mediterraneibacter > Mediterraneibacter excrementigallinarum. Next base: position 7,111 of record DWVT01000229.1, read on the forward strand.
GTGAAGATCCGTCCCTTTTACCATGAGCATCCCCTGCTCTGTCTCGAGAAGGATCTCATTCAGGTCAAACGAGAGGACATCGAGAACTCCCGTCACCATACTCGTTTTTCTGTTATTGACCACAAGCTTGTGTGCTTTTGCGATCCGCTGCTCTTCCATATGCGTCCCCCTTCTCTCTGCTTTTGTCCCTGGCATCTTCTATATATTATGAAAGGTTGTACGCATCTATGACTATAAATATTTGAACAGTTCTTTCGCTTCTTCTTTCTTCGTCGTATCCTGAAGCGCAAGCACTTCCACTTTTACGTTTCTTGTTCCAAACTGAATCTCTATGATATCCCCCGGTTTCACTTTCACCGAAGCTTTTGCCGGTTTTCCGTTGACCATGACTCTTCCTGCGTCGCAGGCCTCGTTGGCCACTGTTCTTCTTTTTATCAGTCTGGACACTTTCAGAAATTTATCCAGTCTCATGACTTTCCTCCTTAATCACAACAGGCACTTGCAATGTATCATGCATTGCAAGTGCCTGTTTTACATATTTACATCTATCCGTCTATGAACGAAATCTCAAACTAGTTGATAGCATCCTTTAAAGCTTTTCCGGCTTTGAACTTCGGAGCTTTGCAGGCAGCGATCTTCATTGTCTTTCCTGTCTGAGGATTTCTTCCCTCTCTTGCTGCTCTCTCGCTTACCTCAAATGTACCAAATCCTACAAGCTGAACTTTATCTCCTGCTTTCAGCTGCTCTGTAACAACGTCAACAAAAGCTTTCAGAGCTTTTTCAGAATCTTTCTTGGAGATTTCTGCCTTCTCAGCTACTGCTGCTACTAATTCTGTTTTGTTCATGGATAATTTCCTCCTCTTAATTGTATCGGCATACAATTTATTTCTTGGTTTTTCAAAGGCTTCCAGTTCCTGCGTCCCATGGCTTCGCCCTTATGTATTGTTATAACGGTTTCATATGGGTTTGTCAAGCAGTTTCCGCCTTTTTTGCGCACTTAAAGGCCCTTCTGAAGGTCCTTTCGGATCACACATCAGAAAGACGGAGGAACCGCGTGCAGGATCATCCTTTTTCCTCAGATCTGCTTCCTCAGATTAATAGAAAACAGACTTTCAAGAAACGCCTCCTTCTCCTCAGACTGCTGCACTGCCGTCTGGAGTTTCTCCACGCTCTTCTCCGGCAGCCACGCTTTGTTCGATCTGGCATAGCTGCTCGCCGTCTTCCAGAATTTCTCCGGATACGCAAGCCAGAGACCGATATAATCCCGCTCCAGCTCATCTATATGCCGTCCTTCTTCATAGGCTTCAAGGATCTCTCTGCCCAATTTTTGTTTCCAATGACACTTTTCCATGACTTTTCTCAGAAAATAGCATAGATCTGATACCTGGATATCCATCCTTACATGTTCAAAATTGGTCACGGCAGCTCCATCCGGCATCACCATCAGATTATGATAGTTATAATCCCCATGTACCATATGCTTCTCCTGTAAACTTCTCCGGAACAATTCCATCCCTCCGGACTCTTCCATCTGTCTTGTCACGCGTTCTGCCAGTCCGTACATCTTCTCAAAGTTTTCCAGATACAGATACTCAAACTCATTTTTGGCGACTCTGTTCCGGATAAAGGACCGCACCTTTTTCATCTCTCTGTTGTGCCGCCGCATCTCCTCAACCGGAGTTCTCTGCGCGGCAGGGCAGGTTACCCCGTCACAGCCGGGCGGAGCATCCCACTGCAGTTCCCGGTGAAGTCCCGCGAGTGTCTCCGCCGCTCCCACAAGCTCAGACTCTCTTTTCAGATCGCATTCTCTGCCAGAGAACCATTTTTTCAGCATATACTTTCTGCCCTCCCTGGAAGTGACGACCAGCACGCCGTCCCTGGAGAACACCGGAGTGTCAACGTTCATGCCGGCCTCCAGTTCCAGGCGGCTCAGAATGATATACATGAGCGCAGCACGTCTCTCGGAGATCTTCGTCTCCTTCAGGATCATGGTTCCCTCACAGGTGTCGCAAAAAAACGCACCCCTTATTTTTCGGGTGCTTTTTACCTCCATATCATACTGTTCCAACACTTCCAGTTCATAGTCTCTCATGGCTGCCCCCTGTTTCTTTGAAAGAAAACGGGCATTCTCCCGACCACCGGTCCGCGCTCCGTATCCGGAAGCTGGAGAATGCCCGTTCTGCGTTTGAGTTCTTTCTAATGTATGACTCAGACAGCCCGAGTATGCTATAAATCAAGCTTTTCTTTTACATATTTACACAGATTTTCTTTCGTATTGCGGGCAGGGTCATCGATCACGTATTCCAGCAGTTCACTCAGCATACTTCCCAGTTCCCTGCCGGGCTTCATTCCGAGAGCCATCAGTTCCCTGCCGCCGACAGCAAGCTGGCGCAGAGTCACGCACTCGCCGTTTCGCAGAACCTCTCTGTAGATCCTCCTCATTTCCACAATGTTTTCGATCTTTTTTCTCCTTTTATAAGGGCTCTGGGCTTTCACATCCGCCATCCTTACCGCCAGATAATACGGGAACAGTTCCACCCCGATCCGGTTCATTGCCCTCCGCACATTCTGAGGCGTGGCTTCCACACGGTAGTCATGATAGCAGACCAGTTTTGTTACCATCTTGATCGTCTCATTGTCAAACTTCAGACGGCGCATGATCTTCCTCGCCATCTCCTCACTGACAAGAGCATGTCCCTTAAAGTGGTCTCTCCCGTTCTCATCAGTAGTCTTCGCCGCCGGTTTCCCCATGTCATGGAAGAGCATCGTAAGCCTTAAGACTTTATCCCGTTTGATGTTCTTCAGCGCATGGAGGGTGTGATCCGCCACATCATATTTGTGGTGAGGTGTATTCTGAGTAACGCCCACCATGGCGTCCCACTCCGGCAGGATCACCCTGGTGATTCCCAGCAGATAGGCGTCCTGAATACGCTCCGGATGAGCTGATATAAGGAGTTTCACCAGTTCCGTGCGGATCCGCTCTGCACTGATATTTTTCAGCGTAGGCGCCAGTTTCTTCACCGCAGCCGCCGTGTTCTCCTCAATGGGGAAGTTGAGCTGGGCCGAAAAACGTACCGCCCGGAGAATCCGGAGCGCGTCCTCCGAAAACCGCTCTTCCGGGTCTCCCACACACCGGATCCTATGATGATTCAGGTCCTGCATTCCGCCAAACACATCCACCAGACGGACCTCATCATTATAAGCCATGGCATTGATCGTAAAATCCCTGCGCCTTAAGTCCTCCTCAAGCCGGGTCGTAAAGCGCACCTCGCTGGGGTGCCGGTTATCTTCATACGCCCCATCCACACGGTACGTGGTCACCTCATAACTGTCTTTCCCTAGGAGCACCGTGACCGTCCCGTGCTCGATTCCCGTATCCACTGTCTTCCGGAACAGCTTTTTTATCTCCTCCGGCTTCGCCGAAGTTGTGATGTCCCAGTCCTCCGGCCGTCTCGCCAGGATCGAATCCCGGACACAGCCGCCTACCGCGAAAGCCTCGTAGCCATGGAGCTGCAGATTATTGATGATCATCAATACCTTTCTTGGCAGTTCTATCTTCATGTAACATTTCTCCTTCTCGTCTCTGACAGGTAAATATTATAACCTGTCTGTCCTGTCTGCTCAACCATTTTAGCGCAGATTCCAGCCTTTTGTCATCATAAAACGCAAAAGTATCGTCAAAGATCAGCGGCATGGGTTCCTCCTGGAGGAGTTCCGCTGCCGCCATGCGCACAGAAAAGTAGATCTGCTCCACGGTCCCTCTGCTGAGGCGCTCCGCCCGGATCCGCCTCTCTCCGTCCCAGGCCGTGATCTCAAGCCGTTCATCCGCCTCGATCCCCCGGTATTTTCCCGCAGTAAGTTCAGAGAATATTTCAGAGGCCCGGCGATTTAGAAGCTGAGATGTCTGCTGTCCCAGATCCTCCGCCGCAGAACGGATCTTCTCTTCCGCCATCAGCAGCGCCTGACGCCGCTTCAGAAGGTTCTTCTCCGTATCACTGCGGGTGATCTCTTCCTCCTGCTCCCGCAGATTCTCTGCACGGACCTGCTTCTCTTTCCACTCCGCATGGATCCGCGACATTTCCCAGCGGAGCCGTTCCTCCTGCCGCTCCAGTTCCCGCAGTATGGAATCCTCGCCGCCATCCTCTCTCTCTTCTTCCCCGTCGTTCCACTGCTCTGTCTTCGCCCGGCGGATCCTCTGGATCCCCGACACAAGGAGCAGCACTCCGGCGATCAACAGCAGCACGGGGATCACACCTGCAGCCGCGCTCACCGCAAAACTCTTTTTGTTCATCACCAGTCCCGCCAGGATCCCAAGCATTCCCAGGATCAGACAGATCACTCCGGCGGGGATCCGGATGCCTGTAGCAGTTCCTTTTCCCGATATATTCCGATTTCTTTCATATCCCCGGCTATGCTTCGAAGCTTCCCGCGTCCGCTCCGGCGTCCTTTCGCCCTTCTTCCGCTGATCCGGCGTTTTCTGCCTGGCTCTCTTTTCTTTCTCCCGGGCCGCTCGTCTCGCCGCGGAGCGCTTCTCTTCATACTCTTCCCTGAGTTTATTCAGATCCCGTTCCAGATAGGCCCGTTCCTGAGCAAGGGTCTTCCGTTTCTCATCCTGAATCCGTTCTTCCTCCTTCAGTCCGCGCTCCACTTCCTTCCGGCGCTCCCGCAGTTCATCCAGGGCACCGCTCAGATCCACTTCCCCGCCCCCGGTCTCATAGTAATTGGCCGCGTAGTTTTTCAGAGACTCCGCCAGTTCCTCCCCCGGTCTTGCCATAAGCTGTCCTACCGACACAGTACTGTCAAACTCAGCCGGAGTGATCCCGCCCAGGAGCATTTCAAGGTCGCCGTGTTCCACTGACAGTTCTTCCCCGTCATCCTCGCACACAAGCGATACATGTTTCGAAATCCGGTCAAAACTTCTCTCCAGGCGGAAATTCCTTCCCCCGCACTCAAAACGCATGACTCCGGCGTAATAGCCGGGATTCTCCCAGGGCTCAAACCGGCTGAACGCATCCTTCCCGGCCGCTCTCCCTCTGCCCCTCTCCATCCCGAAGAGCATGGCCCGGATAAATGCATGGAGAGTGGATTTGCCGAACTCGTTCTCCCCATAGACGACCTGCACGCCGTCCTTCATATAAAAATGTTTTTCCGAAAATTTTCCGAAATTCTTCAGATATAGTTCCCTGATTCTCATATCTGCCGCCCCTTATATTCCAGAAGTACCTCCAGACCTTCACTCAATGCCAGTTCCTCCACACTTCCCTCTTCACAGTCCCGGAATTCCCCGATAAATCTTCCGATCAGATTGTCACGGTTCTCCCGGCTGAGACGCTCCAGGTCATACTTTCTCCGGGTCTCGTCCACGATCTCCAGTATATTCCCCACATCATCCATCCGCCCGGTATCAAATACAACATCCGCGCCTCTTGTTCCTGTTAAAATTATTTTAAAAATATTTTTATTGTTATATTCACTTTTTAATTTACTGATTTTCCTTCGAACACTCCCGAAGGTATCTTTCTCATCCACCGGGATCCGAAGATGGACATATTCTCTTTCTGCACACGGAATCCACTCTGTCCGCACCCCGTCCGTCCGGATCTCCCCTTTGACAAATCCGTGGGCCCCGGTATCATTCCGGTCAATAGGCTCCAGCGCACCCGAATAAATGATCCGGTCCTTCTCCAGAACCTCAGGTTTATGGATATGCCCCAGAGCGATATAATCAAATCCGCTCTCCGACAAAGCCTTCCGGTCGAAAGGGATATGCTTTCCGTCACCGCCATGGGCAAGAAGGATCTCATATCTCTGCAGTCCTTCCGCAGTACAGTTGTCATAGAGTGCTTCCCCGATCTCTCTGGAATGATAGCTCAGCCCATAGACCGCCGTCTCGAATTCAGGAAACTCCACATGCCCGAGCCTGTTCCCGAAAAGGGGATGCACATTATCCGACCAGGTGAATGACCGGTAATAAGAATCTTTTTTGATATAATCATGATTTCCGGCGATGAGCACAACCTGAGTATGTGTCAGCTCAGAAAAGAGGTAATCCACCTCTTTCAACTCCCGCAGAAGCGGCTGCCGGTGGAAAAGATCCCCGGCGATCAGAAGAAGATCCGTCTGATCCCTCTCGCATATTTTCAGCACTTTCTCCAGCGTATCCCACAGTTCCCCCGGACGGTCCTCTGTGTAGGCAGCCCCCGCGTCCGGCTGTGCTCCCAGATGTACATCTGCGATATGGATAAATCTCATCTTATCTTCCCCCTTTCCCTGCATTTCCATTTTTCATTTTGCAGTCATTCTCCCACGCATGTCGTCCACTTGTCAGGCCGCACTGTCGTCCGCCTGCAGGCTTATCACACCAAAAGGGCGCGGCATCAAACGCTGCCTCGCCCTCCTGTTTTCAAAACGGAAATATATAGATCGACTTTATAACTCACAGTTGTTCACCGTTCTCGGGAACGGGATCACGTCACGGATATTCGACATACCTGTCAGATACATCACGCAGCGCTCGAAGCCCAGACCGAATCCGGCGTGTCTTGTGGATCCGTATTTTCTCAGATCCAGATAGAAGCCATAGTCTTCCTCCTTAAGCCCCAGTTCATTCATACGGTTCAGGAGCTTATCGTAGTCATCCTCCCTCTGGCTTCCTCCGATGATCTCCCCGATCCCCGGAACAAGGCAGTCAACCGCTGCCACTGTCTTTCCGTCGTCGTTCTGTTTCATATAGAACGCTTTGATCTCCTTCGGATAGTCCGTCACGAACACCGGTCTCTTGTAGACCTGCTCGGTCAGATAGCGCTCGTGCTCTGTCTGAAGGTCACATCCCCAGGAAACTTTGTACTCAAACTTGTCATTGTTCTTTGAAAGGATATCGATGGCCTCTGTATATGTCACCCGTGCAAAATCAGAGTTCACCACATTGTGGAGCCGGTCGAGAAGTCCCTTGTCCACAAAGGAATTGAAGAAGTTCATCTCCTCCGGCGCGTTCTCGAGCACATAGTTGATGATATATTTCAGCATGGCTTCCGCAAGTTCCATATCGTCGTTCAGATCCGCGAAAGCGATCTCCGGCTCGATCATCCAGAACTCCGCCGCATGTCTCGTCGTGTTTGAGTTTTCCGCACGGAACGTAGGTCCGAATGTATAGATGCTGCGGAATGCCTGCGCGTAAGTCTCACCGTTGAGCTGGCCGCTGACAGTAAGGCTTGTCTCTTTTCCGAAGAAATCCTTCGTGTAATCCACTGTTCCATCCTCATTTTTCGGAACGTTCTCCATATCCAGCGTCGTCACCCGGAACATCTCGCCCGCGCCTTCGCAGTCGCTTCCCGTGATCAGCGGGGTATGCACATAGACAAACCCTCTTTCCTGGAAGAACTTGTGGATTGCATAAGCCGCCAGTGATCTCACACGGAAGACCGCCTGGAAGGTATTTGTCCTCGGACGGAGATGAGAAATTGTTCTGAGATATTCGAAACTGTGTCGTTTCTTCTGAAGCGGGTAATCCGGTGCGGACGCTCCCTCTACCACGACTTCATCCGCCTGGATCTCAAACGGCTGCTTCGCCTGGGGCGTTGCCACCAGTGTTCCCGTCACGATGACCGCAGCTCCCACGTTCAGTTTTGAGACTTCTGTAAAATTGTCCATTTTATCATGATATACGATCTGAAGCGTCTGAAAATAAGACCCGTCGTTCATGACGATAAAGCCGAATGTCTTCGAATCACGGATACTGCGGATCCAGCCCCCAACTGTCACCTTTTTATCCAGATACTCCTCTCTGTTTTTAAATAATTCCCGAATCGTTGTCAGTTCCATACCAAAAAAACTCCTTTGATAATTATTCCTTACAGGCAGAGCGCCCATATAGATATTATTAATGAAAACACCTATGATACACGGATCGCTCCGTGCCAGAGCACTCCCGCGATCCTAAAACACCTCAAATCCGCTCATTTTTCTTCAAAAAATGGCTCCTTTTCGGTGTTTTGCGCGTCCCACGGTCATACTCGTCTGCGCAAGCGCAGCCCGCATGCCCCTTTGACGCTTGTATCATATTATAACACCAAGCGTCGGAACCGTAAACAAAAACATGGGGTGATTCCGGACAGAAATCCGCGCGGGATGGATAAACGCATGCGGTCAATCACCGGAAGTGCCTAAAGGCACATTCCGGGATTGTAAGCGGTCGCCAAGGTCTCGGGCAAGCCCGGACTTTGGCTCATCGCCATTGCAAAAAGACTCCCGGAGCTGCCACTCCGGGAGTCTTCGTACATAAACGGCTGAATTAATATCTCTTGCCATTAATTAATACAGCATAGTGGCCCGGCAAAGTCAAATTTTTTACTTCGTCCGCACTGTCTCCACGGCCTGCTGCCATCCCTCGTACTTCCGTTCTCTTCTCTCAGTTTCCATACAAGGCGCATACTCGGTCCGCTTCAGTCCGTCGAACACCTTTGCGTCATACAGTCCGATACCAAGCCCGGCTGCGTAAGCCGCCCCGATGCCGGACAGTTCCTGGGCGTTTGGCACGAGGACCCGTGTGTCTGCAATGTCGCTCTGGAACTGCATCAGATAACCGTTGGCGGTTGGGCCTCCGTCCACACGGAGTTCCTGCACCCGCGTCCCGGCATCCTGGCTCATTGCCCGGATCACGTCCGTGATCTGGTAGGCAATACACTCCACGCCCGCTCTCACCATCTCCGCTTTCCGCGTGGTCCTGGTGATGCCGGTCAGAGCGCCTTTTGCCTCGCTGTCCCAGTAAGGCGCGCCAAGCCCGGTAAAGGCAGGTACAAAATAGAGGCTGTCGTCCTGCTCCGCCTTCCGGCAGAGTCCCTCTGTCTCCCCGGGCGACTGGATCAGTTCCATATCGTCCTTAAGCCAGGTGATCACCGCTCCCGTGTAGTTGATATTCCCTTCCAGGACATAGTTCACTTTTCCGTTCATTCCCCATGCAAGGGATGTGACCACGCCGTGGCTGCTCAGGACCGGCTGCTCCCCGATGTTCATCATGATAGAAGAGCCTGTCCCGTAAGTACACTTGATCATCCCCGGTTCCAGGCATCCCTGTCCAAACAGCGCTCCATGGGAATCTCCCAGAACCCCGTGGATCGGGATGGGCCGGTCAAAGAAACCGTCAAAATCCGTCTCCCCGAAGCAGGAATCAGAGTCGCACACTTCCGCCAGATCCCCCGCGTCAATGCCAAAGAGACGGCAGATCTCCTCGTCCCATTTCAGTTCAAAGATATTAAACAGCTGGGTCCGGGATGCGTTGGAGTAATCCGTCTTGTAGACTTTTCCTCCGGTCAGCTTATAAACGAGCCAGGTATCCACCGTTCCGAAGCAGAGTTTATGCTCCCCGGCTTTCTCCTTTGCCCCCGGTATGTTCTCCAGGATCCAGGCAAGCTTTGCCGCAGGAAAATAGGGGGAGAGCTGCAGTCCGGTCTTCTTCCGGATCATCTCAGTGATCCCGGCATTTTCATTCTCAATACGCTCGCAGATCTCCGCAGCCCGGGCGCACTGCCACACGACCGCATCTGTCACGGGTTTTCCTGATTCCTTCTCCCATACGAGGGATGTCTCCCTCTGATTGCTGATCCCGACAGCCTGCACACTCTCCTTCGGGATGCCGCTGTCCTCCACCAGTTTCCTCACGACCTGCACTGTATTCCTGTAGATCTCTTCCGGATCATGGGATACCCATCCCTTCTCATTGACGATCTGCCGGTGCGGCAGATCGTCCCTTCGCAGCAGAGCACCGTTTTCATCAAAGAGCAGCGCCTTCGTCCCCTGAGTGCTCTGGTCAATACCTATAATATATTTTTCAGACATTTCTCTCACTCCGCGCCCAGCATTTCTTTTGCTTTCGCGGCGATTCCCTCCGCGTTCATTCCATAATAGTCAAACACTTCTTTTGACGTTCCGGTGATCACCGGTGCATCCGGAAGCGTGATGTTCACGATCTTTCTCGGGCACTCTTTTCCGACAACCTGAGCCACCATGGAGCCCAGACCTCCAAACGGCGCATGTTCCTCCGCAGTGAGGACCACCTTTGCGTTTTCCGCCGCGCGGACCACAGCCGCCTCATCCAGAGGTTTCACACAGTACATATCCAGGACAGAGGCATGGATCCCTTCTTTTTCCAGAAGCTCCGCCGCGTCCTTCGCCGGTTTTACCATCTCTCCGCAGGCAATGATCGCCACGTCGTTTCCGTCCTTGTTTCCCTCTGTCACAACCGTTGCCTTGTCCATCTCAAAAGGAACATTGCCTTCCTCGTACACCGGATCCACGGCATTTCTTCCCACACGGATATATGCCGGTTTTTCATCCTTCAGGAGCGCTTTGGTAAGCTCCGCTGTCTGAAGATGATCGCTGGGAATGTACACGCGCATGTTCGGGATAGCGCTCATGGCAGCGATATCCTGCGCGGAATGATGGCTCATTCCAAGGGCGCCGTAGCTGATTCCGCCGCTGATTCCGATCAGCTTGACATTGGTATTGGAGTAGGCAACATCAACCTTGCACTGCTCGTAGCTTCTGGTAGAAAGGAAGCTTGCCGGCGAAACCGCGTAAGCTTTTTTCCCGCATTTTGCCAGACCTGCCGCAATGCTGACCAGGTTCTGCTCTGCGATTCCGGTCTCCACGAACTGCTCCGGATAAGTATCTGCAAAAGGAGTGAAGGATCCGCTTCCCCTGGAGTCGCTGCACAGCGCGACAATATTTCTGTCCTCTTTCGCCGCTTCCATCAATACTTCACAGATCATCTGTTTATTTGCTGTTTTTCCCATTACTCAAGCGCCTCCTTTGCCGTTTCCAGATCTTTCATGATCGTCTGATATTCTTCTTCTGTCGGAACTTTGTGATGCCAGTTTGCCTTGTTCTCCATGATGGAGGAACCTTTTCCCTTGACCGTATTTGCGATCAGGACCGTAGGCTGTCCCTTCACCGTCTTTGCCTCCTCGAACGCAGCATGGAGCTGGTCGATATCATTTCCATCCGCCACGTCGATCACATGCCATCCAAAACTCCGAAAGCGCTCGTGAAGGTCGTCGTGTCCCATAACGTCCTCTGTATTTCCTGAAATCTGCAGACGGTTCCGGTCTACCACTGCGCACAGATTATCCAGTTTGTACTGATGAGCTGCCATGGCGCCTTCCCAGACGGATCCCTCGGCAAGCTCACCGTCGCCCATCACCACGTAAACTCTGTTGTTTCTATGGTCCATTTTTGATGCCTTTGCCATGCCGACACAGACCGGAAGTCCATGTCCCAGAGAACCGGAATTCATCTCGATCCCCGGCAGCTTGTTATTCGGGTGGCCGATATATTTTGATCCAAACTTGCTGAAGTGCTCCAGCACATCCTCTTTGTCAAGAAATCCTTTCTCCGCCAGGACTGCGTAATATGCCTCCATGGAATGTCCCTTGCTGAGCACGAACAGATCCCTGTCCGGGTCATCCATATTTTCCGGACTGATGTTCATCTGGTCAAAATACAGTTCCACCAGAACTTCCATCACACTCATATCTCCGCCGATATGTCCCGCTTTTCCGGCACAGATAATATTGATCGTATCTTCCCTGAGCTGATATGCCAATGCTTTTAAATTCATACTACTACTTCCTTTCCTGAATTCTCATTCGCCTCTTAAGTACGCTTTCACATCTTCTTCGATCGGGTCATAGAGATCCGGTTTCACGCCGATGTATTTACATGCTTCATACAGTACCGGCACTACATTTTTGTGAATGCCGACACAGTGGTGAATGTACGGTCCCTCAACGATCTTCGCCTCGAGACGTTTGATGTTCTCAACCTCTACCCAGAGGTAGGTTCCCATTCCCTTCGGGCCGTCCACGCCCTTCGCGTTTCCAAGAAGGAGGGAATACTCTCCGTTATCCCCGTCGAACCGGCAAAGGGTCACGTCTCCGTGCTTCGCCTCTGCTGTCAGGCTTCCCGGATAATCAAAGGCAAGGGGATAAGTCAGCTCCGGTTTCTCCTTTGCCACAGACACAGGCCATGGTCCGCAGTGCTGCAGGAGTTCTCCGTTCTCGATATCAGGATGGCGGATCGTCCAGTCCGCGAAGAAGCTGCGGGTCTCTCCCATTCCTGCCGCTTCCACCATCAGCGCGGTGACCGCACCGTGGATATCCGTCTCACATACTACCGGGATGCCTTTCTCGTTGAGGATCGCATTTGCCGCGCAGGGCATGATGCCGATCTCAGTCTGCAGCGCGTTCCAGCACTGGATTGCCGCTGCCTGGCATCCGTATTTCTCCACCAGGTTCTCCATTGCCAGCGCAAGGGCGGCTACGTTCTCGACCTCGTTCTCCTTGATCTTGACGGTCATTGTCTCGTTGATGTAAGCGAGCATCTGCCCCATCTTTTCCTTATCCTCTTTTACCGCTTTCATCTCTTCTGTCAGTTCCGGCATCGGGATCGGAGAAAGCTGGATATTGAATTTCTCGAGCAGTTCTCCCTCGTTGCACATGGTGGTCCAGAAATCGAACGGTCTTGTAGAAATCTGGAGGATCCGGATATTCTTAAATGTCTTGACTACATTACAGACAGCCAGGAAATCCTTTACCCCTCTCTCAAATACCGGGTCGTTCAGACGGCAGTTTGTCAGATATGTAAAAGGAACCTGAAATCTTCTCAGAACTTTTCCTGTTGCGAACAGGCCGCACTGGGTATCTCTCAGACGTACTCCGTCCGGCTCCGGCCTCTCATCCAGCGGTCCCCAGAGAAGTACCGGTACGCCAAGTCTCTTTGCAAGTCTTGCACATACATACTCGGTACCGAAGTTGCAGTGTGCAAGCAGGAGTCCGTCTACTCCCTCTTTCTCAAACTTTGCGGCGATCTTCTCCACATCCTTGTCGTCATAGAGAAGGCCTTCCTCGTTGATGTCCGTGATATCCACGAAATCAACTCCCATCTCTGTCAGCCTCTGAGCTGTCAGTCCTCTGAATTTCAGCGCGTCCGGCGCACTGAAGATACTCCTTCTGGTCGGTGCGTATCCTAATTTGATCTTTGTCATTTCCATAAGACTCCTTTCCTGATGAATCTCTGTTCTTGATTTACCTTCAGTATAGTCGTGTCTCAGCTTAATTTCATCGGATTATTAAGTATTATTTACTAAATTCATAACTTAATTATTGAGTTTTTCACTGAACAAGTACATAATAGAGACATCAGAAATGCACGAATCATGAAAGGGGACTTAAGATTAAGTCATGGGGATCACAGCGAAAGAACTTGCCGGAAAACTGAATCTGTCCGCTGCCGCAGTCTCAATGGCGCTGAACGGCAAACCCGGCGTCAGCACGGAGACCCGCCGCAAAGTCCTGGACGCCGCGGAGCGGTACGGATATGATTTTTCCCGTCTCTCAGATAAAAAGAAAACGCCGTCCGGCGAAATCTATTTTGTAATGTATAAAAAACACGGAGCCGTCGTGGCAGACACCCCCTTCTTCTCCCAGGTATCGGACGGGATTGCCCTGGAATGCAAGAAGCAGGGACAGAAGCTGAAGATCAGCTATATATATGAGGAGGAAGATTCCCTGCAGAAACAGATCGAGGACATCCAGTATTCCGACTGCTGCGGGATCATCCTGCTGGGCACAGAGATGGAAGCGGCAGATCTCCGGCCTTTTCTGGATCTGCCGATCCCGCTGGTCCTTCTGGACGCCTATTTCGATACGGTTCCATGTAACTGCGTGCTGATCAACAACATGCAGGGAGCTTATCTGGCGGCGCGGCACCTGATCCGCTCCTGCCGGAAACAGCCCGGATACCTCCAGTCAGCATATCAGATCAGCAACTTTGCGGAACGCTCCTCCGGATTTTACAAGGCAGTCCGCTCCTGCGGCATGTCCGCGTCAAAAAGCATCACTCATCTGCTGACGCCGTCCGTGGACGGAGCCTTCGCGGATATGAATGAGCTCATCAAAAATGGAGATGAACTTGCCTCCTGCTACTTTGCGGACAACGACCTGATCGCCGTGGGCGCCGCAAAGGCTCTGATGCAGAACGGCTACCGGATCCCGGAGGATATTTCTATCGTCGGCTTCGATAATATGCCGGTGAGCACAGTCATCGATCCCGCCCTGACAACCATCCATGTCCCGAAGCAGTACATGGGCGAGGCGGCGGCGAGGCGACTCATCAGCCTGATGGAGGATCCCGGACAGCCGCCCATCAAGATCGAGATCGATACCACGCTGATCTACCGGGACAGCGTGGGGAAAGATATCTCGTGAAAGATTTGAAATTCCAGTTTGAAATTTTAGATTCCGTTTAAAATTTGAGATTCTGTTTTAAATTTTAGATTCCATTTTAAATTCTATTTTAGATTCGTTCTGTTTTTTGAGATTCTCCCTTAGAATCTAAAATTTTTAGAAGAATTTAAAATTAAGATTTTAAATTCGTTGAATATAATTTCAAATTATAGTAAAATCTAAAATTGGAAGGAGGAAGTTGAAATGACAGTTGAAAAATTAATTGAAATCCTAAATGATATACAACAGCACAAATCCGAAACTCAAACACTGGAAATCAAATGCGCCGCAAAGGGATGCCCCCGTAAACTGTTCGATACTCTTTCCAGTTTTTCCAATCAGGACGACGGCGGAATCATCATTTTCGGTGTGGATGAAGACAATGACTTTCAGGAAACAGGCGTATATGACCCACAGGATCTGCAAAAGAAGGTAAACAGCCAATGTTTCCAGATGCAGCCTGTAGTCAGACCGCTCTTTACTGTCGCGGAAAAAGACGGCAAGATTTTTGTCTCTGCTGAAATCCCTTCCGTGGATCTTTCAGAACGCCCCTGCTATTACAAAGGAGTCGGGCGGATCAAAGGCTCGTATATTCGTTCCGGTGACAGTGATGAACCAATGACCGAATATGAAATTTACAGCTATGAAGCTTTTCGGAAAAAATATCAGGATGATATCCGTACTGTTCCAAGAGCGACTATGAAGACGATCGATACACAAATGCTGGAAGCCTACGTCAAAAAGCTGAAAGAAGGAAAACCGAATTTATCAAATCTGTCTGATGATACGATCTGTGAACTGATGAGCATTACCAGGGATGGTGTTCTGACTTTAACCGCAGTCATGCTGTTCTGCCCGTATCCACAGGCCTTTTTCCCCGGTTTTTCCATTATAGCCATGGTAATTCCCGGAACGGAAATGGGCGAAACAGGAGATCTCGACGAACGATTTACAGATAATGAGAGAATCGAAGGAACTATCCCGCAAATGCTGGAAACTGCCCTCCAGTTCGTGAAGAGGAATATGCGTCACCATACCATCATCGATCCTGACACAGGAAGAAGAGCAGATCGGACCGACTACCCGCTCACGGCAGTTCGTGAAGCCATACTAAACGCACTGGTACATCGGGATTACAGTATGCATACTGAGGCAATGTCCGTTCAGTTGATCATGTTTGATGACAGAATAGAGATCTGGAGTCCGGGCGGAATCTACGGACGCATCAAAGCCGACCAGCTGGGCAAGGTACAGCCTGATACACGAAATCCTGTTCTTGCACTGGCTCTTGAAGTAATGGGAATTACAGAAAACCGGTACTCCGGAATACCTACGATCCGCAGAGAAATGGCCGGATATGGTCTGAAGGAACCCGAATTTTCAGATGAACGCGGAAGTTTTAAAGTGTGTTTCAGAAAGGAACTGGAGTCCAAAGAACCTTCCCGTCAGACCCAGGAAGAAAGACCCGGGGATCATGATCTCCTCCTGTTCTGTATAACGCCCCGCACCAAAAAAGAAATCTGTGAATTTCTCGGGTTGAATTCCACTTCCTATGCCATCCAGAAATATGTAATGCCGCTGGTAGAGGAAGACCGTATACGGATGAGTATGCCTGACAAACCCAAAA
Organism: Candidatus Mediterraneibacter excrementigallinarum; assembly: GCA_019120075.1. GTDB lineage: Bacteria > Bacillota > Clostridia > Lachnospirales > Lachnospiraceae > Mediterraneibacter > Mediterraneibacter excrementigallinarum. Next base: position 23,017 of record DWVT01000229.1, read on the forward strand.
GCCCGAAACAACTGTTCTTTACAAATAGATCTCTGCTGAATGAGTCTTAAGATAAACATTCTGACTAGCCTTCCGGCATCATAAAACCTGCCGCGCAGAAACCACTGCGCGGCAGGTTACGTTTATTCGTCCCTTATGCATCTATGTTTCTTACGCCCTCCTTCTCTTTCTCATAACTGCTCCGACAGTCACCGCAGCGCCTGCTCCGGCTGCCAGAAGGATCAGATACAGCATCCACTGCGTCTCGTCTCCGGTCTTCACTGCCGCCTTGCCGGTCTCTGTAGCTCTGACTTGGACAGATTTGATATCATCCGCTCCGTCAGATACCCATTTCCCGTTCTTATACACCTGTCTGTCAAACGTGACTTTGAGAGTGTAGGTTCCATTTTTCGCTGCTTTTACAGTGGCCGTGTAGGGCGCCTCCTTCCAGGTTCCCTCCGTCAGTCCCTGCCATTTGACCGGAACGTATCTCACGTCTCCTTCGATCGGATCTTCGATATTCATCCCGCCGCCTTCCGCAACGAATTTTATGTTCTGATTCACCTTGATGATCTGACCGTTGCTGATGCCCGTGATCTTATTCTCACTGGTGCCTGTCTCGATCGGATACCTCAGGGTAGCGGCCTTAAGCGGCTGGCTTGCCGCACTTGCTGCCGCAGTTGGCGTTTCTTTTATCCTTGCCACGATCTCATAAGCCGTGTCTGCCTTCAGCCCTTCAAATCTTCCGCCCGCCTGCCATGTCTTTCCTCCGTCGATGGAGTACTCCTGACCGGTCTTTTTCTCCACCTCGAGAACAGTCTGGCTTCTGCTCGTCAATTTCGGAGCTTCCGGAGCCTCGGTCGGGGATTTCTGCGTGGTGACGACCAGCGCCTCACTCACAACACTTTCCTTGTGGTCCTCTGTCTCCGGGGTCTTCGTCACGATCCGGTATACCGTAACCGGATCCAGCTTTTCAAAAACACCTGTGTCCTGCCAGTTCAGTCCGTCCGGCATCGTGCTCTCTTTATAGATCGCATATAGCTGGCCGTTCACTGTGTTCACTTCGATCCTTGTGTCACTGACTGAGATCAGTTCCGGTCTGGCAAGAGGCTCTGCCGGATATTTCTCGGTAGATGCAATCAGAATTTCACTTGTCTCTCCCGGCATCTGATCCTCTGTTCCGGCGATCCTGGCCGCGATTGAATATTCCATTCCCACTTTCAGACCGCTGAACACCGGGGACGTCTGCCAGTTCCACTGCTGATCTGCGGCCGCTCTGCCTTCGCAGATCGCATATTCCGCTCCTTCAACTGCCGTGACCTCTATGCTGTCCACCCCGGCAAATTCCAGTTTCGGCATCTCCGGTGCACCGGCTCCGGCTCTCATCGTCCTCGCCTTCAACGGAGCGCTCACGGGAGCCTGCTCTCCTTCTCCTGCCATTCTTGTCTCGATCTCATATTCCGTATCCGGAGTAAGTCCCTCGAACTTTCCGCTGTCCTGCCATTCATTCTGATCGATCCGGTACTGCTGTCCCTGAAGCGCCTCTACTTCCAGCATCGTATCCGTCCGGCTCATAAGTTTGGGGGCTTCCGGCGGTTCCGCGGGCTCTTCTGTCTGTACATCCGGCTCGCCGGTCGGTTCGGTCGGCTCTTCTGTCTGCACGTTCGGCTCGCCTGACGGATTATCCGCTCCGCCTGCCGGATCGTTCAGGACATTCAGTAGACCTGCTGGTACCGGTTCCGCCGGCTCCGGTTTCGTCGGTTCCGGTTCTGTCTGCTCAGGCTCTGTCGGTTCCGGTTCCACCCCCGGACCTTCCTGAATTATTTCGTCAGGTTCCTGCCCCGGTTCGTCTGCCAGGACGCTGTCCAAATCCGCTTCTTTCACCGATACGCTTTCAGAATACACTTTCTCGCCATTCAGGCTCACTTGACAACGGTATAATACATTTCCGCTCAGATCCGCTGCCGTGACCTTGTGTTCATATCTTGCCTCATCAGCTTCCGGGATATCCGTCCAGGAATAAACAGGCTTCTCGTCCTCATCTTCTTTCTCCTGCAAAATTCCCTGCTGCCACTGATAGGTGACATTTTCCGCCGGCTCCGCCGCAACTTCAAATATCACGGTGCTTCCTTCGACGGAAGCTGCATCCTCCGGCTGACCTGTGATCGTCAGCCCGGCCGCCGCCACTGTTGTCCCCATCCCCAGCGCCATGACCACTGTCATCATCCATGCCATGATCTTTCTTGCTTTACTCATACTGCTCCCTCCTTTCTCTGATGAATAACCCCTTCTTATTATTTTCAGATTATTCATCTTATTTCTTTAAATTTTCTTACTTTTATTATACTATGTTCGCATCTGCACTACAATCATTTCACCCATTTTAGTTCTTAAGATTTTCAGAACAAACGAAGTTTCCTATTAAATAAAAACCCCGGAAATACAATCCATCTCTGGATCTGTATTTCCGGGTTCCCTATTCTCGTCATTATCTGGATCTTTCTTGTCAGCATTCCGTCAGGCTTTTCCTACCACGCTTCCTCTTCCCATTTCAGCATCGTTCCGCTCTGCGCGTCGATCTCGAACTCGTACTCCATCCTGTTGTACAGGATATCCCCTTCGTAGATCAGCCAGCCGTCGTCTCTCTCCAGTTCAATGGAGATGTTCTGCTCTGTGGCGCCCGGGACCCTGTCAAGTGCGATCTGCATCGCTTCCTCCAGACTGATCTGCGCGCCGGAAGACGTCTGTCCTCCGCTCCTTGTTCCTGAACTGCCTTCCGCATTATCCTGCCTCTGTGCAGCATCGCCGCTTCCGCTCTGTCCCGAAGCACTGCCGCTCTGTGAACTCTGATCCTGCGCATTGTCCGCAGCTCCCGATGCAGATGTGTTGTCTGTTCCAGATACATCCTGTGAACTCTGAGCATTTTTCAGGGCGTCCAGTTCCTCTCTCAGGGAATCAATCTCCGCCTGAAGTTCCTCTTCCCTCTCTGTCGAACCACTGTCCGTTGTATTTCCACCAGCCTGAGTTCCCCTGCCCGATACCGAACCGCATCCTGTGAGAAGCGCAAATGCAAGTATGATCCCTGCTATTGTCAATATATATCTGCTCTTCATATGTCCATCCTCCTGTCCTTATCCTGTATCCAGTATAAATGAGAAAAATTAAAGGAACATTAAAGAACATAATTTTTTACATTTTTCTCACTGCATATCACTCAGAAAATACTCGGCAAACTGCCGGAGCGCGTCTGTCTTATCCGACCCGGCAAGAGCTCCGGCGTATACTGGTTCGTATGCGACCAGCCCATAGGCATCCCAGCGTGCGCTCTTCGAGAGATCCAGGCGTCCGTCATCAAAATATTCCTCGTATTTCCCGTAATCCTCTCCCAGGATCTCCTCCCAGTCCGCAAAGGCTCCCTGGGCCTCATACTCTTCATAGAGTTCTTCCCCGCAGATCAGCATATCCATCGTCCCCGCCCCCATCACGGTCGCACGCTTCATTACAGCGGCGGAGTCATCTCCGGAACTGATTCCTGTATCCAGTGTTATAACCTCATATTTGTCCCCGGTTCCGAGCAGTCCCAGCAGATCGCTTTCAAGCGCCTCCTGTCCGTTTGTCGTATCCAGTCCGGTATCCGCGATCCCGATCGAAAGCAGTTCCACTTCCCGGGCATTATGATAGATCTGTATCCCCTGCCAGATCACGATGATCAGGATCACCGGAATAAGAAGCCAGATTTTATAGTAGGTCCAGAGATAACCCGCTTTCTCCCCCAGGCTCATCCCGCGGAGCTTTTCAATCTCCGCCTGTCTTTTCTCCTTTGGCGTCATATCAGATTCATGCTTTTGTTCCATCCTCGTTACCCTTCCTTTTCCTCCGTATTCTCCAGAGACCTCATCCGTTTTCCATGTAAGTAAAAGGCAGGAAGAAATGCCGCTTCTTCAGCATTTCCCCCTGCCTTCAAAAAAGAGGCGCAGACCGGATTTGAACCGGTGAATCAGGGTGTTGCAGACCCACGCCTTACCACTTGGCTACTGCGCCTTATACGGGATGCATGAATATTCTACTCACGCATCTCGTAAATTATACCAGAATTCCTGCAATACGTCAAATTATTTTTATCCTGTCTTTTTTATTTTCAAAAAGCCCGCACCAGGATCACAATCCGAAAAAAGTGTCTATTCCATCTGCAATTCCCGCAGCGATCTGGTTCTGATATTCCTCGTCCGCCATTTTTTCATCCTCTTCCGGGTTTGTCATATATCCCATCTCCACGATCGTTGTAGGTACCTGCGCCCAGTTGATCCCGCTCATCGTATCAGTCTCCCACACACGCTCTTTCCGGGCGCCTGTTGCTGCGACTGCACAGTCCAGTACCGAATCCGAAAGTTTTCTGCTCTGATCGTACAGCGCCCCATTATATGGATTATCCGGAGTCTGGCAGATTGTCATCATCCCGTTCACACTGCTGTCCGTACTGCCATTGGCATGGACCCGGATAAAGGCATCCGCATCAAGGTCATTTGCGACTTCTGCCCTTTCCGCATTCGAGATATCCACGTCGTTTGTCTCCCGGACCATCACAACCTGATATCCCCGCTCTTCCAGTTCTGCCTTCAGCTTCATGGATACGTCAAGGGTAAGCTGATACTCCGGAATCCCTGTCGACACGCCGCTTGTCCCGGATGCAACCTTAGCCTTCATCTCCGACGCTCCGGGGCCCACAGGTTCCTGGTCACTGTTTCCCTGCTGCTGATGTCCCGCGTCTATGACTACTGTATATTTACTCTGCGGTTTCTCCTCTGCTTTCTGCTGTGTCTGAACGTTGTTCTCCGCAGTCTGACCTTCACCGCCTTCTGTCCCTCCGATCTTACCGGCCATCTTAAGCTTCAATTCAATGATCCGGTACAGAGACTCATTGATCCTCTCTTCCGTAAGTTCTCCACTCTCCACAGCACTGAGGATCCCTTCATATGCCGCCTTGAAATCCGCCGGCATCAGAAGCATATCCACACCTGCGCGGATCGCTTTCACCGCCGCTTCCGATGAAGAATACATCTCTGAAACAGCACCCATGTTCATGGCGTCCGTGATCACCACCCCGTCAAATCCCAGTTCATCACGGAGGATATCCGAGACCATCTTTTCCGACAGAGACGCCGGTTCATCATTTCCCGTCACCCCGGGACAGGAAATGTGTCCGACCATGATCACATCAGCGCCCGCCTCTATTCCATCAATAAACGGAATGAGTTCATTTTCTTTCATCTCTTCCAGCGATGCGTCCGTATATGCGTACCCCTCGTGCGTATCCGCTGCAGTCGCTCCATGACCTGGAAAATGCTTCAGGACTCCTGTGATTCCCTGGCTTTCAAGACCTTTCAACTCTGCCAGCGCCATCTCCGACACAACCCTGCTGTCCGATCCGAAAGAGCGGTCCTTGACCACAGTATTTTCGGGATTGCTCAGAACATCTGCAACCGGGGCATTGTCCATGTTAAACCCAAGATCCGCCAGGAAACCGCCGATCCGCGCTCCCAGATCGTACGCCTGCTGCGTATCTCCCGACTCCCCGATCGCCTTCATATCTGCCGACGCGTCAAATCCAAACTGAGGATTATCTCCGAATCTTGTCACCGCGCCGCCTTCTTCATCAACAGACAGCAGCAGCGGAAGGCCGATCCGATCCATGGAATACTCCCGACTCTTTTCTGTCATCGTTCTGACCTGTTCCGGATCCTGAAGATTTTGAGAGAAATAGATGATCCCGCCTACCGGATATTCTTCGATGGCGTTTTTCGTCCCTTCCCCTGCCTGAACCGCCTGACCTACGCCCGTAAGAGCTTCCGGAGTGATCATAAAAAGCTGGGCAGCCTTTTCTTCAAGGGTCATGTTGTCAATAATACCCTGGATCTTCTCCCTGTTCTGCTCCTCCTCCGATACGGTTTCGTCTTTCTCTCCGCCGGTCTTATTTTCTGCTGTTGTTTCGCTGTTGTCTGTATCCGGAGCTTTCTCTGTCCCTGCGTTCCGATACAGGACCACGGCAAGAATACACAGGCAGATGAACAGACATGCCGCGATCAGGATCAATGCCTTTGGAATCCTTCCCTTTTTTCTTTTCCTTCTATTCCTCATACTCAATGATATACCCTACTTTCCCGCTCAGAAGATCCGGATAATTTCCGGCAAGATTATCTGAAGAATCATTCAGATACCATGAGCCTGAAACGCAGAACAGGTTCATCACATTCTCGGCGATCTCTCCATTGGCATCCGAACCGGTATCCCGGAAACTCGGCTCATTCTGATACCAATATGAACTGCACCAGGATGCACTGCTGTTCAGGCAGTCTCCCATAAATTCATTCTGCTCATTTACCCAGTAATAATCGACTCCCGTGTCGTCTCTGCGTCCGCCCAGATAGAAATGGATATTCGTATATCCTCCGCTGTTGAGCATATCAACGATATACTGATATTCTTCCGGCGAACTGATCCTTGCCAGATATCCTCCCTGATTGATGCTTCTGGTAAACGCATCATACCAGGTGCAGTCCTCGACCACGATCTGATACTGATGTATCCCGGGATCATCCTGCTCCGGTTCCGCATAGATCAGAGAGGAGGACGAGAATATAATATTTGTTCCCTCTTTCCATATGGAACCTCCCGCAGTCATCTGTCTGTCGACATACCCGTCCAGAGGGTAATATGAAGCCGGATCCAGTGAAACATCCGTAACATTCTCTGCAACTTCTGCTTTCTGTGCATAAGTATCATAAAGATAAATATTCTGTGGCGAGTCAAACACAAACCTGAGTGTTCCTCCGCGATCCTCTACATGTCCCGACACCTCGACATAGTCGGAATCACATGCATTGATCGTTACGTCTGACAGATCCGGACCCGTCTCCTCCGGAACATCAGCCTGATCCGGATCCTCCATCTGATCGATCGTATCCTCCTGAGACACCGGAGCTGCAGTATCCTCCTGCTTCGGATTCATGCCCCTCACGATGAAGATCACCGCGACGATCACCAGTATTATAACCACGGCAACCGCGATCAGAACCGGGTTCAGTGTGATCGTTATCTTTCCGCCTGTTTTTTCCTTTTTACCGTTTTTTTCTCCACCTGTCTTTTTACCTGAATAAACGGTATCCCCGCTGTCAGGATTCGTATTCCTGCCATCCGTTTTCCCAAAAATGCTCTCTGCGAAAGGATCCTTTTCCTCCTGAGGCGCTGTTTCCTTTGAATCCGGACGCTTCTCATCTTCAGACTTTTTTTCCGGCTCCGTTCCTGCCTCATCCGCATGTTTTTTCTCCGGCTCCGGATACTCCGAGCCTTCCGGCTCCTCCGTCTCCCTGACTGTTGATTCCTCCTGATCCGGTACCGCAGTCTTATTCTGACCTGTCTCTTCTTTCTTTCCCGATGCCGGATTTCCTCCAAACAGAGCCTGACTGATCAGGTCATCCGGTGAAACGCTGCCGCCCTTCCTGCCTTCTCCTGCCGGCTCCTCTGATTTTTTCTTTTTTTCCGGTCTGATGCGCTTTTTCTTGCCATTATCCGGCGATACCGCCTGATTTGTCTCTGTATCGATCAGAAAAACGCCGCAGCTTGTACATTTTGTTCCATTTTCAAATTCTCTGCCGCACAATGGGCACTTTTTCATGATTCCTCTCTCCCTTCCCTGAAATCTCTCAAACTAATCTATGTACCCTTTCTCTTTCTCATAATCCAGGATCAGTTCTGCATTTGCTTTTTCATACTGATTCAGCATACTCTCCGTAAACTCCTCCGGATCTATCGTACCTGAATACCAGTCTTTGGAATCAAAATAACTCTGCAGAGCGGCATCCTGAAACCTTCTCCCGTGACGGGCATAGATTTCATTTCTTGCATAGGAGAGCTCCTGTGCCGTCAGTCCTTCCAGGTCGGAACGGGTCAGATATTCTTCTCCGCTTTTTGCAAAGATATATTCGCTCTCTTCCGGCTCCGCAGTCAGAGTAAATGTACTCTTAACAAGGCTCAGGTTCTCTGTCAGCCGGTTATATTCTAATTCTGCATACGGATCGTTCGGATCATACGCCGGCTCATCCGGTGTAACAAGGGCATATACAGTCCCGTCAGACTCACCAAGCCATGTATAGGAAGAACTGTAGTATTCCGACGCCATCTGCTGAATGGAGAAAAGGTAGCCTCCGCCTTCTGATCCACGGGATCTGTTCTGGTAATAATAGACTGCATTCCCCATTGTCTCCGAAGTACAGAGTTTCTCCCAATATGCCGGCAGAGAGAATTCATAGTCCTCCTCCTGCACAGTAACCGGCCGGCTGTCCGCAAAATCCTGTTCGTTCAATGACACTGATGCATCCGGTACATCTGTATTTTCCTGTGTATCATCTGTACTGTATCCGGAATAAGAACCCCACGTCTCCTCCGATGGCGTATTCACACTCCGTGCATCTCTTCCTGAAAGCCACACTCTGCTCACGATAAAAAAGACAATGACGATCAGGACCAGAAGTCCTATGATCATGAACGGAAAGAGCCGGATTCCTGAAAAATTGATTCCCGGATGATCTGTTCCAACCCGTTCCCGTTTCACTTTCCCCGTCTTTTTCTTTTCTGCCGCATTGCCAGATACAGTCTGTGGATCGATCAGCATAACATTGCAGGAAGGACATTTCTCCCCCATCTCATACTCTTTTCCACACAACGGGCACTTTTTCATCCTTTTTTCCTCCTTCACTCTTTACTGCAGGAGTTTCAGCTGACGATTTCTCTCATTCGCGAGTTTTACCAGTTTATCTGCACTCTCCCCCACAGCATTCTCATCATTCTGTGCCGCAGCGCGTTCAAGACGCCCCAGTTCTTCGAAAACAGCATATTCGATCTCCGCCACTCTGCGGTCGGTCTTCACCGGACTGCTGTGGATCAGATCATAAGCACGCTCTACTTTCTTTGCTGTTCTTCCTCCTTTTATCTCCTGCATCACTGCCTTCAGCCTTGTTGAAGATTCCTTGACATACTGGAGTTCAGCCTCATGCCGCTCCACCGCAGCCCCTGTATACTCATTAGCGATCATATTTGAAAGCAGAGCCACCGCATAGACTGCCGCAATGATGACCTGAACGATCAGAGCAGCCTTAAAGCCTTCCGGAGCCATGATGATAAAGATAACTCCAACGATAAACTCAACCAGGAAGTACACTGCCGATATCGAACTCAGCGCGAATCCAAAGACCGCCGCTTCTCTCCCTTTCTTTACCAGGAAGGGCGTGCACACCATCATAATATAGGCAAAGTGGATAAAAAAGTAAGAAATCCACACAGACGCCGGATGGACAGTTCCCCCCAGCATATAAAAAATCAGGTTAAAAACAATAAGAAAGATCAAATATAAAATGGTCCATAATACATTTACTTTTTTCATAATCCACTATCCTCTCTTCGTCCCGCAGTTGCTGCAGAACATTGCTCCCGGAGCCAGTTCCGCACCGCAGTTCGCGCAAAACGCCTTCTGATTCAGCTGAGTTCCGCAGTTGCTGCAGAATTTCGCCCCCGGTGCGCAATCCGCTCCACAGTTGGGGCACTTAACACCTGCACCTGTCTGAGGCGCCTGCCCGGGTGCTCCTGCCTGGTTCATTCCAGGTGTCCCCGGACCGGCTGTGCCGGGCGCTCCCGGTCCGCCGGCATTCCTCTGGGTAAATCTTCCGCTTGGTCCCTGCTGTACCGGCTGCTGCGTTTCCTGGTGATGCATCGGCGCAAACATCTGCTGGGCCATACTCCCGAATACGCCGCCTGCTGCCATTCCCATGCCCACTCCTGCTCCTGCCGCTGCAACACCGCCGGCTCCCGGATTGTTTGCCAGATCTCCGAGAATATTAGCCGACTGCTGCCTTGCCCAGTCGTCTCCAAGGATACCCATGACCGCCTTGTCTCCCTGCGCTCCCCGGATCTTATGGGTCATCTCTATCTGTGCTTCATCAAGCACATCATATTTCGTTGCATCAATGTCCAGACCTGCAAGAGAGAAAGATACACATTTGAGTCCGTAGTCCTCCAGCACTTCATCAATATACGGCAGGATCTGCTCCGACAGTTCGTCAAGATACGCATCCAGGCCGATCAGTTCCTGTTCCAGGCTGTTAAGGAACTTTGACACCGCGGTTTTGATCTTCCCCTGAAATTCATTTCCAAAATAGAGGTTCAGATCCTCCTGAAATTTATAAGGCACATTGTTTCCGACCAGTTTTTCAAGAAATTTCGCCGGATTTTCTATCCGCACCTTATACGCTCCCCGCACTCTTGCATCCGTACGAATTCCCCATACTTTGTCCCTTACCTGGATCGGGCTCTGGGTGCCCCAGAGGATTTCCTCGCTGTCCGCCTTCCTTACAAAATACACCACGCAGTTGAATGTGCTGACCCCGCCGGAAAATGCGTTTCTCAGTCTGCTGATAAAGGGATAGTTCTCTGTCGACAGTTTATATGTACCGTTTTCAAACACCTGCTCAACTACGCCGTCTTTAATAAAGATTGCCTCTTCCCCAGGCATAACGATCAATGTAGAATTGGTATTAAAATCCTCCTCCGGCTGCCTCCAGATCAGTAGTTCTCCTGATCCGGAATTCTTGATCACGTCAGTCCAGTGTTTCTTTCCTCCTACATATGCCGCTTCATTTGGATTTTTACTGAATAAGCCCATATTTAATACCTCCTGCCGATCTGTTTTAAAACTTCCCTGTATATTGGGATCAAAGGTTGCAAAACCCCGTCAGTTATCAATTGTTCCATCGCATCCGGATCAAATTCTTCATAAATCTGCTCTATCGCTTTATAATACTGTATTTCATTCAGCTTCGGCATTTCACACTCATCAAAAGAGAGTGTTTTACTTACTTTTATCGGATTCTCCTTAATTCCCATCTCACTGTCCATACTGAAGATACTGCTGACATCCGCAACATCTCCCTTATCCGGATCCTCTTTTATGAAAAAGTTAAACCATATGATCTGTTTTCCGTGATCATTTTCTATGATCACCGGAAGAGAACTCATTCCTGTCAACACTCTGTTTCTTTCGATTATTGTTCGTATTTTAGAAAAATCCATCGGCAAAATCACCCCTTCCTTTTGGCATATTCAACAGCAAATCCATCGGTCATCTTCTGCATCTGCATAAATTTGTCCCGACTGATAAATACACGATTGCTGCCCGCCCATCCGCCTGTATCGTTCAACCAGATTCCTGCAATTTTCCCTTTACTGTCATAGCTGAATCCGGCTATAGTTGTATCATGGTTTGCTTTCATTGCAGTTAATCCCTGTTTTGTAGGCAGTAACCTTCTGTCAGACAGACCTTCCTGAGAAAGATCCTGTGCCTTTAACACCAGGCATGCGCTTTCTCCATTCTGGGTTCTCTTTGCAATATCTTCCAATTCGATCGCCTTCCCATTCCAGGATCCTTCTACCCTCTCAAAGGTCATATTGTTTTCTTCTATAAATGCCTTCCTCTGTTCATAACTGGTTCCTCCGTTAGCGCCATATTCTCCGCTCATCTCGCACCTCCCTTTCACAATAAAATCTTCCACTCCCTGTCTCTCATTAACTGCCATTTTATATTGCTGGTTCAGCATATTACAGGAAGCTATAATACCGCAGGTGCCCCCAAAACCTTCCACTTCCTGTCCCTGTTCGGAAGTTATGAAATCATTATAACTGTTTTCAAAATCACTGCCTTCCACTCCTACAAATGTGGTTTTCATTTCAGGTATGATATCTTGTTCTATATCATTTATCTGTTCCTGAAATCCTTTCTGCTGTCCTAAAAGCGTATTCCAGTTTTTCTCTGCGTCAAGGTATTCTTCTGACAACCTGCGATATTCAGGATCTTCAAATGCATTTTCTTTTGTCAAATGGGCCTGTTCAATATATTTTTTCAATTCTCCCATTTTTTCATTTTTTGCATTCTCCGCATCATTCAGCGAAGGTGTCAGTTTTTGCAGTTCGCTGTTCAGACTTTCCAGCTGTCTGTTGGCGGCCTCCTGCCAGTGAGCCGACTGCCTATCATAATTTTCATTGGCAAATTCAAACGCGCTGGTTATATCTCTCGCCGGATTATTATTATGACTTTCTGCTAACTCTCCTGAATATTCCGCTTTTTCCATACCTTCTGCATCTTTTGGATTTACCGCATTGACTATGTCATTTGAATGATCCGAGTCCGCCTTATTTATCACATTGATCGGAATATCGTATCCCAACTCCCGCGCCGCGGCTACCCGGTGCCGTCCGTCATCCTGGAATTCATAACCATTATCTGTCTGTTCGACCTTCACCATCTTGTCCGGATCATAATACGCTGCGGCACAGTCTCTCAGTTCCGGATCCTGTTTGATCTCTTCAAGAGTTTTTCCGTTTGCCAGTTGTTCCTGCACGTCGGGCAATTTAGACGCCAGATTCATATAGTCTTCTTTTGTATTCGTATGATGCTCCCAGAAATGCTCGCCATCACTGTCTACTCCATTGATATCGCTTGCGTGTACCGAAAAATATCCGGTGTTCTTCATATCCTGAGCATCCTCTGCCGTCTCCCCGGTTTCTTCATTTAACGCAGCCACATCATCGGATTCTTCACTTTCGACTTCCGTATCTGCTTTTATTTCGTCTGTATCATCCAGAAGTCCGTCTTCTCTCATCAGATCTTCATTGAGTTTCTGCCACTCCGGATCATTTTTGTATATCTCACCATCTTCCAGCCCATAATTATGCTCATACATATAATCCTGCATACGTTCCAGCGCGGTTCGGTCATCGTCTTCGGTAATATCACCGTTTTCATCCGGCGGGTCTGTCGGACCTCCCGTGTCTGTCATCGGGTCCGGTCCGTTGGGAGGCGTTCCTCCCGCACCTGCTGACGGATCCGGTCCGTTTGAAGATCCTCCCGTTGCAGCAGAAGGCGTCTCTCTCCTCGCATCTTCTTCATTTTCCTGCACCTCTCCGGACGCTTCATCTCCAAACTCTGTTTTCTGCTCATCTTCTTCCTGAAGTTCCTGATTCAACCGCTGCCATTCCGGATCATTTTTATAGATGTCTCCATCCTCTCTGCCATAATTATGTTCATTCATATAATCCTGCATCCGCTCCAGAGCAGTTTTGTCCTCGTCAGATGTCTCTTCTGTATCGCTTTCCTCTTCTGACGCTATATCAGTATTTTCTTCCTCATCCTCTTCCACATCTGAATCTGTTTCAAGATCCGTTTCCGAATCCGTTTGATCCTCCGGGACATCTTCATCCTCCGGAAGTTCCTCGGTCTCCTCTGAAGTATCTTCGTCCTCCTCCGAGGTATCCTCTTCCTCCGGGAGTTCTTCGTCCTCCTCCGAAATATCATCTTCTTCCGGAATTTCTTCCTCCTCTGAAGTATCTTCGTCCTCCTCCGAGGCATCCTCTTCCTCTGGGACATCTTCATCCTCTGAGAGTTCTTCGCTCTCCTCAGAAATGTCTTCCTCCTCTGAGGTATCCTCATCCTCCGGGACATCTTCATCCTCCGGAAGTTCCTCGGTCTCCTGGGAAATATCATCGCTCTCCTCTGAGGTATCCTCTTCCTCCGGAAGTTCTTCATCCTCTGAGAGTTCTTCGCTCTCCTCAGAAATGTCTTCCTCCTCTGAGGTATCCTCTTCCTCCGAGGTATCCTCTTCCTCCGGAATTTCTTCGTCCTCCGGAATCTCTTCATCCTCCGGGATCTCTTCCTCTTCTGATATTTCTTCTTTCTCCGGAATCTCTTCATCCTCCGGAATCTCTTCATCCTCCGGAATCTCTTCATCCTCCGGGAGTTCCTCATCCTCTGAGATATCATCTTCTTCCGGAAGTTCTTCATCCTCCGGAAGGTCCCCGGCCTCATCTGAGATATCATCATCCTCCGGAAGTTCCTCATCCTCCGGGATTTCCTCGTCTTCCGGAATCTCTTCATCCTCCGAAATCTCCTCGGCATCCTCCGAGATATCATCATCCTCCGGAAGTTCTTCTATCTCCCCCGCATCGTCTTCCACATCGTCCGAGACATCTACATCGGCTGTATCCACGTCCATGGAAACATCCGCTCCGCTGTCTTCTGAAAATTCGTCGCCCATATCATGTTCTCCTGAATCATCTGCTCCTGATCGCTCCTGATATTACGTTCCTGATATTATGTTCCCGATATCTCACTTTCCGTTCCCTGCATCCCTGTCAGGACTTTTCCAGATTATCCCGGATCGTAGCATCATGGATCCTGATCTTTGTATTGTATTTTATCCTCCTGAACAGCTGCACCTTCACACATGCTACCAGTTCACTGTCAAGGACTTCATCATTCAACTCCGCCTTTGTCAGACTTCTCAGTTTTGGGATGACCTTCCGGATCACCTCAAAATCTTTTGTATCCGCTTTGAAATATCTGTTGAATATTCTCCTTGCCACCTCTTTTGCAAGCATTCTCCTGCCGTAATCGCAGGTCTTCTGGCAATATCTGACGCACGAACACTCCGGATACGGTCTCAGCTTATCCTGCTTGTCTTTCCAGTAGGTTGACAGTTCCCTGATCCCCTCATCGGACAGGGTAATACTGATATTATTCTGAAGTCTGTAATCTTCTGTTTTAATCTCTTCAGGCTCTTCCAGCTTGTTGAAAAAGAAGAATGCTTCCCCGGGTTTCAGCTTTGCAAGGCGCTTCATCTGTACTTCATCCATGTTCGCAGAATCCGCGAGGATCTGTTTATCCGTTGCTTCCACAAGGCGGAAGGCAAGCTTTATATCCGTGAGGGCAACCACATCCGTAGTCACCTTTCTGGGCGACTGATCCGCGATCACGATCCCAACCCCGTAGGAGCGGATCTCCGCCAGCATCCTTTTTACCAGTCCCTGTGCGATGGCGCTCGGATTCGCGTCTCCCTGTCCGGCATTTGTATCCGCGTCCAGAAGAACATGTGCCTCCTCCAGAAGGATCACATTTCTCAAGCCTCCCTCCCCCACATAATTGCTGTTCACATAAGCCAGGATAGACAGCAGGAGAAGGGAAATGATCAACGCCTTCTGATCGCTGTTCTCGATCGCCGCAAGCTCGATGATCGTCGGCTTGGACAACATATCTTCGATAGGGATCGAGTAGTAGTTATCGAACAGATTGACCAGTGAATTCAGCCTGACAACACCGGCCCGTCCGATATTTTTCGCGTCGCCGGTATAACCGATGGCGTCAAAGGTTTCCTGAAAACATTTCACAAAATCGGTAATATTGAAAACTCTTCCCTTGTCATCGCTTGTATATGTATCAAGCCACCTGAAATCCGAATAGCAGTTATTGATCGCCTCTTCAAAGATCTTATCCAGGGGCGTCGTCATTGAAACTCCTGCTGCAAACGCTGTCTTCAAAGTAGATTTATATGTCTCCAGTTTTACATTTTTCGGAGGCACGAAAGGATTATATACAAACGGAGAAATAAAATTTTTCCCCGGGGTAAATACCTGCAGATCCGGAATACTCTGCACCAGTGCCCTGTATTCATTCTTGGCCGGCTCGATCACAAGGAAGGGAATATGATGATCCTTCCAGAGCCTGTCCAGAAGGCTTACAGAAAATGTCGTTTTTCCGGATCCGGGAGTTCCCACAATCAACATATGTTTTGCAAGATCTTTCAGTGAGATTCCGATCTTGTCTCCCTTCGCAGAAGATTTCAGTGTCCCGACTTCTATGTCCCCTGAATTTATGATATTGTCCGCATAGGTCCGGCTCGACTTTCCCGCCTCATTGACCGGAAGCCCCGCCGAGACTTTGCTGCCTCCGACCGGAAGCCTGAAAAATTCCGACGCCTCCTCCGCTGTAATGATATACGGCAGACGGTAATATGCATTGGAGAACATCCCGCTGTTCCAGATATCCGGATTTCTCCCCGCATTCATAAGCATTTCATTTACCGCCCACGGAAGGGGATAGAAATTTGTATCCTTCTGAACCTCATTTGCATAAAGATCCACAAATCTCATATTTACGTTCTGATCCGCTGCATTAAGCTGTGCATACACCCTTGATGAAATATTGGATACCGCCTCCGCACCGCCATACACGAGAATATTATACAGAAACAGCGCGCTGTTCTTCTGATCCGCGTAGTATCTGTAAATTTCCGCATGTTTCTCCGCCAGGGCGAAACTGATATTCCCCGCCTCGGCAACTCCTTTGCTGAGCGTATCCAGCATCTGCATCATCCGGCTCAGCTCATTGCTCTCATTCCCGTCCAGCCAGGTCGGTATAAGCTGAAAAGACACAGCGCATCCCGGATAATCGATCAAAGCATTTACGATACGGCTCAGATCCTGTGCCGTATCAGGGATCCGGTCATAGGCATAGCACATCGGGATCATCTGATTCTGAAGATTTTCCACAGTCTCCTCTTTCACGACCGCTTTTATCGAAGTGTCTTCCACATTTCTGATGCACCCGGCCAGTTCCTTTGCTCCCACTTCCGCATATTCGTATTTCTGCAGATCCAGGGCTGATCTGCATGCCGCCAGGACAGAGCCTGTCAGTTCCGCGGCAGCTTCCTTTGCCATATCGATCGACCGTACGATCAGAAACAGCCTGATCTTCGCTCTGTAAGGCTGATTCTTCACTTCCTCCGTTGTCCACAGAAGTTCCAGGGACAAATCCTTATTCTGACCCGCCACTGAGCACTGGACCTTATAATTCTGGTAAATCTCCGACAGCAGATTCCCCATGTCTTTTTTATAACTGTCTATGACCGCTGATTCGTCAGCGTTCTTATCAATGATAGAAATATCCGGCACAGACGAGATCTCCACCGCCGCCATTGCAACGGCCTCTCCGTCCGCCAGATATTCTATAGAAATTCCTTTTTCCGCCATATAGCCATTCACCCTCCTGCGATTTTCCACGCTGATCTCCTGTCCTTCCGGCGCTGAGGCGCCAGAGGACCTCATGTCTTCTCTTCAATTTACGGATAGTCTTCTCCGCCGTTCGGCGCATGGCATCTCAGAAGTCTCCTTACCCCTTTGATGACGCCCCTGATCGTCCCGTATTTCTCAACAGCAAGGATCATATACTCCGAGCAGCTGGGCTCAAACACACATCTCAGACGGGTCGCATCAGACGCCTTGTTCTGATAGAGATGGACAAGCCATATGACCGCTCTCCGGGAAAGGCAGAGCATATAGACCGCTGCCGCGGCCACGCACAGCAGGATCCTGTAAACAAGATCCGGTTCCAGCCCGGCCGCACCGCATGCGATTCCTGATCCCCAAAACACCGCTGCCACAAGCACTGCCAGACCGACCAGGGACAGGATCATCTTCTCATAGTGGATCTCCGGCCTGTTCAAAGGATTATCCGGCCGCTTGTGCCCGGTGCTGAACACCACCGGAGCTCCACCCACATCATATCTGTAATCATCAAGTCCCATTTTTCTCTCCTGTGATCACCGGGATACTTCGCTCATCTCGCGGCATTGCCGCTCGATGGTCTCCGCTCCGGTCCGCGCTAAGCGGATGTACACTGGACATCCCGCGCCGTTGCCCGGCAAATGCCTGCTCGTGCAAGCACAGCAGCCGCTTGCCGGGCTTATCGCGCAAAAAGCAGGAGAAATGCCATGCACTCCTCCTGTTTGTCCCTGACTATTTCACAAACTTTCTTTCTCTGAGCATCGCTTTTGCTGCCTGCAGGCTCTGTTCCAATGTTTCATTGTTGCGCATTGAAAAACTGAAATAATCATTCGGAACAACAATCTTAAGTGAATTGACAATATAATTGTTCTTCTCTGCCTGGATTCCCTTCTTCAGACATCCTACCAGATGCGTATCGATCTTCTCCACCACTCTCTCCTGAGTCGTGAAACTTGTAATATCCTGATAGAAGAAATCCTGCGTTGTCTCCCAGGTATCGTCACTGGTCATATCGAACTTATATGTATAGATATAGATCTGCGTATCACTGAAAAAGATCCAGGAAGCTGCAAATCTCGATGCAACTGCAGTATCGCCCTCTATCTTTACCCACACATCGTTTGTCGGTGTAACATCGTCGAAAGCGTAGCCGCTGAGTACGATCGGCGGTATCTCCTGGATCTCGCTCTCATCCAGAGCGATCTTTTCCAGAGCACGCTCCCTGAGATTCAGTCCATACAGCCTGTTTGCGACAAGCTGCTGATACTCTGTCATCGTCATATTCGATTTTCCCAGGCATCCGGACATGCATCCCGAAAAACATCCCGCCTCACTTAAGAAAAAGTCGATCACCCTTTTCTGCTCCTCTGACTTTCCTCTCTTCAGATTTTCAATAAATACCTGTTCCGCACTCTTTCCTACGATCTTATCTAAAGCTCCCATGCCTCTTCTCCTCCTGCATTCTCTTTTTTACAGACACGACGGTCTGTCCACTTTCAATATCGCATAAAGCTGCTCCACATCCGTGGGGGACAGCCCGGTCTGCTGTGCTTTATCCAGCAGTTCCTGCCAGGTCGGCGTCGTATTCAGAAATTTCCTCTTATAATAGTCATATTTGATATACGCCCAGAAATAATAGTAGATCCCCAGCTCTTCGATCATCAGCGCCGCCTTGATATATTCCTCGATCTTATTGATAACAGAACGGTCTTTGATGACATTTGCCTTCTTTCCTCCAAGCTGGCAGATCGCTGCGTAAAAAAAGGCTTCTGAATTGTCAAAATTGCTTTCCAGAGCCTTGTCAAAAGCCTCCGCCGCCTTATCGTACATACCCAGTTTCAGATAGCACATCGCGATCGATGTATTCAGATCCTGGTCATCCGGATTCTCAGCCAGGTTCTCCCGATATGCTGAGGCATATTTACTTACCATCGGCATGGGCATGGAATACACGCTGTTAAACGTCGTGACCACCACAGGTCCCCGGCAGTATGGACACTGTGTCTGTCCGGTGTTTACCCGTGCCCCGCATCCGGGGCATTTGATATCAACTACCTGATGAGCCATGTTACCCTCTCCCTTCATGATGTTATCTTTCGTGTGCGGATCGGACTGCAAAACTGCTTCTCCTCTCTGTCACTACTTTATTAATTTTACCTTCTGCCCCTGTGTTTATCAAGATGTGGACAAGTTTGTGGACAAACTTTTTGTCAGATTTTTTGTTGTCTTCATCCTTGTGCGGTCTGTCTGTATTTCTGGAAAAAAATGATCCCGTCTGCTATACTGTAAAAGACAGTCTTATTCGACATTCAGATATTGACAGCTTTATTTACGGAGGAATTTACCATGTCAGAATTTTCACAGCTGCTCACAGAACATATACATCAAAAGGATGTGAGGATCTATTCTCTGGCGGAATACTGCAGTACTGACCGCTCTCTGATGTATAAGATCATACGGGGAAAGAGAATGCCAGCCTCAATGAAATCAGTCGAGCGGATCGCAGAATTTCTGCGACTGACTCCGTCGGAGGAGCAGGAACTGCGCACGGCTTACCGCATTTCGCTCCAGGGACGCGATAATTATTACCGGCGCCTGGACATCATGAATTTTCTCGATCATTTCAGGGAGATCCTTGACCCCGCAGCCTCTTCCATGCCACTCGGAAGTTTTACTTCATCAGACAGTCCGAACATTCCTCTGTCAACTGCATATGAGGTAAGGCAGGCTGCCTATACTGTTATAAACCGGCTTGCAGAGGCGGACTCTCCGCACCTTTATCTGATGCTGCCACCCGGTTCAGAATTCATTGGTGATCTCATGATCCCGCTGGTGAAATGGAAACTGTCTGCGTCCATAGATCATATCATGTGTCTCAACAACACCGAACAGGTCACCCGTGAAAACCGGAACTATAATCTGCACTGCCTGATGAACATCCTTCCGCTCTGTATCAGCGGGTGTTCCTATCAGCCTTATTATTATTACGACAATATAAATTCAAGACTGGACTCCTTTCAGCTCTTTCCTTATCTGATCCTCACCGAGAGCAGAGCCGTACTCGTATCCGGAGATTTTAACAGCGGCATCCTTACCCGCCAGCCTGACCTGCTGCAGCTTCTGAAAAAAATCTTTTCCGAATACCTGTCACAGGCGCGGCCCCTGCTCCGCATGATCAGCAATGCCGCCGAACAGCTCAGCTATGTACAGGAATGTATCTCAACCGAATCAGGGAAAGAATATCTGTTTCAGATGACCCCCTGCATGACTGGTCTTCTAAGCGAAGATTTTTTAAGAAAATATATACGGACCGATGTGCCCCAAAGAGAACTTTTTATCCAGAATCTTCTGAGTCACATTAAAAAGGTAAACCAGCGTCATAGAAAAGAGACCGTGATCCACATCTTTTCTGAGGACGGAGTGGAAGAATTTCTGAAGACCGGTATACTTGAAGAATATCCCAGCGACATCTACCAGGTTCCAGAGCCTGTCGACCGTCTGACTCTGGTCCGGAAATTTATTGATGAATGCCGTACCGGCGGATATCAGATCAAGATGCTCCGGCACAACATCGGTACAGTAAAAAACGGAGCGAATATTTATATTACTCCTAACGCAGGATATCTGCTCTTTACCCCAATAGACACGAGCACTCCGGTCTATCTCAATATACAGGAATCCGGACTGACCACAGCCTTCTGGGATTTCTTCGAATCCATGGATGACAGCCTGTTCTATTCCCGGGAGGAAGCCATCCTGAGACTTGACGACCTGATCCGTAAATATCAGATCATCTGAGTTCCTGTTACTTCGTCAGATATCAAAAGCAGCGGGAGTACCACTTCTGTCCTTTTGTGGTACTCCCGCTGCTTCTGTCTGTCATCTGCTTTTCTGAGCTTTTATTTTCTTCCTGCTCCCATCCGCTCTACGATCTCTCCTCGCTCCACTCGATCACTTCGCCCGTATCTGCGTCGATCTCGAAATCATATTCAACCTGCTGGTAAATGATATCTCCCTCATACTTCTGACGTCCGTCGTCATAGTCCAGCTTGATCCGGATATCCTGCTCTGTCGCCCCAGGCACTCTGTCCAGCGCGGTCTTTGTCGCCTCATCCAGGCTCACCGCCACATTTGCATTCCCGGTGTTTCCGTTCTGCTGTGCCTGATAATCATCGTCCCTCTCCACATCTGAGCTCAGGATCGTCCCGTCCGCCGCGTGGATCTCGTATTCATATTCTTTCTCCGCCACATTGAAACGGACCTCGTAAACCTTTCTTCCGTCGTCTCTGTCCTCAGTTACTCTCAGTCTGGAGATATCTCCCTGTGCAACGCCGGCATCGTTCAGGGCCGCGTCGAGCGCCGCATCGCTTCCAATGTTCGATCCGCCCGCTGCTGTTCCGCTTCCTGAACCGCCTGCCGCTCCGGTCCCGGATCCGTTTCCGTTCTCTGCTCCGCTGACGGTTCCGGCTTCTGTATTGCCCGCATTCGCCGCGCTTCCTGCGTTTGATACATTCCCGGCATTTCCTGCGTTGTTTCCTGTATTTCCGGCGTTCCCGCATCCTGCGAGTGCCCCTAAAACTGTGATCGATAATACTGCCGCTGCGATATATTTTTTCATCATATCTTTTCTCTCCCTTCATTTCTATGCGGTTGTTATATATTGTTCCTTTTGTTGAGTCTAATATATCCCACAAAGATTAAAGAAAGATTAAAGGTTCTCATTTTTTTCATTTTTTTGTCCGAAGGACTCCCGGGCAGGATCCGGCTCTGCCACCGGCAGCCGGAATGTAAAGACGCTCCCTTCCCCCGGTGTACTCTCCACATCTATGCTGCCTCCATGTGCCTGGACGATCCATTTCACCATGGAAAGCCCCAGCCCGGAATGACTGCCGCCGGACCGGGACGTATCTGCGCGGTAGAACCTCTCCCAGATATGCGGCAGGTCTTCTTCCGCGATGCCGATCCCGTTATCCGTCACTGTTCCCGTGATCCATTCCCCGTCGCTGTCCAGAGACACGGTAACAGTGCTGCCTTCCCCGCTGTAATATACCGCGTTGGAGATCAGGTTGATGAGCATCCGGATATAAAAGGTCTCGTCCACATACGCTGTGATCCCATCTCTGATCCGGCACTCGATCTTCACTCCGTTTCCCGACTCCTCCGCCAACATCTGCTGTTCTTCTGCGGCCATCTCAGTCAGCCCGCTCAGATCCACCTGTTCCCGGTTCAGAGGCTGCCTGCCCTGATCCGCCCGGGAAAGGAAGAGAAGGTGGGAGATCATTTCCGACATTTCCTTCGCCTTTCTCTGGATCAGAAGGATCTGGCTCCTCTGTTCCTCCGTCAGTGACTCATCCGCCAGGCAGGCGCCGCACTGCGCCAGGATCACGCTGACCGGAGTCCTCAGTTCATGGGACACATCCGAAGTGAACTGCTTTTCCCTGCGAAACGTCTCTTCCAGTTCCCCCAGCATTCCGTCAAAGGTCTCCGCCATACTGTAGATCTCGTCCCGGTTCCTGCCTCTTCCCGGTTCCAGTCCGATCCGCTGAGACAGATCCGCATCCGCCCGGATCTTTTTCACTGTGTCCGTGATCCGCTTTACCGGAAGCAATGTCCTCCTTGTAAAACGGTAGCCGACGATCCCGGTGATGAGCGCCATTCCCGGAAAAAGGATCAACGCAAAGCGCACCGTCACAGAAAAGCTCTCCTCCGCATCTGATACGGACGTGATCCCTCTGACATATACCGTTCTGTCGTCTGAAGGCCGGAAGGACATATCGTAGACATACCATTCCAGACTGCCGTCCCGGATCCGGCGTATCTCCCCGTCGGAAATGTCCGGCTGGCTGTCAAATCCGCGGGGGATCCTTCCATATAAAAAGTACATGTTTTCGTCATACAGGGACAGATAGACATCCCGGGCCACGGAGTAAAAATCCGAATCCAGTCTCAGTTCCCCGTTCCTTATTCTGATATCATCCACGCTCTCCTGTACCTGCTGCTCCAGTCTGGTCTGCACCGAGGCAAGGATCTCGCGGCTGCTCAGAGAAAAAAGGACCGCCAGCGCAGCCCCGGTCAGCAGGATCATAAAAAAGCTGTAAAGGATCGTCAGCCTGAGCTTGATCGAAAGTCTTTTCATATACCGGCTCCTCCTTTCTCCGCCTTCTTCCGATGCCTTTTTCTTTCTCTTATACCGCTATTCTTTCAGGACATACCCGGCGCCCCGCACGGTATGGATCAGTTTCGTGTCATGTCCCTCGTCGATCTTCTTTCTCAGATACCGGATGTACACGTCGATCACATTGGAGCTGCCCATATAATCATAATTCCACAGATGCTCCTCCAGCCGGTCCCTGGAAAGAACCGTACCCGCATTCTGTACCATGTACCTGAGAAGTGCAAACTCCTTCCCGGACAGTTTGATCTCCTCTCCTCCCCGCAGGACCTGATGGGTATCCAGATGGACCTCCAGGTCCCCCACCCGGTAACATGTCTTCGGAGTCTCCGCCGGTTTTCTCAGCAGGACACGGATCCTCGCCAGCAGCTCCTCAAAAGCGAACGGCTTCACGAGATAATCATTTGCCCCCGCGTCCAGACCGCTGACCCGGTCATCGATACTGTCCCTTGCCGTCAAAAGCAGCACCGGAGTATTGATATTTTTTCTTCTTATTTTCTTCAGCACAGTCAGACCATCCATCTCCGGCATCATGATATCCAGGATCGCCGCGTCATACTCCGCACTCTCCAGATACTCCAACGCCTCCTGTCCGTCAAAGCACGAATCCACACTGTAGTGTTCCGCCGTAAGCCTGGACGTCAGGATCCGGTTCAGATCTTTTTCATCCTCTGCGATCAGAATCCTCATACCTTATCATCTCCTCGTGTTTCCAGTATAAATTACCAGTTTTACATTGTAAAGCTTGTAAATATTTACGCCTTGACACTTTATTACGGTACACGGTAAAATGGACATGCTGTCTGTTTTCCCGGATGGGCGCCCGGTCGGATCCGGGCACCGCGCTGCAATCTGCCGGAAAACAGATGCGGTTATCACAGGAAAAATATTTTTCAACACGAGAGGAGAGTTCTGATGAACAACAAAAACGAAAAGAAGATCCTCTGGTACAATCTTGCTTTCATGGCATTTTCCACCGTCTGGGGATTCGGAAACGTCATCAACGGCTTTTCTGAATACGGCGGCCTCAAAGCGATCGTATCATGGATCATCCTGTTTGCACTTTACTTTGTCCCGTACGCCCTGATGGTCGGCGAACTGGGAAGTACATTCAAAAACGCGGGAGGCGGAGTCAGCTCCTGGATCCACGAGACCATCAGCCCGGGAATGGCGTACATGGCAGGCTGGACCTACTGGGTCGTACACATGCCGTATATCTCCCAGAAACCGAATTCATCTGTGATCGCAGCGAGCTGGGCACTGTTCCGTGATTCCCGTGCCAGCGGAATGAACACCAGGATCATGGCTGTCATCTGTCTTGTCCTGTTCCTGTTCGCGGTATGGCTTGCATCCAGGGGACTGGGCGTACTCAAAAAGCTAACCGCCATCGCAGGATCCACCATGTTTATCATGTCCCTGCTTTTCATCCTTATGATGATCGCGGCTCCTGCCATCACCGGAGCAAACGTGCTGGATATTGACTGGTCTCTTGATACCTTCATGCCCACCTTTGACGGAAAGTTCTTCCTGAACCTTTCCATCCTTGTATTTGCCGTGGGCGGCTGCGAGAAGATCTCACCTTATGTAAATAAGATGAAAGACCCGTCAAAGGATTTCGCGAAGGGTATGATCGCCCTTGCCACAATGGTAGCGATCTGCGCCGTGCTCGGAACCATCGCCCTGGGAATGATGTTCGATTCCAACAACATCCCGGAGGACCTTATGACAAACGGTGCTTACTACGCGTTCCAGACACTTGGAAATTACTATCATGTGGGCGACCTGTTCGTAGTCATCTACGCAGTAGTCAACCTGATCAGCCAGTTCTCCGTCATGGTCCTTTCCATCGACGCGCCGCTGCGTATGCTCCTTGACAGCGCGGATGAAAAATACATCCCGAAGTCACTCTTCAAGCAGAACAAATACGGCACTTATACAAATGGACACAAGCTGGTCACAGTCATCGTCTCCATCCTGATCATCGTTCCCGTGCTGGGCATCGAGAATGTGGACGCCCTTGTGAAATGGCTTGTAAAAGTAAATTCTGTGTGCATGCCTCTGCGTTACCTCTGGGTATTCGCCGCATACATCGCACTGAAAAAAGCCGGGGAGAAATTCTCCGCAGAGTACCGCTTCGTCAAAGGCCGCACACTGGGCATGATCTTCGGCGGATGGTGCTTCCTTGTCACGGCAGTTGCCTGCATCCTGGGTATCTACTCGGAAGATCCCTTCCAGCTTGTACTCAATATCGTGACACCTTTCGTCCTGATCGGTCTCGGATTCATCATGCCGGTCATCGCAAAACGGAAATAACCTTTTACTTCATCGGTGCCAGGTACTTTCTTTCAGAATTTTCTGACATTTTTAAAAGAAAGTACCTGGCACCAACGTAAAGAATTGTACAAAATCGGAGGACAATTCACTATGCATAATGAAATTTCAAAACAACTCATTGAATTTATCAAAAAAAGCCCCACCTGTTTCCACGCAGTCCAGACCATGTCAGACCTTCTCATCGAAGAGGGCTTTACAGAACTGAAAGAAAATGAGAAGTGGAAGCTTGAAAAAGGCGGGAAATACTTTGTGACCCGGAATGGCTCCTCCCTGATCGCCTTCACCATCCCGGAACAGGAGATGAAAGGGATGCGCATCATGGCAAGCCACAGCGATTCTCCTTCCTTTAAGATCAAAGAGAATCCTGAGATGGAAGCCGAAGGACATTATATCAAACTGAACGTAGAAAAATACGGCGGCATGCTCTGCGCGCCCTGGTTCGACCGTCCTCTCTCCATAGCCGGAAGAGTCATTGTCCGGGATCCGGAGACCGGCACCCTGCGCACCGTTCTGGTCAATGTGGACCGGGATCTGGTGATGATCCCGAACCTTGCCATCCATATGAACCGGGAAGTAAACGACGGATATAAGTATAACGCTCAGAAAGACATGCTTCCCCTCTACGGAGACATTACCGCAAAGGACAGCTTCATGAAGACCATTGCCGACGCAGCAGGCGCGGCTCCTGACGACATCCTGGGACATGACCTCTTTCTCTACAACCGTCAGAAAGCAAGCATCTGGGGAGCTTCGGAAGAGTTTCTTTCCTCAGCCCGGCTGGACGATCTGCAGTGCGCCTTTTCTTCCCTGAAGGGATTCCTCGCAGGGGAGAAAAAAGAGTACATGGCGGTTCACTGCGTCCTGGACAACGAAGAGGTGGGAAGCGGCACGAAACAGGGAGCCGCGTCCACATTCCTGTACGACACTCTGACCCGTGCCCATGACAGCCTGGGACTCAGCCGGGAGGATTATCTGATCCACCTGGCGGACAGCTTCATGGTTTCCTCGGACAACGCTCATGCGGTACATCCAAACTATCCCGAGAAGATGGATCCGGTGAACCGCACCTATTTAAACGGCGGAATCGTCCTCAAGTTCAACGCAAATCAGAAGTACTGCACTGACGGAGTTTCTGCTGCCATGTTCCGCGACATTTGCCAGAAAGCGGGCGTCCCGGTCCAGACCTTTACAAACCGCTCTGACATGATGGGCGGCTCCACTCTGGGAAATATCTCAAACACACAGGTTGCTCTCAACACCGCGGACATCGGACTGCCGCAGCTTGCCATGCATTCCCCCTACGAGACCGTAGGTGTAAGGGATACAGAATATCTGATCCGGGCAGCGGAAGTACTCTTCTGTTAGTTATGCCCACCAGATCAAATCTGACATGATCAACGAAAGTATAATCACCGGAAGTGCCCAAAGGCACATTCCGGGATTGTAAGCGGTCGCCGTTGCAAAAAAGGATCCGGCGCTTTTTCTTATCCCGAGCCGGATCCTTTCTTCTGACAATTTTTCTCAGAAGCATTCTATAAGCTAAAGAGAAACCTTCTGTATCTCTTTTTCATATTTTTCTTCCATCTGGTTCCAGTCCTCATAAGACGGATCGTTCCTGTGGTCCGGCATCTCATACTTTTCCTTCAGATATCCGCCGAGCCATGCCGTGACCTTCTGTGCCCCGTACAGATTCAGGTGATCGCCTTTGTCATAGCTGTCCTCCTTCCAGTCGATCCCCAGTTCCCGGATCTGCAGGTTCAGGTCCACATAGGTGATCCCCTTCTCCTTCGCATAATTTTCAATGGCATTATGCTTTTTATAACTGTAGTTTTTCGGTGAAGGCGCACTCATCAGGACCAGTTCTGCCCCGTTCCTGCGGCACAGTTCCTGAATCTCTTCCATATAGAAGCTGACCGCCTTGGGCATTTCCTGCACCTCTTTCGTCTCCTTCATATAATCCCCGCTGTCAAAAGGATTCACATTGCTCCTTATGGCGAATCCTTTGTAGACTGACTCTCCCGGCTTCTTCCCGTCAAACGCCATCTTCCACAGGTTGTGGAACCTCAGGAGCGGGAAATGATATCTTGCCGGCTCCGCCAGGGATGCCTGGAGGTTCTTCACCGGTCCCGGATCCCGGAACATCAGGTTCGTCTCCATCAGCACCACCTTCGGGGACTGGGTTCTCAGCGCTGTCTTCAGCATGTAATAGGTCTCCTGTATCTTCTGTCCCGGCTGGCCGCACACATAGGCTGTCATCCCATGTTCTTTCCACAGCTGCATGGGAGATACGGAGGTATAGCTCTCACTGTCCCCAAGTACGACAAGATCTATGGATTCCTTCCGCTCCGCCGCGATGGACACAAAAGGCCGGCTCCTTCCCGGGATGAAGTCCGAGAGCTTCACCGCTTCCGACTGGATCCATACAGAACATCCTGCCAGGAGCATGGCCAGTATCACAAAAAATAAAATTACCCGTTTCCATTTTTTCCTCATATATCACCTCAAAATCCTGCGTAGATCAGATCCACAGCCTGGTACCCATCCCCGTATGCGCCGAGCATCAGGACGGCAAAAATCAGCGCATAATACACACACCACCTGACCGGAGTCGGTATCTGTCCCAGCCTGCCATTCACCGTGCCGCCGCGCTCTCTCAGATGCCCGACTGCCGCCACGGCAATGCACCCTGCCGCCACCGCAACGAAATCGGCTCTTCCAAGCCCCAGGTTCAGCAGCGTCCCGTCCCAGAACTGCCGGATCTCAAATCCGTCAAACATGCTCCGGAACATGGCGATCCCCGCTCTCAGCCCGTCTGCACGGAAGAACAGCTCTCCTGTGAAAATGATCACCCATGTTTTTCCTGTCTGTATGATCCGCCAGTACAGAGCATCCTCTCTGATATGGCAGATCTTAAGTATCCTGTCCCGCCCCGGCTTTACGGCGATTCCCAGAAGGATCAGTGTAAAATAATACATTCCGTAAAAAATATAGCTCCATCTTGCTCCGTGCCACAATCCGTTGCACAGCCACACAGGGAAGAGCGCCATGGCGGAGACGCCGAGCTGAGTCACATATTTTCCCCCGTGCTTCTTTCCGAACTGGCTCCATTTCTTCACAATTCCGGACATGGACACCGGGTAGAAGATATAAGTCTTGAACCAGGTTCCCAGGGAAATGTGCCAGCGGCGCCAGAACTCTGCCGCACTCCGTGCACAGAAAGGCTGACGGAAGTTCTCCGGAAGGCAGATCCCGAATATCTTCCCGCTTCCGATCACGATATCCATGCAGCCCGAAAACTCCATGTAGAGCTGTACTGTATACGCCACTGCTGCCGCCGCGATGACCGCGCCGTGATAATCCCCATAGTGGCCGAATACCGCGGCCACCGGAACAGAAAGCCGGTCCGCCACTACCTTTTTCTTGAACAGTCCCCAGAAGATCCGTACACATCCGTCGGAAAGATTTTCATAGTTCAGGGGCGCCCCGGTAAAAAGCTGTTCCGCCGTATCCGTATACCTGCAGATCGGTCCCTCCATGATCTGAGGAAAAAAGCTCAGGAAAAGCGCCGTCCGGAACAGATTTTCCTCGGCCTTGATCTTCCCCCAGTACACATCCGCCATGTATCCAACTGCCTGGAGTGTATAGAAGGAAATTCCGATGGGCAGGATCAGACTCTTTGCCTCAAAGGACAGAGGCAGCGAAAGACTCTCTGTCACCGCAGAAATATTATCAACGAAGAAGTTATAATATTTCAGATAGCCGAGGACAGCCAGCAGAAGAAGGACTCCTGTGGCAAGAACCGCTCTGCCCTTTTTCTGATATTTCTTTTTTATTTCCCGTTTTTCTGTTCTGTCTGCATGTTCCCGATCCGCCTTCTCCTGCATTTTCAGCAGAGACAGCCAGATTCCCGTATAATGTGTCAGAAGCGTGGTCCCGATCAGGTAAATGATCAGTTTCCCGCTGATCACATAGAAGAACAGCCAGCTGAATCCCAGCAGGACCTTCCAGCGGTGTCTCTCCGGCGCCGCCTGATACGCGACGGCGCACAGAGGAAGGAACACGAAAACATATAACGCTGCATGATATGCCATGGATCAGTTCTCCTGTAATCTTTTTACCATCTCCCAGATTGCTCCTGCCGAGTTAAAGTTCTCCGGCACCATCTCCGCCGCCTCGATGGAGATATCAAATGCATCCTCCAGCTCCGCCACAAGGGTGATCACGCCGAAGGAATCCAGTATATGCCCGTCGATCAGGCTCATCTCGTTTTCATAGTCCACACTGTCGTCAATCTCTCTTAAAATCTCCAGAATCTTATCCATCTTTCTTTCCTCCGTTTTAATTTTACTTTTTCTGGCGGTTACGAGTTCCACTCGCACTCAGGAATGGGACCCCCCTCCTTACATGCAGGCATGACGCCGCGTTTCCCCATTCCTGAGTACGGTGTGAACTGTAACCAGCAGACTCATATGCTTCCGCCGGACATATTTACCGGATATGTGTCTGTCTTTCCGCGAAGCATCTTCCATCCCTGTTCACTTTGGAAGGATACCACCGCCGGAAGGGAATGACTCAGGAACAGCGCCATGCCTTCCATCGCGGAGTAGGCCCCCGCTCTCTCAAATACAAGCGTCCTGCCCGTCCTCACACCGGGAAGTGAAATCCCGCTGCACAGAACGTCATTCACCGTACAGAGCGCCCCGCATACAGTCCATGTACGCTCCTGCCCCGTTTCCTCCTCAGGCAGCATCCTGAGATGGGGACGGTGCATCCCCCTGATCTGCCCGTCGTAGTTGAGCTGATGATTCCCTCCGTCCACGATACAGTAATTCTTCCCGCCGTTTGTCTTGACGTCGCAGACCGATGTAAGATAGTAGCCGCACATAGCCGCGAAGGCCCGTCCCATCTCTACAGTCACATGGCCTTTCCACTGCATTTCCGACAGCATTTCCCGCAGCCCTGCCAGCCCTTCGTCCGTAAATGTCTCCGGCTCCTTTCCCTCGAAATAAGGCACCGCGATCCCCGGTCCGTATTCCAGGTTCCGGATATCACAGTTCATCTCCTTTTTCAGCTTCGTCAGGAATCCGTCTACATAGCCGATTTCCTTCCTGAGCCGTTCGAGAGATTTCTTCTGCGTTCCCGTAAAATAATGGATCCCCTCGATTTTCAGGAAAGCACTCATGTTGATCAGTCCCACGATGCTCCTGAACGTGGCCTCATCCATCCCGAACTGGTCCCCGCCGGTCAGTCTCAGATAAAGGCGGAGCTCTGTGCTGTGGGCATCGCTCCACTCTGCCAGATAATGAAACTGGCGGACCGATTCCACCGTGTACACACACCTGCCCCCACAGTAGTTCAGGATCTCCGTAATGTCTTCTTTCTTCTTCAGCACCCCGGAGATCAGAAGTTTCTCCGGCGGGATCCCCAGCGTCCTGCAGATTTCAAATTCACCTTTTGAGCACACTTCAATACGGTCCACAAGGGAGGCCATTGTTTCTGTCAGAAACGGATTTGCCTTCATCGCAAAGCAGAGCCCCGTCTCCCTGCCCAGTCCTTTCCGTATCCTCTCCGTCTGTTCCTTAAGGATATCCAGATCAAAAATATACAGCGGCGTCCCGTATCTGGATATCCCGTATTCCAGCTGTTCTTTTCTCATATATATTGATTTCTCCTTTCCAACAGGGGATCTCTTCCTATCTTTTCTCCCTGATGAGTCTCTTAAAATAAGCCCGGTCTGTCTTTCCATTCTTATTCAGCGGCATTGCGGTCACCTTCTTAAGCTTTGCGGGGATCATGTAGGGCGGCAGTTTTTCCTTCATCTCCCTGCGCACCCGCGACGGTTCCGCCCCGCCCATATAGAATCCGAAGATACGGTTCCTTTCTTTATCGAAAACGCAGCAGCTTTTGTCGATCCCGTCTGCTCCGTTCATAGCGCTCTCGATCTCCTCCAGCTCGATCCGGTGTCCCATATGTTTGATCTGAAAATCCTTCCTTCCCGCAAATATCATCTCACCGTTTTCGTTGTAATACCCCAGGTCCCCGGTCTTATAGATCCGTTCCATGTGTGTTCCGTCCACCGGATACAGCGGGAAACGTTCTTCCGTTCTGTCCGCGTCTCTGTAATATCCATTGGACAGAGATTCCCCGGCGACACAGATTTCGCCTGTCTTTCCCGGTATGACGATCATCCTCTCCTCATCGTCCAGCAGAAATACATTTCTTCCCGGAAATGCCCTCCCTGCAGGAATCTTCTCCTCATCGCCGAACGTTCTCTCCACTTTATAATAAGTACAGTTACATGTGATCTCTGTAGGGCCGTAAAGGTTTACAAAGGATGCGCCCGGCAGAGCCTTCTGCCATGCTCTCAGCTGCTTCGGCGGCATTGCCTCACCGCTGAAGAGCACCTTGTCCACCGACGTCGGAATCCGGTAATCCAGCCCTTTCAGAGCAGACACAAGAGTCAGCGCCGACACTGCCCATATCAGCGTAGTTACTTTCTTCTCGCAGAGGTAGTCCAGAAGTCTTGGCGGAGTGGAAAAATACTCCTTCGGTATGAGCGCCAGAGAGGCTCCCGTCATAATACAGGAATAGATGTCCTTCACCGAAACATCAAAATCAAACGGCGCCTGATTCCCTATGACATCCTTCTCTGAAATATTGAAAAGTTCTGTAAAATGCCCGATAAAACGGATCACTGCCCCATGGCTGACCATGACCGCCTTCGGCACCCCGGTGGATCCGGAAGTAAAAAGTGCATACAGGATATCCGTTTCCCTGCTGTGAATCCGGATCTGCTCCAGCCGGTCCGGGTCTGCGTCCTCGCTCAGGAGATCCTCCGCAGTCAGCACCTCCACTCTTACATCAGAATTCCTCACACGGTCCGGGCCGGACATGGTTTTTGTATCTTCTGCATCCACCCGGCCGCCGTCCGTGATAACGATCGAAGGTTCCAATACTTCTAATATCTTTTTCTGCCTCTCTGGTGGATTCTCCGGGTTCACCGGAACATAAAAGCAGCCTGCATAGACGATCCCCAGCATGACCGCCAGCGTGATCGGGCTTTTTTCCATCAGCACCGGCACCGGATTCCCCGGTTCCACTCTGCGGCTCACTGCACTGCCGATCCGCCTCGCCATCACGCCCAGCTCGTGATACGTCAGTGAAAGCTTCTCATCCTCCACCGCGGTCTTATATCGGAACCGTTCCTCTGTCTGTTCCAGAAAGTCCAGAATATTGCCCATTTCATCAAGTCTTTCATTCGTACACATATCGCATATCACCCCTTGTCGATTCTTTTCTCCCTCTGTCATGATTTTCCATCCCTTTGGACGGGTCCTATTATGTCATACAGTTCTTAACTGTTCTTGTATGGATTCTTAAAGAATTCTAAAGGTGGGAAAAATCATCAGATGAATTTGTTAAAATGTACCGTGTACCTTGTACGGAGGTGCCGTGTACCTGATACGAAGGTGCCGTGTACTTTGTCGAAGGTACACGGCACCGATAAAAGAAAATATTCAGACAATAAAAAAGAAACGCTGATTTTTCAACGTTTCTCCTTCTTTTAACAAGAGGCGCAGACCGGATTTGAACCGGTGAATCAGGGTGTTGCAGACCCACGCCTTACCACTTGGCTACTGCGCCTTACCATGAGCACTCATCAGCTATATTCACTGATCATGTGCAATGACCCCGACGGGAATCGAACCCGTGTTACCGCCGTGAAAGGGCGATGTCTTAACCGCTTGACCACGGGGCCATACAGACACTGCTCTCGCAGTGACCGTTTTTTATATTACCATAAGAAATATATATTTGCAAGCACTTTTTTCCGAAATTTATTTCTCTCTAAAATACGCTACGATCAGATCCACCATCCTGTCATAGCTCTGCACTCCGTCCGCCTGCCCGTTCGCCTTCAGATATGTATCATTGATCCGGTTTGCCGTCTCTGAAACTGCACCCTCATATCTGTCCCAGAATGCGTTGTTCGCCGCCAGATCCGGCTCCACTTTCGGCTCCAGCGTCCCGCGCACCTCCTGCCATGCTTCAGGATCTGCCCGGTACAGTGCGTTCATACAGTACACCCACCCGGAGAGATATCCACTGTAGCGGAAGTCTGCCCTTTCCGAGCTGATGCAGGCAAGAAATGCAACGAAATTCGCCTCCCGTTCTTCCATAAATCCCCTCAGATGGGACAGTTCATGGCATGCCGTAAACGGAATATTATAAGAAACCATATCTCCATTGTAATTCGCCTCCACAGTAAACGGAGAATACACGCCGCTCAGTTGCTGATAGGACAGTATCTCTGACACAACCACCTTCTTCGGCTTAGGGTAATATCCCTCGAGAGAAGAAAATGTTTCCGACAGCTTTTCCATGACCTCCACTGCTCCTTCTCCCTCCGGAGCTTCCAGTTCCATAAGTCCGCTGTCGTCACGGGTTACCGCACTGCTCGCCGCATTCACTTCCTGAGTCAGCCACAGGCAGACTTCCTTCAGTTCTTCCACGCCGTAATCTGACGTAACGATGCCTTCTGCCTGCGAAAATGATTCCCGATGATAATTGATCCCGCATCCCACCGTATAAAGAAATGCCAGGATTCCAACAATCAGGGCCATTTTCGAAAACCATCCGAAAATCCTGTTTCCTGCCCCGCCTTTCCGAATGCAATTCACGATAAGAACTATGACAGACACCGCAACTCCCGCAAGGAGCAGATAAAGGCACACTTCCACTACAGAAAACGGAAAGATCCCCATGAGCCTTCCCACAGTTGTCACGAGCAGCGGATAAATGTGTTCAGAATACCATTCGGCAAAAGCCGGCATCTGCGCCGCACCGATCATCAGAAATGCGCTCACAAGGAGCAGTGCCGCTGCCGCCAGGATCCGGCGCCCCGCTTTTTTCCCCTTCCCATCCTGCTGTTTCTTCATCTTCCGTAACCTCATTTCTTTTCCAGATCCCCCGCAGCATAGCTTTACATACCTTGAATTATACTTGCATCCTCCGTTCCTTACAATGCGGATATCACTGTAAAATATACAACTGAACAATGTGGTAATTCCAGAGTTTGGCTCGCCGCTGTTGCAAAAATAACGGAAAGCTCTGCACTTCCCGTTTTGTCTTCACATTTTCTTCACTTTCCTCTCACAGCCACTCTGTCGCTCCCACGACTCCCACCGCTCTGGCTCCGCAGCGGTTTCCGTATCCGGCACATTCCTCCGCACTCTTTCCTTCAGACAACGCGAAGAGAAATCCTGCGGCGAAGCTGTCTCCCGCCCCGGTCGTATCCAGGCACTCCACCTTTTCTTCCGCCGGGATCCACACGCCTTTTCTCTCATTTTCAAGAAGATAGCATCCCCTGCTTCCGGACTTGACGACGACTGTTCCCGCGCCCGCGTCCCGCAGCGCTTCCGCCGCTTCCTCCACGGTATCCTTTCCTGTCAGGAGCATGGCCTCTTCGTCATTCGGGAGCAGATAATCCACATACCGCAGTGCGCAGGCGAGATCCGCTGCTGTCTCGTTTTTCTTTCGCTTTGTCATATCCGCGCAGACGATTTTTCCCTGTTCCTTTGCCCGCCGGAATATGGTCTCCATCTCCGCCGGTCCGATTTCAGGAAAAACAAAAATGCTGGCGAAACATACGATCCCTGCGCTCTCCGGAAACGGCATATGGATATCCCTGACGGTAAGTTTCCTCAGCGTGCTGCGGGGGTCCGTCAGGAAATGTCTCGCTCCTGCCCGGTCGATCAGGACTACATTGATCCCGGTCGGGATCTCATTCCTTATACAGTCCCCCGGAAGCTGGATCCCCAGTTCCCTGCAGTGCTCCTCTATGTATTTTCCCGCTTTGTCCGAACCGATAATAGTCTCGAGCCGGACTTTTTTCCCGAGCTTTGCGAGCACTGTCGCCTCGTTCAGAGCGTCCGCCCCCACTGACATCCGGATTTCCTCCGCCGGGGAGGATCCCGTCCTGAAAACGTCCGGGTCAGCCGGACGGACGAGTACGTCAAGGATGGATGCGCCGATGATGATGATTTCAGGATCTGTATGAGCCATTTTCATTTCCAACTCCTTTGCTGTCTATGTGTCTTATCATACTCTGCCTGTTTGATCTT
>DWVT01000230.1 GCA_019120075.1 Candidatus Mediterraneibacter excrementigallinarum
TTCATAAAGCATATCAAAGGGGAAAGGAGCCGGATGTCAATGGCTATGGTTGTAAAGAGGCCGTCCATATTTATCTACACACATGAACCGGACCCGGCTGTCCTTAAAGAAGTCTGTGCCGGGATCGAAGAGGAAGGCGTCTTCTATGACACCACAGAGATGCCGGACGAGTGTATGGAAAAACTGGCATATAAGGCAGCCCGGGATTCTATGCTCGGTTCCGGGATCGGGATCTTCGGGACCGCCACATGCCTGAAGATGCGCGGGCTGGAAAAGGGGAAAAATATCGAGAGCTATCTGCATCCGGACAAAAGGCAGTGCCGCAATGTGGGCGCGAACAGTGCCCGCGCTATCAAGAAACTGCCGTTTAAGGAGGAATACGGAATATGAACATCTATACAAAACACGGCGACCGGGGAACCACCTCCCTGGCAAACGGGATGAGCGTCTCCAAGTCAGACGACCGGATCGAGCTGTTAGGCACCATCGATGAGCTGAACAGCCATATCGGCCTGGCTAAAGTCCTTGCCGACGCTTCTTTAAAAGAGCGGCTTTCCCATATCCAGAGAAACCTGATGCAGATCATGGCAGGGGTGGCGGATCCGCGCAACCTGGATTACCGCTTCACCCAGGACGAGACCTCTGCCCTGGAGAAAGAGATCGATCAGATCGAGAGTTCCTTCCCCCGCGCGAAAGAATTCGTCCTGTACGGCGGGTGCGAGCTTTCCGCGAGGCTGGACGTAGCGCGCGCAGTGGCGCGGCGCTCGGAGAGGCGTTTCCGGAAGGTAGAGCAGAATTACGGCGCGGACGCCAAAGCGATGCAGTACGTAAACCGCCTTTCTGATTACCTTTATATGTGCGCCAGATACGCGGACTACCGCGTGCAGAATGAAAAAACCGACCAGATCCAGGATCAGGTCGTGCGTAATATCATGAAAGGGCTGTGATAAGCCCCGAAAAAACAGCCGCAGGCAGAACTGATAAAACCGCCAGAAGGCACATCCCCCGGAGCTGAAAAATACACTTCTCCTTCCTCAGCTCCGGGGGATGTTTTATTATAATCTTATTCTGGCAGGAACCCTTCTTTCGGGAATCGTCCCTTTCTATTTTACAGCCTTTCGCCCATCCAGTCTGCGGAATATCGGCTTCCTCCCCTCAAACACCGTATAATACCGAAACCCGCATTCCCTCAGTATCTCCTCCGCCTTATCAAAATCATATGCGATATGCTCTGGCTTATGGGCGTCTGCCCCAACGGTAATAATCTCTCCGCCCAGTTCCCGGTACCTCTTTATGATATCAGGATGGGGATTGCTAAATCCAAGCCCGTACTTGAATCCGCCCGTGTTCAGCTCAATCCCTTTTCCCATCTCAATGACTTTCTTAAGGATCTCGTCAATCTCGTCCGCAAACCTATGGTAAGAATAGTGCGCTGCCTTTTCCTTCCCATAGCGGACCACATAATCAATATGCCCCAGAACGTCAAAGCCGTCAATTGCTTCCAGGTCAGCCAGAGTCTCCCGGAACGTCTCGGAGTAAGCCTCCTCATCCGTCCTGCCCTCAAAGAGCGCTCCGTAGTAAGGATCCAGCCCGTGTACGAGATGGACCGAACCGATGACGAAATCAAAAGGATGCTTTTCTGTCAGCTCCCTGTAAAATCCTCCCAGGTGGGGCTGCAGCCCGATCTCGATCCCGGTGCGGACCGTGATCCGGCCGCTGTACTCTTCTTTCAGCCCGGCAAGGGTGCGGCAGTATTCCTCCGGGTCGAATACAAAGGGAATCCCCTCGATATCCGGCACCCGCGGATAGTCCTTATCATAGTGGTCCGTAAGGCAGATCTCCCGGAGCCCTTTCTTTATCGCGCCCTCAATCATACTCCTTACGGGTGCCTCGCTGTCTGATGAAAACTCTGTGTGCATGTGGCAGTCGCTCTGTATCATATCGTTTCCTCCCCGTTTTGTACGATAGTGCCAGTATACTCCAACAGTACGGCTCAGGCAATAGCACAGATTCGTTTTTTCGGATCGGATTATTTTGCGTCTGCCTGCTATTACAAAAATTTTACCTGTTCTTCACATTTTATTTTACACAAATAGTTTATGCTTCAAACAGAGCAGTATTGATACTATCACAAGAGGGAGCCTCGAAGATGATAAAAGATAAGATCAAAAGGATATCCCGTTCGTTATTGTCTGCGTTTTTGGTTTTTATTATGCTTTTTATCGTAATGTGGGCTGGCTGCTTCATCTATACGGCTGTCGGACTTGTGGCAGAAAATATAAATTATACAGAACATTCTGTAGGCGAAGTGTTAAAGATCGAGCGCTGGATGGGACTGGATGATGACGGGGATGCTTATAATTTCACAGTGATCACATACCGTTACCGCACAAAAGATGGCAGATGGATGATCGGGAAGGAAGATACAAACATCAGGGAAACCACTTCTGCGGACAGATGTGTGGAGACGATCGGGGAACTGAACACCGAAATCTGGACAGGTGCAAGGCAAGATCTCTTATATGATCCCCAAAAACCGGAAAACGTTGTAAGTGAGTATTACCGGAAGAATAATGAGATGCTCTGTCTGTTTACAGGATCCACCTCAGCAGCAGCGATCGGAATCATACTGATTGCCAGAATGCTCTTCCGCCGTTGTAAAAACGCGAAGCGTAAAAAAATCCCCGAAGATATCAGAATGTAAAGGAGAAATGAAATGAGTTCTGAAGGACCTGAAAAAAATCGTATTGACTGGATCTATATCATGGTGGTGCTTATTTTCGCAGTACCCCTGCTGCTTTTCGTGGGGATCATATTTTTCCTGGATTCCTTCCTGGGCAGTTCTGACGCAGTAATGGGTGTCAGCGGATTTGTGCAGGAGGTGATCTGGCGGACGATTGTGGTAGTTCTGGCATTCGCGGCTGTCATCTTTTTCATTCAGGTCATCCGCAAGCCGGTGACTTTAACAAAAGGAAAAGCAGGGTGCGTTGGCATACTCCTGACGAAAGCAGGATGCGCTGTCGGAATCCTGGCATGTCTGGCGCTTTCATTCATTCTGCTGCGGACGCTTGTTCTTGATATACCATATTTGTCACATCCGAAAACAGACTACCTTTACAGATTGGGATTTGACATGGGGTCAACAGATGACGGGGAAGAGACGTTCTCTATGGAAGGCGTGGGCATGGATGGAGAGAATCACATCTTATCCATGACGTCTGATCTTTACGAGGAAGGCGAGAAGCTTTGGCAGGAAAATAGCGATCTGCGCGCCAAGGCAGTCTATCTGCCGCATACGGAGGTACTGTTCTCTCTGGAATACATAACCGACCTGGATGAACAGGCTGACAAGTTATATCCGGCGCTTCCATCCCTCCCGGACGATTGGCGCAGTTTTTCTATCCAGATCAACAATGCCGTATACTCGCTGCCTGTGTCTCTTTCTGACTTTTTCTCAAATGGATGGTATATTAAAGAGGGGCAGGATGTCCCCAGGAAGCTTCAGGGGACAGACAGTCCATATGCATCCTATGACAGTGCAAACGTCACTCTTACGAATGACCGGGAACAGAACCTTTTTGTCACCGTATACAATGCAGCGAAAGAGGCCGTCCCACTTACCGACGGAACGGTCGGCACCTTATCTGCCACTTATGAAAACTATGATTTTTCCGGGACTGATCTGATCCTTCCCGGAGGCATCCGCCTGGGCTGGTCAAGACCGGCTGATGTAATAGACATATATGGGCAGCCGGATCCCGGCGAAGACGATGAGGAATACCGCTATACGCTCAGTGGGCATTCCGGCAGCTATGAGATATTTCGCTTTAACGATTCAGGCTATTTAACAGGAATTATGATCTGCACGCCCCGTAGTCCAATGCGATCATCGGACTACGAGGCATAAATAGAAATCTAAAGTTACTTATATATTCGCAGCGGATTCATCTGCCCAGACATGGAACAGTTCTTCAATGGAGGAAAAAATATATTCCGGCGGATTGTCCGACCGCTGCGCCTCCTCCCGCGTAGCCTCCCCGGTAAGCACCAGGGCAGTCTCCACCCCAGCACGTTTTCCGCAGAGGATATCCGTATAAAGCCGGTCGCCAACGATCAGGGTTTCCTCTTTTGTAAAGCGGTTCTTCTTCACAGCGAATTCCACCATGGCAGTCTCCGGTTTTCCGATAAAATAAGGAGTCCTCTTTACCGCGTGCTCCAGCATCTCGCAGATGGACCCGCAATCCGGCACATAACCAAATTCAACCGGGCAGACATAGTCAGGATTGGTTGCAATATAATCCACATCCGGGCGTCTGGCCAGAAGCTGGCAGGTATCGGAAATTTTCTCATAGGTCAGCTGATTGTCATAGGAGACCAGGACGCAGGAGATCTCTCCGTCCTCCCAGTCTGTCGTAACCCGTATCCCGTTCTGTTTCAATTCCCGTAGCAGAGACCTGGTCCCAAGAACATAGATCAGTTCTCCGCTGTGATGCTGCTTCAGATACTGGACTGTTGCGTAAGATGCAGTGATAAAATTTGAAAAATCTGACTGAATCCCCATTTTCTGGAAGGAAGCAATATAGTCGGCAATGCTTTTCGTGGCATTGTTGGTAATAAAAACAAACTGGCCGCCGCAGCTCTTCAGATATGACAGGAACTCGCGTGTGCCTCCGATCAGCTGTTCTCCCTTACAGACGGTTCCGTCAATATCGAGCAGAAACAGTTTTTTATTTTTCATCATTAGCTAATTCTGCCTCCGCTTCCGCACGCGCCTCTATCCCTCGGTCCGGAAAATTGGTGATCACTGCGTCCACGCCCTCCCGGATCAGCCAGCTCATCTGGTCTTTTTCATTCACTGTCCATACCCTGACCGCAAGCCCGCTCTTTTTGTATTCCTCAAGGAAATCCGCCATCTTGACATGGAACAGCGCCGGATGGATGCCTTTGACCCCTGTTTTCCTCGTGTACTCTGCCACGTCAAGCATAACATCTCCGATCAGATAGGCTGTCTCCGCATCCGGGGCAATCTCCCTGATCTTCTGTATACTGTAATGATTAAAAGAAGAATAGATGATGCGTTCTTCCATTCCCACTTCCTTCACCAGATCCAATACCTTTTTCTCAATCTCGGGATACCAGTATATCCCCGTCTTCAATTCAATATTAATCTCCATTTTTCCGGGCTTTACCAGTTCAAGCACCTCCCGGAGCGTAGGGATCCGCACATCCGGATACTGTTCAAAATGATTTGGCACGGGGATCTTTTTCAGTTCCTCCAGCGTATAGTCCCTTACAGCGCCCTTCGCGCTGCTGACACGGTCGACCGTCTCATCATGGATCACCACAAGTTCATTATCCTTTGTCAGCTGAACGTCAATCTCGATCCCATCGGCTCCCTGCTCCATGGCAAGGCGGAAGGCCTCCAGCGTATTTTCCGGTGCATAGGCGCTCGCTCCCCTGTGTGCAAAAATCTTTACATCCTTCATTTCATGGCTCCTCCTTATAGTACATACTTTTTATTATACAGCAGTCTTCCTTTTTACTGATAAAAGCGTGCCGAATTTTTTCAGGCACGCTTTTAAAAATCAGGATCCGGCAATTTATTTTTTAACCGTTGACCAGGTTGTACTCTTCAATCGTCTTATTGATCTCGCTGGCCATGTTGTCAACAGCCTCTTCCGGTGTCACATTTCCGTTCAGCATATTCTCGATCTGTGTCTCGACGATCTGACGTGATTCCGGGAATACACTCAGGAGCGCCCCTGCAGATTCCGGTGTGGAATCATGAAGCTGATCCAGCGCTGTCTGGAACTGAGGATACTTGGCAATGTTGTCCTTGAATGTCTGCTCTTCCTGAGCCGCAGTAACGATCGGGAAGTATCCGGTCTGGGCGTTCCAGTATGCCTGGGACTCCGGAGAGATCAGGAACTTGATAAACTTCCATGTTGCCGCCGCCTTTGTCTCATCCTGGTTGTTCAGGGCCCACAGAGACGCGCCTCCGATGGACACTCCGCCTTTGTCGTCCGGGCTGACTGCCGGATAGTAAGCAGTACCTACTTCAAAGTTTCCGCCGCTGTCTTCAAGGACCTGCTTCAGTGAGGCTGTAGATGCAAGCATCATAGCAGCTTTCCCTGATGTAAAGTCTGTCGTAGCTGTATCGCTTCCGGAACGTCCGACATTCGGGGCATATCCTTTCTCATACAGGTCATACCATGCATTCAGGATATTCAGCCCGCCGCCGTTTTCGTCAAATTCTACCTTGGTAGCTGCCGCTTCACGGCCGTTTCCATTGTCCACCATATTGAGCCCCTGCTTACAGAGGAACTGCTCAAAATACCAGCCGTAAATGCTGATCGCGATCACTTCCTCGGCTCCGCCTTTCTCCATCAGGGCGTCGCCGATCTCAGCGATCTCAGGAAGGCTGGCCGGGACCTCAGTGATCCCTGCCGCTTCAAACATATCTTTGTTGTAGTAAAGAAGGGGCGTAGATGAGTTGAACGGCATGGAGTACATCGTTCCGTCATCTGTTGTATAATATGCCGCAACGTTAGGCTCGATCTGTGAAATATCATACCCGTCCGCATCGATCATATCCTGCATCGGGATCACCCATCCGGAATCAATCATAAAACGTGTTCCGAGGTCATAGATCTGGACAAGGTCCGCCCCCATATTTCCGATCTGGGCACTTTTCAGCTTATTGATCGTGTCATCGTATTCCCCCTGGTAAACTGACTCAACTGTGATCCCGTCCTCGTTTTCTTCATTAAACTTGTTAACCAGGTAGTCCATTGCCTCGCCGTTCACTCCGCCCATGGAATGCCAGAAAGTAATGGTTGTGCCGTTTGTGTCCACATTTTTAAAGTTGTCAGTGATCACGCTGGATCCGGCACTTTCTGCGCTCTCTTCCCCCTCCGCGGTTGCGCCTGCTGCTGTGTTGGATGCGGTGTTTCCACATGCAGCGAGTGAAAATGCCATAGCCGCGGCAAGAATGGATGCGATTACTCTTCTTTTCATAAATACCTTCTCTCCTTTTCTGTTTTTGTGTCGTACCGCCGGAACGTCGTGCGGGATGCTGACCGGACCGGAAGCAAATTAATGTTGCTATATTAACAGGTCAGCCTTTCACCGCCCCTGAGAACATTCCGCTTATGAGCTGTTTCTGGCCAACGATAAAGATGACCATGGACGGGATGATGATCGCCACAACGCCTGCCATCATCAGCGTGATAGACTGTGCGTCAACGCTGTTCAGCATACTGATACCAATCTGGACCGTACGCATTTCCTCGGATCCCGTAACAAGCAGCGGCCACATATACATATTCCAGGCGTTGATAAAGGTGTATACTGCCATTGCGCCAATCGCTGACTTTGTAAGAGGGATCAATATCTTCACGATAAATCTCAGGTTGCCGCATCCGTCAAGTTTCGCCGACTCATACAGGGAGATTGGAAATGTCATATAAAACTGGCGGAACAGGAAAATCCCCATTGCCGAAGTCAGCGAAGGCAGGATCAGCACAATATATGTATCCAATATCCCCAGGCTGCTGACTGTCAGGTAGTTTGAGATGATGACCGCCTCCCCGGGGACCATCATCGTCGCCATAACCAGCATAAACAGCAGGTTTTTCCCTTTAAAGTCGAGGAAGGAAAAAGCAAACGCCGCAAGGGAGCAGGTGATGATCTGTCCCAGGGTGATGCATCCTGCCACAAGGAAAGAGTTCAGGATGAAGCGGACCAGCGGAACCTGCGTGAACGCACGCACAAAGTTATCCACGGTGGGATTCTGCGGGAGCAGGTTCATATCCATTGTAAACAGCTCGTCGCCGGGCATAACCGCCACACTGACTGAATACAGAAGCGGGAACAGCATAAACAGCGCAAAGATAATGTTTACAGCGACAAGCACTGTCTTGCGTATTCTCTTTTTTCTGAGAGCCCGGGCATTCATCAGGCTGTGAAGCCTTGCGATTTCCGCTTCATTGTATGCACCTTGTTCCATTGTAATGGTATTATTAAAAGCAGACATCTTAATATTTGACTCCTTTCTTTTCAATCTTAAACATCACAAGCGTAAGCGCCATAATGATCAGGAACAGCACGACCGACTGTGCGGCTGCGCTTCCGAATCTATAATTGAAAAACGCGTCCCTGTAGATCGAATACACAATAACGTTCGTGGATTCTCCCGGACCTCCCGCGGTCAGGATCTTGATCTGCCCGAAAGACTGAAAAGCCTGAATGATATTGACCACCAGCGTATAAAACATGATCGGGCTCAGTCCCGGCAGTGTAAGGCGGAAAAATTTCTGGATCCCGTTCGCACCGTCAACAGAAGCTCTCTCATAGATGGACTCATCAATATTTCCAAGCCCGGCTGAAAAATACAGGAAATTGATTCCGCTGTTCAGCCATGCAGTCAGGACAGCCACACAGATCAGTGCATATTTCGGATCAGCGATCCAGTTGATGTCCAGTCCCGTCAGCTTGTTAAGGATACCGATCGTCGGGTTGAGGATAATCTTGAAGATCATTGCCGCCCCGCTGGATGCAATGGCCATAGGGAGCGCATAGGAGGTGCTGAACGCCCGGATTCCCGGAAACGCCTTGCTGCACAGCACTGCCCCGATCAGTCCCAGGAGCATGCTTCCGACCACAACGATGACCACAAAGACCAATGTGACGATCAAACTGTTATAAAACGAGGACGACGTGAGCAGTTCAATATAGTTTCTTGCCCCCACAAACACCTTTGCCTGTCCGAGTTTGTCTGTCAGGAACAGACTCAGATAAATCGTTTTAACAAAAGGATAAAAAAGGAAAACTGCAAATATGAGGAAGCAGGGGATCAGATAACAATACGCGCTTCCGCCTTTGAATTTTTCAGATAATGATTTCATTGCCTACCTCCGTAAAAAATATTTTTTTCCGTTGTCGGATCAAAGAAATGCGCTTCATCCATATCAACATACAACGTCATTGTTCCTTCGGCTTTTCCCGGCGTCTCTACCGGAAGCCTGCAGGCATACTCGCCGGCAGACTCTTCTCTGAGATAAAACATGGACTCGGCTCCCAACATTTCTCTTGCTATGATCGTTCCGGACAATCTCCGTCTTGAATAATCTGCTTCCGGATACGCTGTCTGGGGAACTGTGGAAAAATGCTCCGGCCGGATTCCAATGAGCACTTTCTTGTCCGCGTACTCGTTTGCCAGGATGTTGGCCTTGTCTGCCGGAAGTTCCAGTTTCTGTCCGGAAACAAGAACGAAATCGGCTCCCTTGTCAGTCTTCCGGATTGTTCCTTCCATAAAATTCATTGACGGAGATCCGATAAACCCTGCGACAAAAAGATCTGCCGGATTTTCGTAAATCTCTTTGGGC
Source organism: Candidatus Mediterraneibacter excrementigallinarum (assembly GCA_019120075.1). Classification (GTDB taxonomy): domain Bacteria; phylum Bacillota; class Clostridia; order Lachnospirales; family Lachnospiraceae; genus Mediterraneibacter; species Mediterraneibacter excrementigallinarum. Next base: position 9,387 of record DWVT01000230.1, read on the forward strand.
GTATCCGCCTGTTTTATGAACCCGTCTTTCATGACAACGATCTTTGTTCCCAGCGTCATCGCCTCGGTCTGATCATGTGTTACATAGATCATCGTAGTGCCGAGCCTTTTATGAAGTTCTGACAGCTCTACCCGCATCTGAGCTCTCAGCTTTGCATCCAGATTGGAAAGCGGTTCGTCCATAAGAAAAGCCTTCGGCTTTCTCATGATCGCGCTTCCGATCGCCACCCTCTGTTTCTGTCCGCCGGAAAGAGCGCCAGGTCTTTGTTTCAGCAGATGCTCGATACCGAGAATTGACGCCGCCCAGTGAACCCTCTTGTCGATTTCATCCTTCGGAACCTTTCTGATTTGAAGGGAAAAGGCCATATTATCGTAAATAGTCATCTGCGGATATAAGGCATAGTTCTGGAATACCATTGACAAATCTCTGTCTTTTGGTTCTACGTAATTGCTAAGTTGCTGGTCAATCCATAGTTCCCCGCTCGTAATTTCTTCAAGTCCTGCGATCATTCGAAGCGTCGTCGACTTTCCGCAGCCTGACGGCCCTACAAAGATCACAAATTCCCCATCCTCAATTTTCAGCGAGAAGTCCCTGACCGCATACTGTTTCTTGTCATACATCTTACAAACATTCTTCAGAAGCAATTCAGACATTATTTTCTCTCCTTCACTTTTGAGATTACGCAGTAAATTTTACTTTCTACTCCACGCCGGCTCCTTTCGCCAGCGGTAGATATTCTACAAAAGGAATGTTAATATGTCCTCTTCGATAACGTTAATTTTAAGTTAAGGCAAAATTTATCGCTATTTTATATGTATTTTTTATAATCTTTTTTTATTTTTCATCCTTTTATTGTATATTTTACTTGTTTTTTTATGTAGTTTTTCTACACAAAGATCCCATCCAAATCAATTTAACTGCAGTTTTACAAAAAAACGCTCCCGTTTTCATGAACAGGAATTGTTAAAAAAGCGTAAAAAAAGTCCCTGTTTTGTAAAAATTTGCAAAACAGGGATCTGCATATCAATGATCCATTTTCAGAATAATTCGTCAAATCTTCTCATGGCTTCTTTTGTGCTCTCATGCTGTCCGAATGCGGTCAGACGGAAGAAATATTTTCCGTTCTCGCCGAATCCCGCTCCCGGTGTTCCCACTACTTCCGCATGTGTCAGAAGGTAGTCAAAGAACTCCCAGGATTCCATACCGTTCGGGCACTGGAACCAGATATAAGGTGAATTCACACCGCCTGTGAACGGAATGTTCTTCTTCTTCAGGACGTCCGCGATGATCTTCGCATTCTCTCTGTAGTAGTCGATGTTCTCCATGCACTCCGCCATTCCCTCTTCTGTGAATACAGCCGCAGCCGCGCGCTGAACGATGTAGGGAGTTCCGTTGAACTTTGTGGAGTGTCTTCTGTTCCACATCTCATTTAAGGACATTTCTTTTCCGTTGGAAGCTGTAAATACCAGTTCCTTCGGGATCACAGTGTAGGAGCAGCGTGTTCCGGTAAATCCTGCCGTCTTCGACAGAGAGCAGAACTCGATGGCACATTTCTTCGCACCCTCAATCTCATAGATGCTCCTCGGAAGCTCCGGATCGGAGACAAACGCTTCATACGCCGCGTCAAACATAATGACCGCGTCGTTCTTCAGCGCATAGTCAACCCAGACTTTCAGCTGCTCTTTGTTATAGCATGCTCCTGTCGGGTTGTTCGGGGAACACAGATAGATCATATCTGCCTTTACAGAATCGTCCGGCATGGGCAGGAAGTTGTTCTCCGCCGTTCCGTTCATGTAGACGATCTTTCTTCCATCCATCATATTTGTGTCCACATATACCGGGTATACCGGATCCGGCACCAGCACTACATTGTCCTTTGCAAACAGGTCTGTGATATTTCCTGTGTCGCTCTTTGCTCCGTCGGAGATGAAGATCGTATCCGGATCCACATCTGCGCCGTTTCTTTTATAATAATCAGAGATGGCATTTCTGAGGAAATCATATCCTTTCTCCGGGCCATATCCTTTGAACGTCTCCGGCACTGCCTGCTCATCCACTGCCTCGTGGAGTGCCGCGATCACCTTCTTTGTCAGCGGCTTTGTCACATCGCCGATCCCGAGACGGATGATCTTGTTGTCCGGATGGGATTCCTCATATACCTTAACCCGTCTTGCGATCTCTGCAAACAGGTAGCTCTCTTCCAGGTTCTGATAGTTCTCGTTTAATTTTGGCATCGTCTTTTCTCCTTTCCTGCATTTACGTTCCCCATTTTAGCAGGAAATCATTGATTTTTCCAGTGTTTCATCTGTCTCTTCGCACTTTTCCAGTATTTCCTCCGGGAATCCGGCGAGTTTCAGCAGCTTCACCGCATTCTGCGACGTGGCAGATCCCTTCATGTTACCTTGTCGTTCCACTCTTTCTCCTTTGGTACGGCGCCGAACTTTCCGTGGATGTATTCCTTCTCTTTCTTCTTCCAGGACCTGCGGGACAGCAGCCGGTTGAATTCCAGGAAAAGAAAGAAAATCAGTATTGCAAGTAAGATCGCGATCATCTGTTTCGCCCTCCCATTGTATTATCCGATTAATACAATATTGCATCAGGCACGCAAAGTCAATCTTTGAGAGGACTTATAAAACTTTTTTCTCATGATGAACCGTATAACAATGTCATTTTTTGTTGGAACACTCATCTGCAGGACAACGCTGACAGCAAGTCAGGATGAAAGAAATCTGCGAATGATAAGAGGTATGGCTTTCGTCTCCCGGATGAGGATTTCCCAGTACCCGGTATGGTCCATGCCACGTATCCGCGATAGCAGCCTCCGAAGGATTCGGAAGATATCCGGTTGTCCCGCAAAGTGTGATAAAATCGGGATTATCATTATACTGACTGTACAGATAGTAAGCTGTCCTTTCCATCTCCATGTCCAGCGTATTGATATATAGATCCGCGGTATTCTGCAGAGACAGTTCTGTCTGCCTGTACAGTTCCTCTGTCGCGCGCATAGTACTGATGATAAGAAATACATTTACCGGCAGCACCGCCAGCACGATCAGGATAAGGACCTTAAATGTTAGTGTCGAAATGATTTTTTTCATTTTCACGCTGACTCCTCCCTCAGATTCTCTGCGATAATATTAGCATCTTTTTCCGTAAAATACCGCTGTTTTCATGCAAAAAGATCTGCTCTTTACGGACGCTCAGGCGCGTTCTGAAAAAGCAGATCTTTGGCAACTGTTTGTATTTTATTCTCTGTCCCTCCTCAAAATCCCACATTTTACAGACAGGGCACCATATAGACCGGAAGATAGACAATCTCTTCCTCTGTCTTCAGGTCATTTTTGTGAACAACATAAGCGATATGTGTCTGCTCCTTATATTTTCTGCAGAATTTGCGGAGTGAACTGAGAGTATAATTGCTCCCTGACTTTACTTCAATCGGCGAGATATTATGCCGGCTCGTCACTTTGCTCTTCGCGATCAGAAAATCAATCTCCATTCTCGCCTCAGGATCTTCCCTTGACGGATTGGAATAAAAATAAAGTCTGTGTCCTGATGCGGCAAGCATCTGGGCGACAATATTCTCAAGTATCATTCCCTTGTTGATCTCCAGCTTGTCAAACAAAAGTTTTCTGTATATTTCTTCCGATACCAGCCCGTTCTCATCGAAAGCATGACTGATCAGCAGACCGGTATCCGCCATATAACATTTCATGGTCATCCGATCCATGTTCATGCGGAGCCCGAGATTGGGTTCCGTGGAATTAAAACAGATATTGACGGTCATTGCATCATCCAGCCATGCGAAGGCATCCTCGTATTCTCTGAGTCTCGCTTCCCGGCTTATCGATGCAAGGCGGAATTTTTTTTCATGTCTGCTCAGTTGAGCCGGGATCCCATCAAAAATACTTTCTACTTTTCTTTCATATCCTACGGCATATTTTGAAACATCCGCCCGATACAGTGTCAGAATATCCCTCTTGATCCGGTCCACCCTGTCAAAATCTCTGGATTTCGAATACTCATCTACCGCCTGCGGCATCCCCCCCACGATCATATACTGCCGGAAATAATCCATCGCTTTTCTGTGAAGCGCCTGTCCCAAAGGCTTCTGTTTCTCAAAACAGGATCTGATAAAAGGCATCATGGTCTGGTTTCCGACAGCCCACAGAAACTCTTCAAAATCCATAGGATACATCCGTATATGCCTTTCTTCCGATGGTATCACTATGTCCTGTACATTTCTTTTTATCGAAAGAAGAGAACCTGTCTCGATATAGTCATAGCGGCCGTCGGCAACCAGATATTTTATTGCGGCCCTTGCCCTTGGAAACATCTGCACTTCATCAAAAATAATCAGAGAGTCGTGTTCATAAAGTTTCACATTATAAAACGCAGACAAATACATAAAAAAGTTATCCAGATCATTCAGGTAACTTTGAAATAACTCCTTTACCTCATCCGGCGTGTTATTAAAATCGATCATGATATAAGATCTGTATTCGGCTTTTGCAAATGCTTCGGCTATATAACTCTTTCCGACACGCCGTGCCCCATCAATCAGAAGCGCTGTTTTTCCCGCGCTTTCTTTTTTCCATTCTAGGAAACTGCTGTATATTTTTCTTTTCATAGCTGTCGTCTCCACGTTTTCAAGATTTTTATACAGCTATTTTATCACGTTTTCAAGATTTTTATACAATTATTTTATCACGTTTCCAAGATTTTTAAAGATTCTGTCTCCGTTTTCCACCCCCCTCTGCAGAGAGGCAGATCCATTTTATTCCACGACCACCCGCACCCGGGCAAGATTCTTCACCTGAGTGAAGATGTCTGAGGCGTCTCCTTTCCGGTTTGATTTTACACGGACAGACGCGAAATAGGTTCCCGGTCTGTCATAGGTATATGAGAACTCTGCATCCGCTCCGTACCTTCCGTCCTGCTCAAACTCTGTAAACGATGCGCTGTTTAAGAACACTTTCTTTTCTCCCGGAAGCCTGCATATTTCAACCGGGTCATAGTCTACCGCAGTGATCCTCCCTGCTCCCTCGGGCACTTCCGCATGGACTGTGAAACGGACCATCTCCCCCACTCTCACATGAGCGCAGGTTTTCCCTTCAGCGAGCAGGCTTACCACCGCCTGCATTCCCTTTCTCTCTCCGGCGACGGCAGCCGGGGTGATCAGCCCTCCGTCTCTCTGATATACGGTTGACTGTCTCGGCTCGATTCCCCGTTCCACCCAGATCATCCCCAGACTGTCTCCCATGATAAAGGGAACCTGCAGATCGGAAGCTTCCTCAAGCGCATATTTCAGGCAGTCGCCGCTCTTCAGGATCATCTCCAGTTCCTTCGCGTTCTGGTTCGAGGTGTAAAATACTTCCCCATCTTCTCCAATCCCCCAGAGTCCGACGCCGCTTCCGGTGTAGAAATATTCCATCAGCATGGCAACTCTGGGTGCCACGTCATCTTTCCACATATCCTTCTCCTCGTATAATAAGTTTATAGTTACTTAGTTCTTTGATAACTGAATAAATAAGGGACAGGATCAATCGGTTTGGTTATACCCATGATATAATTGATCTCTGTGTCAATCAGGCAATAGTTCTTCATTC
>DWVT01000231.1 GCA_019120075.1 Candidatus Mediterraneibacter excrementigallinarum
CATTTGCCGGGCAACGGACAGCGAACGGCTTCGCCGTGAGCTGCCCGTGGTATCGCGGGGATAGGGGAAGATTCTCTTCCCCTATCCGATTAAAATTCGTTGAGGTGCCGTGTACCTTTTACAAGGTGCCGTGTACTTTGTCAAAGGTACACGGCACCAAGTGAGAAATTTGTCTGATGATTTGGAGGAAAAGATGAAAAAAGGAACAGTTTGTGAAGGAATCATTGAACGGGTGGATTTTCCGAACAAGGGGATCGTGCATATCCCGGAAGAGGATAAGGATGTCATCGTGAAGAATGGGATCCCGGGACAGAAAATCCGGTTCGTGATCAATAAATTTAAAAAGGGAAAGGCAGAAGGTCGTCTGCTTGAGGTGCTGGAGAAGTCCCCGCTGGAGACCAGGGAGCCGGTGTGCAGTATCTTCCCGGAGTGCGGGGGATGCATGTATCAGACCATGCCCTATGAGGAACAGGTGAAGATGAAAGAGGGGCAGATCCGCAGGATCATGGATGAGGCGGTACAAGGGGAGTATGTCTTTGAAGGAGTCAAATCCAGCCCGAAGGAGTTCGGTTACAGAAACAAGATGGAGTTTTCTTTCGGGGACGAATACAAGGACGGACCTCTGTCGTTGGGACTCCATAAGAAGGGAAGCACCTATGACGTCCTGACTGCGGCGGACTGCCGTTTGGTGCATGAGGATATGAACCGGATCCTTGTCTGTGTGCTGGAGTATTTTAAAGAGAGAAATGTCAGCTACTATAAGAAGATGCAGCATGTGGGATACCTGCGCCATCTCCTTCTGAGGAGAGGAGATACGACGGGGGAGATCCTGGTCAGCCTGGTGACGACCACCCAGGAGGAGCATGATCTTGAGCCGCTGGTGAAGGAACTCCTTGAGCTTGAGCTGGAAGGAAAGATCGTGGGGATCCTGCATATTTTAAATGATTCGCTCGCAGACGTGGTGAAAAGCGATGAGACGCGCATCCTTTACGGACAGGACTCTTTTTATGAAAAGCTGCTTGGACTGGAGTTCAAGATCACGCCGTTTTCCTTCTTTCAGCCCAACACGAGAGGGGCAGAGGTTCTGTATGAGACAGTGCGGGAGTACATCGGCGATATCCACGATATGACAGTGTTCGACCTCTTCAGCGGGACCGGGACGATCAGTCAGGTGCTGGCTCCGGTGGCAAAGCAGGTGGTCGGTGTGGAGATTGTCGAAGAAGCGGTAGAGGCTGCAAAAGAAAATGCCGCGAGGAACGGTATTTCCAACTGTAAATTCATAGCAGGCGATGTATTTCAGGTGCTGGATGAACTGGAGGAAAAACCGGATGTGATCGTGCTGGATCCACCGAGAGACGGGATCCATCCGAAGGCTCTGCCGAAGATTCTGAGTTATGGCGTGGACCGGATCGTGTATATTTCCTGCAAGATGACCAGCCTGGCACGGGATCTGGAGATGATGCAGATCGCCGGGTACCGGGTGGAGAAGATGACGGCGGTGGATCAGTTCTGTGAGACGGTGCACTGCGAGGTGGTGGCGCTGATGACGCGAGGAGACAAAGACTGATTACTGAAAAAGTGCTCTGCATCCGTGTTTTGTGGATGCCTACCCCTTTACTCAGAGAGGTGAGCAGGACTATTTGGATGCCGGAGTTTTTCGCGAAAATTACAATGACTGATATGGCAAAATAAACTATCAGTAAAACATGCATAGGAGGCGAATGCATATGGCTCAAATTATTAAGATGCCGAATTCGGAACTTACGCCATCAGAGAAAATGAATGAAAAAGGATTGATGGAGATAGCTAGTGGATTATTATTCGATGCTCGTGCGGAGATTCCAGAACAGAAAACATTAAGTGTTCCTTTGGCACAGTTGACCACGCTTGGTGCGGGCGTTTCTTCATTACTCCCAGCTCTTAGGACTGTTACGCAAACAACTGCCATAAACACATCTGGTCTTTACCGATTAGCAAATGCAGCAGTTGGAGATACATTAAAGGTTGCTAAGAACGGTAACTTTTGGGGTGCGTTTAAAACAGCTGATGGGGCGTCGAAATTTGCTCAGCTTCAGTCCGCAGGTCCACTGACGGCAACAACGCAGACGGTAGCTGCAATCAATCCGGCAACAATGATGATGGCTGTTGCTTTATTCTCTATTGAGCAGAAACTTGGTGAAATTGAAAAAATGCAGAGACAGATAATTTCATTCCTGGAAATTGAAAAAGAATCGGAAATAGAAGCGGATGTTGAGACGTTATCGAATATTATATCCAAATATAAGCTGAATTGGGATAATGAGCATTTTGTGGCAAGTAATCATAAACTGGTACTTGATATTCAAAGAACGGCACGTAAGAACATGAATGTGTACCAAAAGAGAGTTGCAGAGGTGATTAATTCAAAGAAACTTGTAGTAGCACAAAATCAGGTTAATTCAACACTTAAGGATTTACAAAAGAAATTCAAATACTACAGGCTTTCCTTATTTACATTTTCGATGGCTTCAATGCTGGAAATCATGCTGAGTGGTAACTTTAAGGAAGAATACATCAATGGCATAAAAGAAGAAATTGAAAAGCTCTCATCGATATATAGAGAGTTATTTGAAAAGTGTTCGATTTACCTTGAAAAAATAAGCGGTGTTTCGGTTGAGGCAAATGTGCTTAAGGGAATCGGAACTGCAAGCAAAGCTGTAGGAAAGTTCATCGGCAGTATTCCTCTTGTAAAAGAAGGTCGGGTTGATGAGTTTTTACAGGATAGTGGTAAATACATCAAATCAAATGCAAAAGAGATAGAAATGAGCGCGATTACTGCATTTGCTGAAATCGGTAATCCGGAAACACGTGTGTTTATAGATAAAATGGAAGATATGATTCAGATTTTCAATCATACAGAGAAAATCTGTTTTGATGATAATAAAATTTATCTGATAGCCGGGTAGATACCATAAAACAGGCGGACCGCTTTGGACAGTCCGCCTGATGGGTTAAATGAGATCATGCCATTCCCTTCGATGATAAAGGATGCGGAACACATGGACTTCATTTGCTGATTCATCGACAAGAAAAAATGCAATGTAATTCTCGATGCATAATTTCCGCACGCCAAGCTGTGCATATGGTTCCTCTGCGATCAGTGGACAACGGTATGGCATGGATGCGAGATCGGAGATATCTTTTTTGATTTTTCCATACAGGCGTTTTGCCGCATCTGGTGCTTTCAGTGTCTCTGTAATGTAGACAAAGAGATCGACCAGATCCTGCTCCGCCAGGGAATCAATGATTACTTTATACATCAGACGGGAACCCGAACCTTTCTTCTAAATCTGCAAAGACATCAGACGCCGATCTGCCATGTTCGGCTTTGGTTTCTTTTAAGCCGGCATCCAGAAGACGGCGCAGTTCTGCTTTGCCGCAGAGCTGTTCGTATTGTGCGTTGGTCATAACTACAAGGTCTCCGGTTCCGTTTTTTGTAATGAATACGGGTTCCTGATACTGATTGCAGAATTCAGAAATCTCATTATATTTGTTCCGCAGGTCACTGCTTGGACGGATCATTGGCATAGGAAACACCTCCTTAAAACTACATCAATATTATATCGATATTCTATCGTTATTATATCATTACTTTTGGAAAAAGGGCAACATGTTATACTCACAATTTTGTTTCAGCAATAATCTTCTGGATACGGCCATATTTACGGAAGGCATGGAGTTAGGATAGACTCCATTTCATGCGGTATATAATTCATTTGCAAAGTCCAGCGGTGATATGTCAAGAGAAAAATGAATAAAAATCAATAGATTTTTGCTGGTTTTTCCTAAAAATGGACGCACTTTCCCAAGCCCCGCTATTTTCGATTTTTTAGCCGGGCGTGACTTCACCG
>DWVT01000232.1 GCA_019120075.1 Candidatus Mediterraneibacter excrementigallinarum
TTACATACGGCGAGGGCGCAGATGCAACGGCAAATTATGAACTGTTTAAACCGTTCATCGACATGATGAACGAGGGCAAGGCATTCCACTGGTGCAACCAGGCGTGGCCGTCCGGAACAGAGACGACAATGGAAGAGAAGTTCGGCGAGATGATCGGCGGACAGGGGACTACAGTGGATGACATCACTCAGGAGATGCAGACAAGATTCCAGGATCTGATGTAAAACGGAAAAAGGAATAAAATGAGACGAGAAGAAGGCTGCTTTGGCTGCGGGACAGGAGCCGGGGCAGCCTTCTTTCAGAAAGGGGATGCGTCAATGGATAAGAAAAAGAAAAGGAAAAAAGCCGGCGGGAACAATTCGCTCGTCTTCACAAATAAGATGTATATATTCCTGATACCGGCTCTGGCATTTTTCCTTATATTATGGATATATCCGCTGCTGCAGCTTTTTTACTACAGCATTACGGATTTCAACGGGATCAATTATAATTTTAATTTTGTAGGGCTGGAGAACTTCCAGAGGATCTTTGAAAACGGCTCCATGGTCAACGCGATAAAGAATACGCTGATCTACGCAGTGGTCGTTGTGCTCCTGAGCAACCTGATCGGACTTGGCATTGCCATCGCACTGAACACGCGGATACATTTCAAGGGGATCTTTCGTACATGCGCGTATTTTCCGGCATTGTTCAGCGCCATCGTTGTCGGCTTTATCTGGTCTTACGTGTACATGCCGACGTCAGGCATGATCGCGGGACTGCTGGATATCTTTGGAATGGACGGAAGCGCGTTCAATCCGTTGGGTAATTTCAGCATCGCGCTGTTCGCGATCGCGATCGTGGAAGTGTGGAAAGGATTCGGTACAACGATGATCATTTACCTCGCAGGGCTTCAGACAGTGGATGAAAGTCTTCTGGAGGCAGGACGGATCGACGGGTGCAATGAATGGCAGCTTACCCGTTTCGTCAAGCTGCCGCTGATCTCATCCACGATCACGATCAATGTGATCCTTAATGTGATCGCCGGGCTGAAAGCTTTCGACTACTCGTTCATCATGACGAACGGAGGACCCGGAAGCTCTACGAGGACGCTGATGTTCCAGATCTACCAGATGGCGTTCACGGACCAGCAGATGGGACGCGCCAGCGCGTTTTCCGTTGTGTCATTCTTTGTGATCATCCTGATCACGGTATTTATGCTGTTCTTTATGAATAAGAGGGAGGTGGAACTGTAATGGCATTCAGAAGAAAGAAAGACGACCGTGAAGTCGAGACTTATATGAAGCTGACTCCGAAGACAGTGCTGCTCTATGCGGTCATCATCATATTCTGTATCATTATCATATCACCTCTGGTGATCGTGTTCTCCAGTTCCTTAAGAACGCCGGAGAACCAGGTGTCGCCGCTGAATCTGTTTATTGAGTTCTCCCTGGAAAGCTATCGGACCGCGTTCCAGAATATGAACTACCCGATGGAGTTTGTAAACAGCTTTGTGACTACAGCGGGATCTGTCCTTGTGATCGTCATCATCTCGACAATGGCTGCTTATCCGATCGGAAGGATCAAGTCTAAGCTGGCGAGATTTATGTATTTCTTCTTTATCTCAGGACTGATCATCCCGTCCCAGATGGTCATTGTGCCGATCGCGCAGACTCTCTCAAGAATGGGAGTGCCGAACACAAGATTTACACCGATGCTCATGTTCATCACCTGTTCGCTGCCGTTCTCGGTGTTCCTCTACTCAGGATTTATGAAGAGTGTCCCGGTAGAGATCGAGGAGTCCGCGTACATGGACGGGGCGTCACTGTTCAAGCGGTTTACAACAGTGGTATTCCCGCTGCTGAAACCGGCTACGGTATCCACTGTCATCACGCAGGGACTATGGATCTGGAACGATTATTTTTATCCGATGGTCTTTATCACAAGGAAGGAGCAGTACTCGCTGCCTGTCGGCATGCTGCAGTTCCTGGGAGACAAGGAGAACCCGGCGCAGTGGAATATCCTGTTTGCCGCCTGCGTGCTCTGCGCACTGCCTCTGATCGTCATCTTCATGGCTCTGCAGAAGCAGTTCATCAACGGTATCGCGGCAGGAGCGGTCAAAGGTTAGAGCTCTGAGACCGTATACGCATATTCAAACAGGATGAGCTGTCCCGCGAAAGTAAGATAGAAGAAAAGGTTTAAGATATGAAGCAGGGAAACTGGAGAGAGAGACTGGAATATTTTTGGATGTATTATAAGATCCCGTTTATCGCCGCGGTCCTGATCGTTGCTGTGATCATTTATTTCGGCTATGCAAAGATTTCAGAAAAGGAAAACGCGTTCAGCGCGATTCTCCTGGACGTGCATACAGATGTGCCGGAGGAGACGCTGGAAGAAGAATTCGCGGGATACTCAGGGATCGATACATCAGAATATGACGTTACGATCTCCACATCCCTGCTTTTTTCAGACTCTTCTTCCGGAAGCTATGCCATGGCAAGCCTTGCCCGTCTGTATACACAGATCGGGACGGAGGAACTGGATGTGTGCATGATGACGGAAGAAGATTTTGAGCAATACGCGCAGGCGGGCAGCTTCCTGGATCTGCGGGATATCTTTTCTGAGGAAGAGCTGGAACAGTTCCCGAAACTCTATACAGACGGAGAGGGAAAAGTGCTCGGAGTATACGGGGACGACCTGCCGGGAATCCGCAGGATAGATGGATATTCGGATAATGAGACGGAGAGCGTCGGCGGGATACTTTATAACACAAGACACAGCGAAACAGCGAAACAGTTTTTGGAATATCTTCTGGAGGGAGAAAAATGAGCATATTTTCAACAGAGGGAAAACTTGCCGGTGCACTGAACAGGAGCGGGGATCTGATCGCGCTGAACCTTCTGACCCTGCTCTTTATGGCACCGGTGGTCACAGCGGGGGCGGCGGTCACGTCCATGTATGAGATCACACTGAAAATGGTCAAAAATGAAGAGGGCGGCGTGGCTGCGTCCTTCCTTCGCGCGTTCAGGAACAATTTCAAAAAGTCTACAGAAGTCTGGCTTGGCGGACTTGCGCTCACCGCGTTTTTGGGGCTGGATATCTGGCTTCTCGGAAGGCTTGACGCATCCTGGGTGAGGTATTATAAGATCCTGCTCTTTGTGCTGGCGCTCCTCGTTATGATGTTCACCGTTTTTTCATTGGTAACTGCCGCAAGATTTGAGAATACATTGAAAAATACGATAAAAAACGGTATCCTTTTTTGTGTGATACACTTTTTGAAATCAATCCTGATGTTTGCGGTCATGCTGATCCCAGCGGGGCTTTTGTTCCTCTCTCCAAGGTTTTGGTGCGTGATAGTGCTGATCGGGGTGTCCGGTCCGGCATTTCTGACCAGCTTTTATTTCCGGGAGCTGTTTAGGAACTTTGAAAAATAAGACAGGAGGTTGAGCGATGGACAGGAAAGTATGGCAGGAACCGAAAAAGGAACATTCTCTTGATGAGGCTCAGACGCCGCTCTGGTTCTGGAACGACGAGCTTAAGACGGAGGAGCTGCTGCGTCAGCTTAAGATGCAGACGGAGATCGGGGTGACCTGTACGAACCCCCATGCCAGAAGAAACAACGGGGAGGGATATATCGGAGGCTATCTCGATGAAAAATGGTTTCAGGATATCAAAACCGTCCTGGACTACAAGAAAGAGCATGGGGAAAAGATGTGGCTCTACGATGAGATCGACTGGCCTGCGGGGACCTGCGACCAGACCATAACACTGGATGAGAGGAACAGGGAGAAATACATCACGATAAAGACCGTGGAAATCCCGGCGGGACAGGTGTTCCGTGCCCAGCTTAAGAGGTTTGAGGGCGGGGGACTTTTCGGCGTGGGACCTGAGACGGATAAATCCGCCCTTACCTGGAATATCCACGTAATTGACGCAGAGACATTTGAGGAATACCCGACGGAAGAGCATCTGATCTATGACAGGTTCGGACCGGAGTTTGAGTTTTCGGCGGACCGTGACTGCATCGCCTTTATCACAAAGGTGAACGCGGACCTTTACGATCACGGCGGGAACGGCCAGGTGAGCTACTTAAACCCGAAGGCGACAGAGCAGTTCCTGGAATCTACATATGACAAATATTATGAGCGGTTCGGCGAGGACTTCGGGAAGACGATCACCACCGTATTCAACGATGAGACAAGGATGGCGCATGCCATTGCCTGGAGCGATGAGTTCGCGGAAACCTTTTTGGAGCAGAAGGGGTATGATATACGGAATGAGCTGTATCGGATCATCCTCCCGGGAGAACAGGCGGGGAGAGTGCGCTGCGACTATTTTGACGTACTCGCGTACCTGTACCAGCACAATTATTTCGGTGTGATCCATGACTGGTGCGAGAAACACGGATTAAAACTCTTCGCCCATCTCCTTGCTGAGGAGACACTGTTCGGGCACGCGCGCTACAGCGGAGACTACCTCCGCCAGAACCGGTTTCAGGATGTATGCGGCGCGGATCATCTCGGGAAAGGCATTGGAAGCCTGAATATCAAATTTACCGCCTGCGGCGCCCACTCTTACGGGAAAAAACGCACGGCAGTGGAAGTGTTCGCGGGATGCGGATGGGATATGACATTTGAAGAGTACACAAGGATTATTACCTGGATGTTCCAGATGGGCATGCAGACCATTATCAATCACGGCTTCTTTTATTCGGACAGGGGCAACAGGAAAAACGACTGGCCGCCGTCACAGTTTTTCCAGTGGAAGGGGTGGCCCAGGCAGTCCGAGGGGAACGACATGATCCGCAGGCTGAACTATTCGATGACGGACGGGATCAATGAGGCGGATATCCTTGTATATCTGCCGATCGAATCATTCTGGTTGGATTATCTTCCGGATCAGAATTTTACCCATGGATTCTTCCACGGCGCATTCTTAAGAGACGGGAATGCCGTGGAGACAGACCGGCAGATCCAGCTTCTTCTGAACGGACTTCTCTCGGAAAACCTGGATTTTGACCTGCTCCACAGGGACGCGGCGGAGAATTTTGAGATCCTTCTGTCGGATGCCGGGGCAGAAAGTAAAGCAAAGGAAAATGACCGGGAGGAAAACCCAAAAGAAAGAAACGGCGCGAGGATAAGGAACCGGTTGAGCGGTCAGGTCTTTTCCGTCCTGGTGCTTCCCATGTGCGAGGTGCTTCCGATAGAAGCGGCGCGCCTTGCGGAAGACTTCGCGGAGGCGGGCGGGAAGATCGCCGTTGTGGAAAAGCGCCCGCGCCTTGCCCTGGACCGAAGAGACGATGAGGAGCTTGCCGGTATCGTGGAAAGGCTGTACGCATCCGGTCAGGCAAGAGAGTTCAGCGCACAGGAGAAGGACGAACTGTTCGCCTACCTTGAGGAGAACACGCCCTGCCCGGTGAAGATCGTGGAGGGATGCAAAAGGACAGAGAACAACCATTCGGCATATCCGGCGTATCTGATCGACCCGTATATGCACGGCGGCGAGGACTTAAGCGGGGTTATGTTCACCCGGTACTTAAAGGATGAAAAGAGAAATACGCTGTTTATGAACTACGGCGGCAGCCCGGAGACGATCGAGGTGCTCTTAAGGACCGGCGCAGAGAAGCCGGAGGTGTGGGATACCTTTACCGGCGAGATAAAAGAGGCGGAAGTGCTGGAGAAGCTGCCGGACGGATACCGGATCCGGCTTACGCTTCCCTGCAATTACGGGGTTGTCGTGGTAAGCGGCAGATAAAAAGGAAGACAGCCCGCGCCTTCCAGGGGAGGCGGGCAGAAGAAATGGAGGGAGCAAATTTGCGTAAAGTAAAGACAAGGACATTCTCGGGGACAACAAATCCCGAAGTGACAGAAAGAGAAAAAGTAAACAGAGAGCTTGCACGTCAGGCTGCTGCGGCAGGAATGGTGCTCCTGAAGAATGAGGGGAATATCCTGCCTGTCGCGCCGGGGACGAAGATCGCCCTGTACGGCGGCGGAGCGTCCAGGACAGTGAAGGGCGGGACCGGTTCCGGCGATGTGAACGAGAGGAGCAGCGTCAGCATTTACGAAGGAATGAAAAATGCAGGCTATGTCATTACTACGGAGGACTGGATCGCGGACTATGACGCCCGCTATGAGAAGGCGAGGACAGAATGGAGAGACGATATCCTGGAAAGGGCAAAGGGAAAAGAAGAAGGGTCCGTCCCGTTTTTTAATATCTACAGCACGACGCCGTTTGTGCGCCCGGAGGGAAAAGAGGCGGAGAAGACAGACGCGGATATCGCTTTCTATATCCTCAGCCGTGTGGCAGGGGAAGGCGCGGACCGCAATGCGGCGGCAGGAGACTATTTCCTGACGGAGGAAGAGGAAAAACTTCTTGCACAGATCTGTGAGAATTACCGAGATGTAGTTGTTGCAGTGAACACGGGCGGACTGGTTGACCTTTCGTTTCTGGACAGGTATGATAATATCCGTGGACTTATCCAGATGGTACAGGCGGGAATGGAGGGAGGAAATGCCTTTGCGGATCTCGTGTCGGGAAAAGTGACTCCGTCCGGAAAGATGACGGACAGTTGGGCATACCGGTATGAGGATTATCCGAACTCAGCCACCTTTTCCCATAATAACGGCGATATAGAAAAGGAAAGATATGAGGAAGGAATCTATGTGGGCTACCGCTACTTTGATACCTTTGACGTTCCGGTGAGATACGGCTTCGGCTTCGGGCTCTCCTATACGGACTTCCGGATCAGGGTAAAAGAGATCCGGTTTGAAGAACGTATTCCGGCGGGGACAGCCGGAGCAGAGAAAGAGGGTCCCGGGTTTACAGTGCGGGCAGAGGTCTGCAATACGGGAGAAAAGTTCAGCGGCAGGGAAGTGGTACAGGTATACGTATCCTGCCCGTCAGGAAAACTGGACAAAGAATACCGCCGGCTGGCAGCATTTTCCAAGACGAAGGAGCTGGAACCGGGAGAATCTCAGGACGTGGAGATCTCTTTCCCGGCATATGCCCTGGCGTCTTATGACGAGAGCGAGCCGGGCTGGGTGCTGGAGCCGGGGGCTTACGGCATCTGGGTCGGAAACAGCCTGGAGTCTTCTGTCCTCGCAGGCGAGGCTGTGATGGATGAGAGGGCGGTCCTTGTAAAGACAGAGCATATCTGCCCGCTCCGGGAGAAACTGGCAGAGCGAAGATCAGACCCGGCGGCAGGCAGCAAAAAATATGCTGCGGCAGTGAAAGCGGCAGAAGAAAACGGAAAGGCGCTTATCCGTATTTCTATTCTGTCTGAGGTGTTTCAGACAGAGACGCCGGTGTACCGGAAAAACGCGGAGATCTGTTCCGAGGAGGCCAAAGCTTTTGTTGATACTCTTACAGAAGATCAGCTTATCGCGCTGGCGTCCGGAGACCCGGGAAAAGCCCAGGGAGGAAACCTGGGTGCGGCGGGTATCTCAGTTCCCGGCTCTGCGGGCGAGACGAACGGCTGCGCCCTGGAGCAGGGACTTGCAAGCATTGTCCTTGCAGACGGACCTGCGGGGCTCCGATTGATGAAATACTATCATGTCAATGAAGGAAAGATCGTCTCCATGCCGTTCCAGTTCAGCCTGGAAGGCGGCATCTTCTGCCCGGATACCGGGGATCTTCCGGGAGAGAGGTATTATCAGTACTGTACGGCGATCCCGGTGGGGACGCTGCTGGCGCAGTCCTGGGACAGGGAGCTTCTGAGGAAAGTAGGAAAGATGATCGGCGGGGAGATGGAGCTCTTCGGCGTGACGCTCTGGCTGGCGCCGGGGATGAATATCCATCGAAATCCGCTCTGCGGACGGAATTTTGAATACTATTCCGAAGATCCGCTTCTGTCAGGTATGATGGCGGCGGCGATCACAGAAGGTGTTCAGAGCCTTCCGGGATGCGGTACGACGATCAAGCATTTCGTATGCAATAACCAGGAAGACAACCGGATGGGTTCCGACAGCATCGTGTCCGAGAGAGCGCTCCGTGAGATCTATTTGAAGGGCTTTGAAACGGCGGTGAAACAGTCCCAGCCTATGTCTGTCATGACCAGCTATAACCTGATCAACGGCGTCCATGCCGCTAACAATTACGATATCTGTACCAAGGCGGCGAGAGACGAATGGGGATTCAAAGGACTGATCATGACCGACTGGACGACCACAGAGAACGGCGACTCCTGTACCGCCTCCGGGTGCATGAGGGCAGGCAACGACCTGATCATGCCGGGAGCTTTAAGCGACAGGGAAAATCTCTGTAAAGAGCTGGAAGAAGGGACGCTGCCTCTGGAGGACCTTAAAGCCTGCATCTGCCGTCTCGTCGATACGGTTTTGAAGTCGAACCAGTACGAAGGATAAAGCAGTCTGAAGGATAAGGCAGCTTTAAAAGACAAAAGTGATGAGCGGGGAGTAGATCTGCATGAACATAGAACAGCTTAAATATTACACCGAATTATGCCGGGTGAAAAATTTCACCGAGGCGGGATTCGCCTGCAACCTTACACAGGGCGCTCTCTCCAAGCAGATACGTAAGCTGGAAAAAGAGCTGAACGTTACCCTGATACGGAGGAATACCCGGAAGTTCGAGCTGAGCGAGGAGGGAAAAATATTCCTGGAATATGCAGAAAAAACGTTGGATCTGTATGAAAAGATGCTGGAGGATATCCGATTTAAAAAGGAGATAAGGATTGGGAGCATGACCGTGCTCTCTCCTTATCACTTTGCCAGGGTCATGTCCGCCTTTATGGAAGAGTATCCGGATATCGACCTGATCCTGGATGAGCAGACAGCGGATCAGATCCTGGCGCATCTGGAGGAATTTGACTTTGCTATCCTGCGTTCCCTTCTGATCACAGATACATCAAAGTATAATCTTGTCACCCTGTATGATGACTATCTCTGCGCGGTGGTGTACGACACTCATCCGTTGGCAAAGAGGGAGAGTATCCGTCTGGAAGAATTAAAAGATGAGGATTTCGTTTTTCCCCAGAAGGGCAGCGGAGGCTATGAAGCATTTTATAACAGTTGCATAAAAGCGGGATTTACGCCGAATATCCTCTATGAATTTCCTCAGGCGAATACGATCATGAGTTTTGTGGAGGAGAAGATCGGGATCACCATCAATTTTACAAAAGTCTGTCAGGAGTCGGCAGGAAATGGAGTGCGCATGATCCCGCTGGAAGACGCGCCCCACTTTCCGATTTCTCTGATCTATCCGAAAAATGTGATCCTGAACGATTCTCAGAAACTTTTCCTGCGGTTTATCCGTAAGTGGAAGAAAGAGCGGGAATGAGTGATTTTCCGGCTTGACACGTCTGACCGGCTGAGGTAGAATAGCCAGTGTAGACAAAGCGTTGATGAGGACAGTAGGCTGTCGGTACATCTCAGAGAGGAAACCATGTGCTGTGAGGTTTCTGTTGTACGGCTGACTGAAGACCACCTCGGAGCGGCCTTAATACGGCACGGTGATTCCGTTATCATCACATGAATTAAGATGGTTTTCCATGGAAGACAAGCAGGGTGGGACCGCGGATCCTTATCCGTCCCTGCATGGAGTGTTTCCGTGCGGCTATAAATTCAGACAAATGAGGCATTCCGAAAGGGATGCCTTTTTTCATACTTATGCGCGTCAGGCAGATGCAGGAATCAGATGATATGCGGCTGAGGCGGCAGAGGCAAGAAAAAAGGCACGGACAGAGAGTGAACAAAGATTCAGAGAGAAAGGAAGAGAAGAACATGAAGATCACATTAAAAGATGGCTCTTTCAAAGAGTATGATCAGCCCATGAGCGTGTATGACATTGCAAAGGATATCAGCGAGGGACTTGCCAGAGTAGCGACTTCAGGAGAGATCGACGGAGAGATCGTGGATCTGAGGACGGTTGTGGATAAAGACTGTGAACTCAATATCCTGACATTTAACGATGAAAAAGGAAAGGGAGCGTTCCGCCATACAGCGTCACATATCATGGCACAGGCGATCAAGAGACTGTACCCGGATACGAAGCTTGCTATCGGACCGTCCATCGCAGACGGATTTTATTATGACGTAGACAGAGAGACTCCGCTCACTGCAGAGGATCTGGAGAAGATCGAGGCGGAAATGAAGAAGATCGTCAAGGAGAATCTTGAGATCAGACAGTACACCATGCCGAGAAACGAGGCGATCGACTATTTTAAGGAAAAGAATGAGCCATATAAGGTGGAACTGATCGAAGATCTTCCGGAGGATGAGACCATCAGCTTTTACTCACAGGGAGAGTTTACGGATCTCTGTGCAGGACCGCATCTTATGACCACAAAGCCGGTGAAAGCATTTAAACTGACCAGCCTTGCAGGCGCTTACTGGAGAGGCAGTGAGAAGAACAAGATGCTCCAGAGGATCTACGGAACTGCATTCCCGAAGAAAGCGGAACTGGATGAGTACCTGACCATGATGGAAGAGGCGAAGAAGCGGGACCACAGAAAGCTGGGGAAAGAACTGGGACTGTTCATGATGCGTGAGGAGGGACCGGGATTCCCGTTCTTCCTGCCAAACGGAATGGTGCTGAAGAACACTCTGCTGGATTACTGGGGAGAGATCCACAGGAAAGCAGGATATGTGGAGATTTCCACACCGATCATGCTGAGCCGCCATCTCTGGGAGACTTCCGGACACTGGGAT
>DWVT01000233.1 GCA_019120075.1 Candidatus Mediterraneibacter excrementigallinarum
GATTGACCGTGAAGGATGGTCAGTTTATCTGAAATATACATTTTTGATACTTTCTTTAAGAAGAGACATCTCCTTATCATCTTTTACATGAAACGGATGCTCTTTAAAGTCTCGAAGCCTCTCAATCTCAATTTCAATAACTTTCTCTTTTTCTTCCAATTTTTCTCCTTTCCTCTGATACGAAAAAAGCTCGTTCAGATCAGTTTTGTAAATCTGATCCAAACGAGCTTCCCGTTTGACTATTATATGTAATTGATATTGTATCGGCTTCCAGATGAACCTCTGAAAAATGTGCAGTCCGCATACCACGCTTTTACCATGTTTTACTATTTTAAATACAGGCTGACATTTAACTGAGCACTGTTATTAGCTGATCTGCCTGGAAAAAAATTATTAGCCACAAAGCTTTTTTATTAGCCAGATCCGCTAATTTTTGACAGTGTATTAGCTGGATTTTCATCCCATTCAGGGTAATTTTCTTCTTCAGAAAATGAGATAAGCGGGTAATTATTAAAGCCTTTCCAGCTAATAATTCCCGCTTATATCTACCGTCTCGTATAGGAATCGAACCTATAATTGAGTCTTAGGAGGACCCTGTTATATCCATTTAACTAACGAGACATTCTCTGATTTTTTGGCTTAAACACTGGGTTTTCAGCCTCTCGGTCAGATAGCCGATTCTATGGTAACAGCCTTTTTCAATGCTGATAACCAACAATTTTTTTGATCCCTTTGACACTTGAGCAAACACCTTTTTCTTGTCTCCGCTCCGTTCAAATGGTTTCCGTACCGGATCCGATTTGATCCTTTTTCTGCTTCTGTCCTGTTTCCTCAGGTGTTCGCTTAGCAAACACTTAGGAGTTCACTTGAATCCTTTCTTTCACTATCAAAGTAAGTAAAAAAAATGCAAGGAAATCAAGGGTTTTCTATCGGTCAGGTATCAACCGTATGTAAGCAAAATCAAACGAAACAAAAGGCATTTTTTAGGCTCTCCTTTGCAGGTGATTAGCAGGGGATGTGAAATTAGGTGGAAGGTTAGCTGTTCGATTTTGTATCGTCAAACTGTCAAATACCAAAATATTATCTAAATAACCGATATACTTTTATATCCATCATTAAATAGATGGTCTAGTCAATAAATACGATATGGATTGTAGCTAAACATTTAAGCAGAATTTTCCAAAATCGGTTTTATTACACCCCTTCGTGACCTTTTGTACTTTCAAGTTTTGTCTTGATAATATAGTTATAAGTATCATCTCTTTTTTCATAAGATATCTTATTTGCAAGGTTTACAGCTGATAAAAAAATTTCATTATCATGTAAAGCGTCATAGTATCTATTAAGCTGTTCAAGAGATTTTTTATAAACAATTAGTGTTGTTGCAGCAATTGCCTCTATTACTGCTCCTGATATAATCGGAAGAATCGCCTGTATTGCATCAATATTATTAAGAAGAATAAATATAACTGACGTTGAAATAATAAAAAAACCTCCAATGCACATACAAACTGCTAAAACAAAAGCATCCTTTGTCATTTTTTTACTAAGTACATAATATTCATTAATTTCTTTCATATTAGCAATCATGAGTTCTATTATATCTCGATTTTCATATTGACTGATTTCTTTCTCTTTATTCTCAACTTGGCTATTATTCTCTGTATTTAGTACTTGGCTATCAATTTCAGCCTGCAAAATTTTTTGACGTAAATCATTATAATAATTTTCTATATCGTCTCTATTTCGAGAATGAGATTCTTCTGACCCGAATATAGAATGCACCAAAATAAGCATAGATATAATACAGATTATTACGCCCCCAACTAATGATATCGCTTCTGACATGGCTTCGACTACTAATTTCCGGTTAATTACACACATTACTATACATATTACAATTATCCCCAATATTAATAATCCTAAATATTTCTTCTTTTTGTACATCTGATTCTCCTAAAGATTTTCGCTCTAT
This sequence comes from Candidatus Mediterraneibacter excrementigallinarum, assembly GCA_019120075.1. Lineage (GTDB taxonomy): Bacteria > Bacillota > Clostridia > Lachnospirales > Lachnospiraceae > Mediterraneibacter > Mediterraneibacter excrementigallinarum. The sequence goes on from DWVT01000233.1 coordinate 1,976, forward strand.
TTCTTAGTTACCTCAATAAAATCTATACGCACATTATAATCTTTGTTCAATTTGGGCAAAACTATATTTTATAAGTGGAAATGCTTCACTTTCTGTATTATTACTTGCCAGTTCAACTGACAACATATTATCTTATATTCCAAACAATAGTGGAAAAGGGCACATATTAGTGTATACTCCTGAAAAGAATAACTTGTCACTCTTATCAAAATATAAACCATTCTCCCGGAAAACAAATAGGTTCCAATAAAACCATCCGATAGCAGTGTAAATCGCAAAAGTAAGTAACATAATTCTGTTTGAATTAATATAATGGACGATTGTTTCGTAAGCGCCAAATATTCCTGCGGATTTCCAGATCCTCAAGTTTTGCCTATAATTGTAGTCGATAGATATTTAGACTATTTCACTACAATTATGGAGGATAGGTTATGGCAGGTACTCGCAAAGCCCGCGTTCCAATGGCGGAACAGATCAGGCTTATCAATGAATGTCGACAGAGCGGCATGACAGATGCTGACTGGTGTCGTGAAAATAACATTGCAGTAAGCACTTTTTACAACTGGGTCAGCCGCTGCCGGAAAGCCGCAGCGGATCAGATCCCGGCAGCGAATTACGGTCATCCCCCGGTTCCCCGCCCGAAACAGGACGTGGTCCCCATTGACATTGTGCCGGATCACATTCCGGAACAGCATACAGCATCACGGATGCAAACCCCGTACCTTGACAATTCACATACGATCGAAGTTGCTATGAAGGAGATCACGGTCCGCATCAGCAATGATGCAGATCCTGTCCTGCTCACCAGGACATTCCGCCTGCTTCAGGAGCTCTCATGTTAGGCGATATCTCCGGACTTGAGAAGATCTACATTGTCTGCGGCTACACCGATATGCGCAAATCCATTGACGGACTCTGTGCTGTTATCGAGGACCAGCTTAAGATGGATCCCTCGTCCAGTGCTCTCTTCCTTTTCTGTGGAAGAAGACGGGACAGGATCAAGGCCTTGTTCAAGGAACCGGACGGCTTCGTCCTGATCTATAAGCGTTTGTCTGTCCGCGGCGGCTATCAATGGCCCAGGAAGCAGTCGGAGGTCCGGAACCTTTCCTGGCGGGAGTTTGACTGGCTGATGTCGGGGATCGATCTTGACCAGCCCAAAGCCCTCAAAGCAGAGTGAAAAGTATCTGGATTCCAATAAAAATCCTGCACAGAAAAATCCAGAAATTCCTTTTAAATTCGGCATTTTTCAGGAGCCATTTCCCTTTAGTAAAAGTTTCGTTTCTGGTACAATAAAGGTATCAAATCCGAGGAGAGAAACGATGGCTTCCAGTGCAAAAGATATCCAGCTCCGAGAGCTGAAAGATACAGTATCACAACTGAAAACAATGGTATCTGAACAGACTGAGCTGATCAGGTCTCTCCGTCTTATTATTGACGAAAAATCCGGTCACGAGAAAGCGCTTCAGGAACAGGTAGATTATCTGACCAAAAAGCTCTTTGGTTCTTCCAGCGAAAGAAGATTCGATGACATTCCGGGACAGCAGAATCTCTTCGATGAAGCGGAAATGGAACAAGACCCCTCTTTACCGGAAGAAGAGACCGTGATCCGGGAGCATACCCGTAAAAAGAAGGCAACCCATGAGGATCTCTTCAAAGGCCTGAAGGTTGAAAAAGTAGTGATCCCTCTTCCGGAAGAAGACCAGGTCTGCCCGGTATGCGGCACGCAGATGGTCCTGATCGGCGAAGAGTATGTCCGCCGGGAACTGGAATTCATTCCAGCTACTTGTAAAGTGATTGAATACTACAGCCAGAGTTATGGCTGCCCATCCTGCAAGGAAGGACTCGGCGATACAGAAAAGCCTGTGATCATAAAGTCTCAAGTTCCGGCGGCTCTGGTAGGGAAAGGTCCTGCCTCAGCATCCACTGTTGCATGGACCATGTATCAGAAGTATGCCAACGGGCTTCCCCTTTACCGGCAGGAGAAAGACTGGAAACAGTATGGGGCTCAGATCAGCCGGACCACCCTTGCCAACTGGATCATCTGCTGTTCACAGAAATATTTCCAGCCAATGTATGATTACTTCCACCGTGAGCTGCTGAAACGGAGCTTTGCAATGGCAGATGAAACCCGGGTTCAGGTATTGAACGAGGAAGGGCGCCGGGCACAGACCCAATCATTCATGTGGCTGTTCCGAAGCGGCGAGGACGGGCTTCCGGCGATCATCCTGTATGGCTATTCCCCGACCAGGAGCGGCAGCCATGCAAGGGAGTTCCTGGAAGGCTACAGCGGATACCTGGAAACGGATGGATATCAGGGATACAACAATCTTCCAGGGATCCGACGCTGTTCTTGCTGGGCGCATATCCGTCGATACTTTATCGATGCCGTTCCCAAAGGGAAACAGTATGACTACAGCCAGCCGGCAGTGCAGGGAGTCCAGTACTGCAACCGGTTATTCGCCATTGAGGACTCCATTAACAAAAAGTATCCCGGTGATTATGAAAAGCGGAAGCAGCTGCGTCTCGAGAAGGAAAAACCTGTTCTGGAGGCCTTTTGGTCGTGGCTCGATCAGCAGAAACCAGTCCGGAACACCCGGATGGACAAAGCAGTGAATTACGTTCTCAACCGGCGCGATACAGCAGAGACCTATCTGGAAGACGGGCGCTGCAGCTTTACC
>DWVT01000234.1 GCA_019120075.1 Candidatus Mediterraneibacter excrementigallinarum
AAACATCTGTCTGAAAGCGAGACGTCCGATACGTCCAAATCCATTAATCGCTACTTTTACTGCCATGATTAATTCCTCCTAAAAGTTTAAAAAATATTTGACTGTATGACAGTCATGGCAATGAATCCTTAGCATTCCGTGATTGTTAAGGATTCATCAACTACAACAATTGTACTAAACCGGGAACAAAAATTCAAGTCCCAAATGTATTTTTATACAGATATTACCTTCATTTTTCCGGGCCTTATCGTATCGTCCCGCCTCCCAGTACATATTCTCCGTCATAGAGCACTACTGCCTGCCCCGGCGTCACCGCCCGTATCGGTTCTTCAAAGATACACGTGATCTCATCTTCTCCCGTTCTCTCCACAGTGCACCAGGCGCCTTTATGGTTATATCTGATCTTAGCGAACACTCTGCGCGGCTCCGTCAGATCCGGCACGGACATGAAATTCAGCCGGTCTGCTTTCAGTGTCCGGGTCAGGGATTCCTCATAAGTCCCGATGACCACTTCATTCGTCTTTGGACGGATCTCTAGGACGAAGGCCGGATACCCCAGGGCAAGCCCGAGTCCCTTCCGCTGTCCCACTGTATAGTGGATGATTCCTTTGTGGCGCCCCAGAATTTTTTCCTCCGGCGTCACAAAATTTCCCTCGTGTATTTCCCTTCCTGTTGTCTCCTCGATAAAAGAAGCGTAATCTCCATCGGGAACGAAACAGATATCCTGACTGTCCGGCTTGTCTGCCACCTTAAGTCCCAGATCTGCCGCAAACTGCCGGATCTGCTCCTTAGAATACGCCCCATCCGGCATCAGCGTCCTGCTCAGCTGTTCCTGAGTCAGGTTATAAAGCGCATAGGTCTGATCCTTCACAGGCACAGCCGCCTTTCTCAGCGCATACCGCCCGTTCTCCAGCCGCTCGATCCTCGCATAATGGCCGGTAGCAATATAGTCCGCTCCAATAGAGAGGCTTCTGTTCAGAAGCGCCTCCCACTTGACATACCGGTTGCAGGCGATACAGGGATTCGGAGTCCGGCCGTTCAGATATTCTTCCGTGAAATAATCAATCACCTGTTTTTTGAACTCTTCTTTGAAATTCATCACGTAGTAAGGAATATCCAGCGCCGCCGCCACTCTCCTGGCATCCTCCACGGCACTCAGACCGCAGCATCCCCCGTTCTCTTCAATGGAACAGGCATCCTCATCCTGCCAGATCTGCATGGTGACGCCGATCACATCATACCCCTGTCTCTTTAAAAGCCATGCCGCCACGGAAGAATCCACTCCGCCTGACATGCCTACCACGACTCTGCTCATCAGTACTCCTCTTCTTCCTCTTCCTCGCCTTCATGGATATCAGACTTGGGTTTTTCCAGTCCTTCGATCTTGATCCCGTTCTTCTCCGCGTAATCCCAGAGTGCCGCGTGGATCGCCTCCTCTGCCAGGAGGGAACAGTGCACTTTCACCGGCGGAAGTCCGTCCAGTGCTTCCATGACCGCCTTATTGGTCACCTTCATCGCTTCCTGAATGTTCTTTCCTTTTACCAGCTCTGTGGCCATACTTGATGTGGCGATCGCCGCGCCGCATCCGAAAGTCTTAAATTTTACATCCCGGATGATATGATTCTCATCAATATCAAGATAAATCCTCATGATATCTCCGCACTTCGCGTTGCCCACGGTTCCTACGCCGCTTGCATTTTCTATTTCACCTACATTTCTCGGATGCTGAAAATGATCCATTACCTTTTCTGTATACATAGCTTCTGTTCCTCCATCTCTTTTCTTTTTAACCGCCTATTTTGCCTGCTTCTTTATGAAATCCTCATAAAGAGGGGACATACTGCGCAGCTGCGCCACGATCTCTTTTAAACTATCCACCGTATAATCCAAATCCTCTTTTGTTGTATCTGCTCCCAGCGTCATACGCAGCGATCCGTGCGCAATCTCATGAGGCAGTCCGATCGCGAGAAGAACATGAGACGGGTCAAGCGAGCCGGATGTACATGCCGAGCCGCTGGACGCGCAGATCCCCTTCATGTCCAGCATGATCAGAAGAGACTCTCCTTCAATGTACTGAAAGCTGAAGTTCACATTATTAGGCAGCCTCTTTACACGGTCGCCGTTGAGCCTGCAATAAGGAATCTCCGCCTCGATCCTGCCGATCATATAATCCCGGAGTTCCCGTTCCTTCGCGGTCCTCTCTTCCATAGTCGCAGCCGCCAGTTCCACTGCTTTTCCAAGCCCCACGATACCTGGAACATTCTCCGTTCCCGCGCGGCGTTTTCTCTCCTGTGCCCCGCCATGGATAAAGGAACGGATCTTCACACCTTTCCGGATATAGAGAAATCCGATTCCCTTGGGGCCGTTCAGCTTATGTCCGCTGGCGCTGAGCATGTCTATATTGCACTCGTCAACATTGATGGGCACCTGGGCAAACGCCTGAACTGCGTCCGTATGGAACAGGACTCCGTGCCGGTGCGCGGCTTCTCCGATCTCCCGGATCGGCTGGATAGTCCCGATCTCGTTGTTTGCATACATAATGCTCACCAGGATCGTATCCGGACGGATCGCCGCCTCCACAGCAGCCGGATCCACCAGTCCGTTTTCATCCACATCCAGATAAGTCACCTCATAGCCTCTCTTTTCCAGATACTCACATGTATGGAGAATGGCGTGATGCTCGATCCTGCTGGTGATGATATGCTTTCCCCTCGAAGCATACGCTTCCGCAGTCGCTGTCAGCGCCCAGTTATCAGACTCTGTCCCGCCCGCGGTAAAATAAATCTCGTTTGCTTTTGCTCCGAGTACACCCGCGATAATTTCTCTCTGCTTTGTGATCACTTCTTTATTTGCAGATGCAAATCCATATACGCTGGATGGATTCCCGTAATTTTCTGTAAAATATGGAAGCATTGCCTCCACTACTTCCGGCGCCGTCTTCGTTGTCGCCGCATTGTCAAGATAGATCAGTCTGTCCATCTTTTCTACCTCCTATACATTTATCCTGAAATCAATTACCTTTTTTCTGTCTTTATGTTCCGCCGTTCTTCTTTTCTGATTCCTCCGGATTCCTCTTCCGGCTCTCCTCAACAAGCTGATCCAGGCGGATCTCATCCACAGTCCGGTTGATACTCTCATTGATCCGTTTCCAGACATACTTCGTCACGCAGCTGTCCGCCGCCTGACATACTCCGTCAGGATCAAGGCCGGCACAGTCTACCGGGTCCAGTTTTCCTTCCAGCGCCCGGAGCACATCTCCCACTGAGATTTCTTCTGCCTCCCTGGCCAGCACATATCCACCGCCTGCTCCCCGGACACTCCGGACGAGCCCGGCCTTTTTCAACATCGCCATGAGCTGTTCCAGATATCGTTCTGACAGATCCTGCCGATCCGAGATACTTGTGATTGAAACCGGAGTACCACCGCTGCTGTGTACCGCAAGATCGATCAAAGCACGCAGTCCGTATCTTCCTTTCGTTGAGAGCTTCACTATCTCACCTTCCCATTTTCATTTCCTAGTATTTTACTAGGTTTTACTTCTGTAGGATATCATTCTACGACAGTTCTGTCAAGCTGTTTTCCGGCATAATTATCAATAATCAGATAAAATCAACTTTTTGAGAGGTATTATATGTCCGTAAAACATAAATTACTCCACGGAGCTCTTATTCTCACAGGTGCCGGACTTTTAAGCCGCCTTATGGGCTTTTTCTTCCGGATCTTTCTAAGTCATGCTTTCGGTGAGGAAAATGTAGGGCTCTACCAGCTCATATTTCCCGTCTACAGTCTCTGTCTCGCCCTGGGAACTTCCGGGCTGCAGACTGCTCTTTCCAGGACCGTGGCAAGAAAGACTTCCCTCGGGAAACCCGGCGAAGCCCGGACAGCTCTCTGTGCGGCACTTGCACTGACCGTGTCTCTCTCCGTCGTTGAACTCCTTTTCATCCAGCGTTATTCCAGTGTGATCTCTTCCCGTTTTCTTGGAGATCCCCGCTGCGAGGAACTTCTCATCATCATCTCCTATGCGCTCCCTTGCGCGGCAATTCACAGCTGCATCTGCGGATACAGTTACGGATTACAGCAGAGTACTCTTCCGGCTATCTCTCAGCTGATCGAGCAGACAGTCCGGATCTTCTCGGTTGTGCTGCTCTTCTCCTTGTTCAGACAGACCGGTAAAACGCCTTCCATCAGTCTGGCCGCAGCCGGAATCGTAATCGGGGAACTCTCCTCAGCCCTCTTCTCCGTCCGTTTTTTCCCGCGACGGAAAGGCAAAGACCGTCATACAGCTCGTTTCCTGCGCATCACTGGAGAATCCGGCAGAGAGTTGTTTGCTCTTTCCCTGCCTCTCACAGCAAACAGGGTATGTGTATCACTGCTTCAGAGCGTCGAAGCCGCTTCTATCCCTGCGATGCTGAAACTCTGCAGATACAGCACGAAGGAATCCCTCGTCCTTTATGGAGTCCTGACCGGCATGGCGCTCCCCTGTATCCTTTTTCCCTCTGCCATCACTAACTCTGTAGGTGTCATGCTTATGCCTGCCGTTGCTGAAAGGCAGGCTGCGGGAAGCAGATCCGGTATAGCCGCCCTGATCAGGAAAGCCGCCGGGAGCTGCTTTATCTTAGGGCTTGCATGCTGCCTGTTTTTTCTGATTTTCGGACCGTTTATCGGGACATTTCTGTTTCACAGTGAAACTGCCGGAAAATTCATTGTCACCCTTGCCTGGATCTGCCCGTTTCTTTACACCAACTCTGCGTTGATGAGTACGATCAACGGGCTGGGGAAAACTTTCTGGACATTTGTGATCAATATTCTCGGGCTTGGCATCCGGATCCTGAGCGTTTTTTCCGCCATTCCCATATTCGGTATGCAAGGTTACCTCTGGGGCCTTCTCGCAAGTCAGTTTGCCATGACGCTTCTCGCATTCACCGCTCTGTGGATTGTCTCTTGCAGCCCGAAAACGGCAGAAAAAAACCCGCAGATCACTGCGGGGTAACCGCCTCCCGGTGCTTTTTACATCCAGTGATCAGCGGTCAGCTGATCACTCCGAAATCCGACGGGGCAGAAGCAGAACCGTCCGCTCCTCTCTACAAAGTAGAGAGGAACGCCCTTACGATCGAAGGATTCACATAAATCTCCATCAGAATTCCCAGAGCCAGCGCCATCAGAACAAAAAGAGTCTTCTGCCGGTTCCACCGGCTCTGCGGATAGGACCAGCAGTACCAGAGAAGGATCAGATATGCCGGAATATAAAAAATAAACTGAGGAAATATTCCTGCCATACACAGAAAACTCCCTCTGATCCCCATGCTCAGGACAGATGTGGAAATCAGTATTCCCGCCGAAATGCCCGTCCAAATCAGAAACAGAGCCGCGGCCACTCTCCGCATTCTTGTCATGGAAAGAGCCAGCAGGGCAAGAAACGGCAGGAGCCGCAGTCTGAGCAAATACCAGAGATACTCTCTGGCAACGATCTTTACGGTCTGAAATTGATTCAGGAAATATTCGCTGAATATCCCGGGCTCTGCAGTATATTTTTTTGCCAGAAGGTTCACGCAGATCACTCCCAGCAAAAATCCCGGCATAAACAAAGCAAGAAGCTGCTTTCTGGAATGAAGTATCTTCAAGGCGGTTCCTCCTTCAGTTAAGATAATTCATTATATGCCGGGACTTTCTATTTATTCTTTAGTTTCTGTTATACTTTGTATCATAGGCAAGGAGGGAGGAAACTGTCTTTGCGTCCTCAATCTCTCCGGAAAATATCTTCTCTTTCAGCTCATCGATCGTATACGCCTGCAGGTCAATAAACTCATCTTCATCCAGATGCTGTTTTGAAGGGATCAGATCCCGGGCAACATACACCTCGATACGCTCATTGCAGAAAGCCACTGTAGTCCGGAGATTGATAAGCCACTCAAGATTTTCACACCGGTATCCTGTCTCTTCCTCCAGTTCTCTTGAAGCACAGCGGATTCCCGGCTCATCCGCCTCATCCAGCGCTCCTGCGGGAATCTCCAGCGTGTAACGTTCCAGAGCATTCCTGTACTGTCTGACCATCAGGATCTTTCCGTCCGGCAGGACCGGCACCACTGCTGCCGCTCCCTTATGTTTTATAAAATCCCATATCACTGTATGGTCCCCGTTTATCTCCATCGTATCCTGATAAAAATCAATGATCTTTCCCTTAAATTTTAATTCACGGTTCAGCCTTCTGATCTTATCACTCATTTTTCTTTCTCCTCTCCCTGCATATTTTTCCGTTTAAGAAAGCCCTCGTCTTTCGACAAGGGCCGTATCTTTCTTTTTGTTATGATTTATTTCGCATAGTCTGTTGCCCGTGATTCACGGATCACGTTTACCTTGATCTGTCCCGGATATTCAAGTTCAAACTCAATCTGCTTTGCAATATCCCTGGCCAGAAGCACCATATCGTCATCAGATACCTGCTCTGGAACTACCATAACACGAATCTCTCTTCCTGCCTGAATGGCAAAAGACTTCTCCACACCTTTAAACTGGTTGGTTATCTCTTCTAACTGTTTTAATCTGTTTGTATATGTTTCAATCGTTTCTCTTCTCGCACCGGGCCGTGCTGCCGAGATTGTATCGGCTGCCTGAACCACACATGCGATCAGACTCTGCGGCTCAACATCTCCGTGATGCGATTCCACAGCATTAATCACCGTTGCGGATTCTTTATATTTCCTACAGAGATCCGCACCGATCTGAATATGTGAACCTTCCACATCATGATCTATGGATTTTCCTATATCATGCAGAAGACCCGCGCGTTTTGCGACTCTTACATCCAGTCCGATCTCTCCCGCAAGGAGTCCTGCAAGCTGTGCCACTTCGATAGAATGCTTCAGAGCATTCTGTCCGTAACTCGTTCTGAATTTCATACGACCAAGAAGACGGATCAGCTCCGGATGGATTCCTGTCACACCCACTTCAAGGGCGGCAGCCTCTCCTTCCTCACGGATCATGGAGTCAACTTCTTTCTGTGCCTTCTCCACCATCTCCTCAATTCTCGCAGGATGAATCCTTCCATCCACGATCAGCCGCTCAAGGGCGATCCTTGCCACCTCTCGGCGGATCGGATCAAATCCGGACAATACAACCGCTTCCGGGGTATCGTCAATAATGAGTTCAACACCAGTCAGCGTCTCAAGTGTCCGAATGTTCCGGCCTTCTCTTCCGATGATCCTTCCCTTCATCTCATCACTTGGAAGCTGTACAACGGAGATCGTAGTCTCAGCCACGTGATCCGCGGCGCACCGCTGGATCGCATTGACAACATACTCCTTCGCCTTCTTGCCAGCTTCTTCCTTTGCCTGTGACTCCAGTTCCCTGATCATCTTAGCAGTGTCATGCTTGACATCTTCTTCAACAGTTTTCAACAGATATTCTTTTGCCTGTTCGGAGGTAAGTCCCGAGATTCGTTCCAGTTCCTGTACACGTTTCTGACTAAGTTCTTCTACCTTCGCTTCGCGCTGACGCAGCTGTTCTTCCTTGGACGTCATCTTGTTCTCTCTGTGTTCGAGAGCATCCGATCTCTTATCAACCGCTTCTTCCTTTGCAAGCACTCTTTTTTCATAGCGCTGCAGTTCAGCTCTTCTTTCCTTCGTCTCTTTCTCAAGATCATTCTTGGTCTTGATCGACTCCTCTTTCACTTCGAGAAGAGCTTCTTTCTTCGTTGTCTCCGCAGTTTTCACAGCATCGTCGATAATTTCCCGCGCTCTGCTCTCCGCATTTCCAATCTTACTCTCCGCATTCTTCTTCAGATTGGAAATCGTCACAAAGTGGGTAAGGATACCGACTATCAACGCGAGGGCTACGGCAATGCCTATACATACACCTAGACTTAATTGCACAGGAGCACCTCCTTATTTAATTTTCATTGTACATATTATTTAAATACAACAGTTAAATTTTATACTGTTTTCACAACAATGTCAAGCATCCTCACTATAATTTTGTATCACTTGACGGACGGTCTCATATCTGAACCCCTTCCGTGCCAGATAGCCGCAGATTTTCCGTATTTCCGCCTCATCCGCAGTGTCCGGATCGAATCTTTTTTTCCTCAGGAGAGCTGCAGCAGCAGCCCGTTCATCCTCTTCCCCGTAACAGATCTCAAACGCCGCGTCGATTTTTTCCGAATCAACGCCTTTCTGGGTAAGCAGTGCACGGATTTCCTTTCTGCTTTTCAGATTCTTACGACTCCGGACGAAATTCTCCGCAAAACGTCCGTCATCCAGATAACCGAAGGAGCGGACATATTCCACCGCTCCTTCAACAGCTTTTTCCGGATACATCGCCCTTCGCAATTTTTCACGCAAACCTGATTCTGTCCGGTCCATATCCTCCAGCAGATGCATTGCATACAGCTTCGCTCTTTTCAGCACAACTTCCTGTTCTATCTTTTCTACAGTGGAGCCGGCAATTTCTTCACCTTCTCTGATCCCGTATCTCGAGAGTTCTCCTTTATAGAGCACAAAGGCAAACTCGCCGTCAAGCCAGACTCTGTATTTCGTCCTGGTACAGGCTTCTGTTTTTGTGACGATCATCTCCGCATTCCTTTCCCGTACACATATGATTCATCCGGATCACGATTCCTTCTTTGCCGTCTTCTCCGGTTTGAGTTTCAGGTCGCTTTCTGACTCTTCTTTCTTTACTTCCTCACTGCCGGAAAGATTGTAATGAGCTCTTACCTTTCTTTCCAGTTCCTCCATCACTTCCGGATGAGACTCCAGATAAGCCTTGGCATTCTCACGTCCCTGTCCGATCTTTTCGCCCTCATACGCATACCATGCCCCGCTCTTTTTAACTACGTCGATCCCTGTGGCAAGATCCAGGATATCTCCCGCTCTTGAAATCCCTTTTCCGAACATGATGTCAAATTCCGCCTCTTTAAACGGCGGCGCAATCTTATTCTTAACGATCTTGATCCTGGTCCTGTTTCCTACCATCTCTCCGCTCTGTTTGAGCGTCTCGATCCTTCTCACATCCATGCGGACCGAGGCATAGAATTTCAGGGCACGTCCACCGGTCGTTGTCTCTGGATTACCGAACATAACTCCAACTTTTTCTCTGAGCTGGTTGATAAAGATTACGATACAGTTGGATTTGCTGATCACCGGGGTCAGCTTCCTGAGCGCCTGAGACATGAGCCTTGCCTGAAGTCCCACATGGCTGTCTCCCATGTCCCCCTCGATCTCCTGTCTCGGCACCAGAGCCGCAACGGAATCGATGACGATGATATCGATCGCCCCGGAGCGTACCATTGTCTCCGCAATCTCCAGTGCCTGATCGCCACTGTCGGGCTGAGAAATGTAAAGTTCATCTATATCCACGCCGATATTTTTCGCATAGACCGGATCCAGAGCATGCTCCGCATCAATAAATCCCGCGATGCCCCCCCGCTTCTGCACTTCTGCAATCATGTGGAGAGCCACTGTCGTCTTACCACTGGACTCCGGACCATATATTTCTATCACCCTGCCCTTTGGCACACCGCCCAGTCCAAGAGCCAGATCCAGGCTGAGACATCCGGTGGGCACCGTCTCCACCGCAACATGGGCACCGGACTCGCCCAGTCTCATGACTGTTCCTTTTCCAAAATCCTTTTCCAGTTTCGCGATCGCCGCGTCAAGAGCTTTCTTTTTCTCTTCGTTATTATTTGCCATAATATATGTTCTCCTTCTCGCATATCGAACAGTTGTTCGTGTACTCTATTATACTATTATACTTGTCTTGAAATGTCAACTAAATTTTCCATTCATTTTCAGCCCCTTTTCATAGGCATTCCCCCTGTTCTCTCACGCACTGTCACATGCTCTTCCCATACTTCTTATGTGGATCCCGCTCCGATCATGGAGCACTGAATAAATCAGGACGCCCGCAGGCGCAAATGAAAACAGCGGCAAGAACGCCGCCGGCATCAACACTTAAAGAGTAACACAGAACAGCGGGGAATGCAAGCATTCCCCGTATCCTTCTCACACCGTCTTCCATTTCTTTACTTTTTCCCGGTAATAGATCACACCTTCTTTTACGATGGCAGCCTGTCCGCCGCGAACTTCGACCATGGTCACCGAACAGTTCGGAGGGACTTCATCTTTCCAGAATCCCGCAACAGTCACATTGCCCTTGATCCGGTTGAGCAGCGCCGTCATCGCGGCTCCGTGGGTGGAGATCAGGATATTTTTATCTTCCAGTTCCCGACGTCCGCACAGTTCCTCAAGAAATTGCCCCGTTCTTTCATAGAGCTCCTCCACGCTCTCCGCTCCCTCTGGCGGGATGTAGGATGCCGTGTCTGTAAAGAACAGATTGAACTCATCACTTCCCGGCTCTTTTTCTTGTGTGCCGGTGTGAATTCCCTCGTATATGCCAAACCCGATCTCCTGGATCCTGGGCTCATCCAGGAGCGGGATATTTCTTCCCTTCAGGATAATCTCCGCCGTCTCTCTTGCCCGCTTCAGCGGACTCGTATATCCTATGTCGATCGGTATGTCTTTCATGCCTTCCGCCGTTTCTTCTGCCAGATGGCGCCCATATTCATTCAAGGGGATATCTGTATGCCCCTGGACCTTTTTCTGACGGTTCCAGTCCGTCTCCCCGTGTCTTACAATATACAGCATCATGTCTGTAATCTCCTTTCCGGCTGATAAACCATGACTGTTCATGCGCTTTACGCAGTAACAAGTATACGCCATTTACTCCCGCAGCGTCAACAGCCGCACATGTCGGACGCGCCACGGTTCTGTATCTGCTTCCGGAGTTTTTCTGTTTTTCTCCTGGTCCTCGTCGGAAAGCGTGCTTGTCAGCCGGCGTCCCGGGAGATATAATAGAGAAGTCAGGATCGAAACAGATCCTCCACACCCCTTTTTCAGGGAAAAGAAAGGAATGATACGATCATGGAAATGAAAAAAATCACAAGTTTCACGGTAGACCATATCCGTCTGGTTCCCGGACTGTATGTATCCAGAAAAGACCGGGCGGGAGACGCCGTCATCACAACTTTTGACATCCGCATGACCAGCCCCAACGACGAGCCGGTCATGAATACGGCCGAAGTACATACCATAGAACACCTGGGAGCCACATTTCTGAGAAATCATGAAAAATACGCAGACTCTGTACTGTATTTCGGACCCATGGGATGCCGTACCGGGTTCTACCTTCTTCTGGCGGGAGACTATTCCTCTGCTGATATCGTCCCGCTCATGAAAGAAATGTTCACATTTATCACCGGCTATGAAGGAGAGATTCCGGGTGCTGCGGCCAAGGACTGCGGCAACTATCTGGATATGAACCTTCCCATGGCGAAATATATGGCAAAACGTTATCTGAAGGACGTGCTGACCGACATCCAGGACAGCCAGCTCTACTATCCGGAATAGTACGAAATATTATAAAAGACCGGAAGAGATCACTCTGTGCCGACAGTCCCGCCACTGTGCGTTTTCTGTCGGCCGGTATCTCTCCCGGTCTGATTTTTCAGGCCGTTATCTGCTTTTCTTTTTCAGGACTTCTTTTCTTATATAACGATAAGTCGTTTCCTCCCCTTCCTGCGCAAGCATATGCAAAAGCTTCTCCAGCAATTTTCTTGTCTCCGGATGCATCAGCTCTCCTGCCTTTCCTTTGGCATAATACTCCAGAGGATCCCGGTCCGTATATGTATCTCCGTGATAAACCTTACTCGCTGCGATCCGGTCCAGGAACATCTCGACTACATATTTTACCGGCATCTTCATCCCGGTCAGCCTTCCGCTCCCGTCCATACTGTAGTCGATCCAGTATTCATAGTGATGCCGGTTCCTTCCCTTGTGGTGGAGCCACGCAGTAGAGTATCCTTTGTCCTCCCGCTCCGCATTATTGGGACTTCTCGTTCCCTGATAATAACGGCACCCCACCCGGAATTCTGTCCAGCTGTACTTTGACAGATCATGACAGATTCCCTGTCTGTAAAGTCCGACACGGAAGCACTCCTTCATAACCAGTATTTTATGTTTCGTAATTGTACAGAAATGTCTGACTGCCTTCATTTCTTTCTCTGATCTCTATCTGCTCACAAGCAGCGAAATACTTCTCTCCTTCAATTCAATACTTTTCTGCTCCTCAAGAAGTTCCGGTTCCTCAAGAAGCCCATCCGCCGTTGTCCCGGCGAGATACCATTTTCTTCCCTTTCCCGGAGACGGAAGCGCGAACTGATGCGGGATCCAGTGCATATTATAAGCGGCAAAACACGGCTCATCCTTCTCGTCCACGGCCGCATAAAGCACGCCCAGCTGACGGCTCGCCACATCTGTCATGGCCCGCCATGCATACTCCCCGTGATAGGAGACGTCCGGCATGCCGCACCCGCTCCGGTCCATTCCTTTGAGTTCTTCTTCCCTGTGAAGACATCTGTGCGCCTTCCGGAATTGTATCAGGCTCTTTACATGAAGGAACAGAGAATCGTCTGTCTTGAGCCGGCTCCAGTTCACCCAGGCAGTCTCGTTGTCCTGGCAGTAGACGTTATTATTTCCCTTCTGAGAATTATAAAATTCATCTCCGGCCAGGATACAGGGAGTTCCCTGAGACGTAAACAGGAGCGTGAACGCATTCTTCACCTGGTTTTTCCGCAGCGCCATGACCGCCTTTTTCCTGCTCGGCCCCTCCGCGCCGCAGTTCCAGCTGTAATTAAAATCCGGTCCGTCCTGATTTCTCTCCCCGTTCGCCTCATTGTGTTTTCCGTCATAGGATACCAGATCCCATAAAGTGAATCCGGTGTGGCCGGTGATATAATTGCACTTTCCATCGCAGGCAGAATTCCGTCCAAGTGCCCACATCACATCCCCTATCATATTCTCGTCCCCTTTCAGGAAACGGCGCATGACATTCTGATAGCCGTCGTCTTTCTGCATCAGCTTGACATCCTTGAGAAACGGATCTCTGTTCAGGATCTCCCAGGGGACCGAATAGGGATTTACGACAAAACCATCTATGTGGTATTCAAACATATAAAATTTCAGACATTCCAGGACGGTCTGAACCGAGGTGTTTTCTCCAAACGGCATCTCCAGAACCACCTCGATCCCCGCCTCATGGCATGCCCGCACCATATCTTTGAGTTCCACGGATGCACTCTTCCCCGCCGCATAAGAATGCTTCGGCGCAAAATAGTATCCTTCTCCGTATCCCCAGTAATTGATATGTCCGTTAACACACTCCTCAAATTCGTAGACCGGCATGCACTGGATCTGATTGATCCCGAGTTCTTTCAGATAAGGGATCTTCTCCACGACGCCAAGAAAAGTCCCCTTGTGGCGGACTTTCGACGAACTGTGCTTTGTAAATCCTCTCACATGAAGACTGTAGGCTGTCACATCATTCCACGGAATGTGCAGCCTTTTATCATTCTGCCAGTCATAGTCGGAGGTAACGATCCTCCCCCTTATTTCATGTTCCTGCAGATTCTCCCTTACCCCGAAGGCTTTTTTCCCGGCAATTTCCTTCACATATGGATCCATGCACACTTTTTTATTGATCCTGTAATTATACTCATATCTGCCGATATTTTTCCCTTCCACGGAGAGATATCTGACTTCGCCGATTCCTTCTTCCTCCGGCATCTCAAATGTATATTCCGGAACGGTCTTCCCCGCCCTGTACAAAAGCAGTTCGCATTTCTGCCCCTTTGGAACCTGTACCGCAAAATTAACTCTGTCCTTCTCTGCATGCGCCCCGAAAGGCTGCGGGCTACCTTCTCTTTTTATCATTATCTCTGTCCTTTCCTACTGCCAGCCGTCTGTTCCATACATCTCCACATTCTCCCTGTTGATCAGGAATGTCTCTACGCTCACTTCTTCTTCGTAAGCGCCTCCGTCAAGTTTGGCCATCGCCGTTTCCACGGCTTTTTTTCCAATGTTGATAGGAGACTGTGCTCCCACAGCCTGCATCGGACTGCTCAGATCAGCCAGAGCAGTCTTGATCTGAGGCGATCCGTCCACGCTGTATACAAGGATATCCTCATACGCTGCCTCTTTCAAAATATCAAGGACCTGAACCGCCATCTGGTCGTTCCCGCACATCACCGCATCAATATGATCATCTTCACTGAAAAGCTGTTTCAGTTCAGAACACAGGGTTTCCTCCCCCTTACCGGCATCGATCCTGGCCGCGACCTCAAAGCCTTTGTTATAGACCGCCTCTTCAAACCCGGTAATCCTGTCGTTGATCGAAGGGGACGACGGTTTTTCTACGATTGCAATCCTTCCTCCGTCCGGTCTCTGTTCTACAAGATCGGAGCCACATATATATCCTGCATTTTGATTGTCAGAACCGATAAATGCATCCACATATCCCGGATCAGCCACTTTCGTATCAAGATTGACAACCGGGATATCCGCCTCCTGCAATTCCTCCAGAGCAGGCATGATCGCCTCCGCATCGGCAGGGCACAGGAACACAGCGTCAACCCCTGCCTCGATCATTTCGCTGATCTGGGCAATCTGCGTGTCCACACTGTTTTCTGCATCTCTGACCAGGATCCGGTCTCCATGTTCCTCAAGCGAAGTCTTGATCGACTCCTTCAGCGTCTCATAGAACGGATTGGACATATCCGCAGAGCTGTATCCGAAAAGCAGTCCTGATTCCTGTTCCTCCTCCGGATCATTTTCTTCTTCGTCTGTTTCCACAACCGCATTATCTTCCGGCGTTCCTACATTTTTTTTGCATCCCGACAGCAAAATCCCCGCAAAGGCCGCTGTGAGGAACAGTAACAACACTCTTTTTTTCATCTGTCTACTCCTTCTCCTGCGATATCCTTTTCGCACTCACACTTTCATTCTACCCGGTTTCAGAGGAATGTCAATAACCGGTTCTTCAGGACAATCTTGCTTTTTTCCCTTCTTTCTGATAACATCTTAATGAAAATCCCTGAGGATAAAATAATCTGATTCCAAGGAGAACCTGCACTATGTATATGGATGAAAACGAAACAATAACCGTAACGCTGACTCTGGACAGCGGAGATGAACTGGAATGCCAAGTACTCACCACCCTGGAAGCCGGAGGACGTAAATATATCGCCCTCTTCCCCATATCAGGGCCGGGAAGTGAGGATGAGCCGGTCTATCTGTACCGCCTCATCGAACACGGCGACGAGGAACCGGATCTGGAAAACATCACAGATGACGCCGAATTTGCTCTTGCCTCCGATGCCTACAATGCATGGATGGAAGAACAGGACCCTGGCGCCATTGATCTGGACGATCTGTAAGGTCCGGGTCAATTTTCAAACAGTTCTTCAACGAAACGGGAAGGAGAAACCTCCTTTCCGTTTTTTGTTTTTACATAACAGATTTTGAGCAGTTCCTTTGCCCTTGTCATCGCCACGTAAAAAAGCCTCCGCTCTTCCTCAATCTCCCCCTCTGTCTTCGCCTTTCTGTAAGGGATACTCCCTTCGTTGGCCTCAATGAGGAAAACCGAGTCAAACTCCAGCCCTTTCGCCGCATGGATCGTCATCAGCCGGACACCTTCCTGATCCAGGCTTTTCTTCTTTTCCTTTTCCCGCAGCATTTCCGTGTAGTCTTCCACATGGCCGAACCACTCCTCGATTGTGGCAAAAGGTTTTGCCGCCTCCGACAACTCGGCCAGGATATCGAAAAGATCCGATTTTTGCACCTTGTGGGTCAAAGCATAGTCCTTCAGAAAATCGTCGTAGCCGATCCGTTTTCTGATATACTGGATCGCAGCATACGGGGCCATTCTGGCGAGCATCTTCACATCCCACTCGAACTGGTCGATCCGGTCCATCATCCATTCCCTTTCCTCATAAAATTTCCTGATATCCTCAAAAGAAGGCGTTTTCCCGGACAGGCTGTCCCTTCCGATATAACGTTTCGGACGGTTCATGATCTGAAGAAAATCCTGGCGTCTCCGCTCCCCAAGAGCAAGACGGAAATAGGCCTGTATGTCCTTCGCGATAAAATGATCATATATATTGGGGAGATGTTCCCTCATCTGAAACGGAACTCTGCATTCCATCAACAGTTCCGCCACCGGCCTGGCATCCGTATGTGTCCGGAAAAGTACGGCGATCTCTTCCGCCGGAACACCTTCCCCGCACCGTTTTTCGATCTCTCCGGCAATATATTCTGCCTCCTCATTGGGGTCTTTCACCTCCTGAACATGCAGAGATGCCCCTTTTTCCTTCACCGCGCTTAAATCTTTTTCATAACGGTGTACATTGTTTTCGATCACTTTGAGGGAATTTTTTACAATATTGGATGTAGAACGGTAATTAATACCCAGAACAAACTGCTTTGCACCCGGATAATCCTCACGGAAAAGCAGCATCAGCGAAGGATCTGCGCCCCGGAATCCATAGATTGCCTGATCGTCGTCTCCCACAACAAAAAGATTGTTTTCCGGAAGGGCCAGCATACGGATCACATCATACTGGATCCGGTTAATATCCTGAAACTCGTCGATCAGAATATACCGGAATTTTTTCTGCCACTGTGCCAGAACATCCGGGCGGGAACGGAACAGATCATAACAGAGAACCAGCATATCGTCAAAATCTATCTTCCGCAGCTTCTTTCTCTGAATTTCGTACTCTCTGTATATTTCCCGAAATGCGTCCGCGCTGCACTTTGCGGAAACAAACTCCTCTATATCAATCCCGTTATTTTTTATCTTCCCGATCTCAGCGGCAATATCACGGATAAAATCCTCTTCGTCAAACACTTCCATCTTCTGCTGTGAGATCACACCCCGAAGGATCTGATATTTTTCCGATTCTGACAGGATATTCTGACTTCCAAATCGGTACGCCCACTTCAGGATCCCGTAATAAATCCCGTGGAAGGTCCCCATCGTCACCGGTACCTGCTTCTGTCCCATCAGTGAACAAAGCCTGCTCTTCATCTCCGATGCCGCATATCTGGTAAAAGTAACGACCAGAATCTCTTCTGGTCTTACTTTATATCCTTCGATCAGGTATTTAATTCTGTTCACGATCGTCAGCGTCTTTCCGGAACCCGGTCCCGCCAGTACAAGGCAGGGACCGGCTCCGTGCATGACTGCATCTTTCTGTGCCTGGTTAAATCCCATGTCGTTCCTTTCTAGCTGAGTTTCTCTATCCCAAGCCCGATCCTCCTTAAGGATTCCTCTTTCCCGAGTACTTCCATAAGTTCTGTGGCGCCTCCCGGAGTATTCTGTTTTCCGGAAACCGCGGTACGGATCGGCCACATCACATAACCGATCTTATAGCCCTTCTCACCGGCAAAAGCTTTAAGTGTCTCAAAAAGTGCATCATTACTGTAATCTTCCTGAGCCTCAAGAATCGGGAGAACTTCCTTAAGAAGCTGAAGTGATTTTTCCGGATCCGTCTTCATCTTCTTGTGATTATACAGTGCCGTATCATATTCCGGAAGCTCTTCAAAGAAGTCGATCTGATCCAGGATATCCGGGAAGATCTCGATTCTTGTCTTTACCAGTGCCGCGATCTTTTTCAGATCATAGTCCTTTGTCACCGCTTTTCGGATATACGGTTCCGCCAGCTCATAGAACTTGTCAAAATCCATGGCTTTTAAATATTCTCCGTTCATCCATTTCAGCTTTGTGGTATCAAACACCGCCGGAGACTTGCTCATGTGACGATAATCAAACGCCTCCACAAGTTCTTCCAGAGAGAATATCTCCCTGTTATCTGTCGGGCACCATCCCAGCAGAGCCACAAAATTAACTACCGCCTCAGAGACAAATCCCTGCTCGATCAGATCCTCATAGGAAGAATGTCCGCACCGCTTGCTCAGTTTCTTATGATTTTCATCCGTGATCAGCGGACAGTGCACATACACCGGGACTTCCCAGCCAAACGCCTCGTAAAGCCGGTTATATTTCGGTGCGGAGGAAAGATACTCATTTCCTCTCACAACATGAGTAATCTCCATCAGATGATCGTCCACCACATTGGCAAAATTATACGTGGGGAAACCGTCCGATTTGATCAGGATCATATCGTCCAGCTCGTTATTCGGGACTGTAATGTCACCGTAAATCTCGTCATGGAATGTAGTCTCACCTTCATTTGGAACATTAAGCCTGATCACCCAGGGCTTGCCCGCCGCAAGGTTTGCTTCCACTTCCTCTTTGCTCAGTCCCAGACAGTGCTTGTCATAGACCACGATATCTGTCCCGTCATCCGATACGGATGTCTTCAGAGATTCCAGCCTCTCCTTATCGCAGAAACAATAGTAGGCATCTCCCTGCTCTACGAGCTGTTTTGCGTATTTCAGATACAGACCGGAAGCATTTCTCTCGCTCTGCACATACGGTCCGTATCCGCCGTCCTTGTCCGGACCCTCGTCATGTATGAGCCCGGTCTGTTCCAGTGTTCTGTATATAATGTCAAGGGCACCTTCCACGTAGCGCTCCTGATCCGTATCTTCCACACGGAGGATAAAATCTCCGCCCTCATGCTTTGCGATCAGGTAGGCGTACAGAGCGGTACGCAGATTTCCCACATGCATCCTGCCTGTCGGGCTGGGTGCAAATCTTGTTCTGATTTTCCTGTTCATATTTTCAGCCTTTCTCTTCCTTTTCTAATTCTTCGGCAAGTTTGTTCACGAATTCATCGCTTCTTCCATGGATAATGATATCTGCTCTCTGATCGGAATAATGCTCGGTCTCCGACACGAGGATCAGATTGCTCCCTGTAAAATACTGGAGCATCTGGCTGCACAGAGGCGTGTTCAGATTCGTGCCGAGAACGATCAGCACATCCGCCTTCTCCACCTCTCCGGCTGCCCTGGTCATCAGCCCATTGTCGATCATCTCTCCAAAGAGACATACTCCCGGACGGATCGCCACAAGACATTTTTCACAGAGGGGCACCCCTTTTGCATCTCTCACATATTCCATGGAATAACTTCTCCCGCAGGAGGGACACGTATTCTGAAAAACAGTTCCTTTCAGATTCACTACATTGGTACATCCGGCCCGGTCTTCCAGACCGGCGATCCTGCGCGTGATGATCGAATTGACCAGACCTCTGTCCTGAAGTTTTTTCAGACTGAGAAAACCTTGTCCCGGCGGAGTCTCCGCCGCTTTCAGGATCACTTCTTTATAAAAGCGGAAAAAAAGTTCCTTTCGGGCCGAGTAGAAACTGCTGCTGAACATTTCCTCAAACGAATAGCCGTATTTACTCTCGATGTCGTAGGATTCCTCTCCGTCTCTGAGAAGAGGATAGCCGCTTTCCTGCATCATCTCGATTCCGCTGAGCACCACTGTATATCTGCTCTCTTTCAAAATCCGGAGTATGTTTTTTTCTTTCATACGCCTTCCTCCTTCCGGCATCAGACCATTCACAGACCTGCCTTTGTACTATTATAGAACAACTCTGTAGAATCTTCAACAAACAAAATGCCCCCGGCAGCATAGCCTTATCATTGGATTTCTATCCCTTCCGGCAAATTTCCCATATCCTCCAGAGTACAGGATCTCGTATCAAGTTTTGAGAGCATTGAATTATCAAAAGCATCGCATGCAAGACGGGTCACCCCCGCCGGGACAAAATAGATTCCCGTTCTTCCTGCCGGAAACGCAAGAAGACAGGATCCTCCATCAGAGAAAAGCACACCATTTTCCGTATAATAAAGCCCATTTCCGGACTCAACCTCATATTTGCAGATATAAGGCATACCCATGAAAGCACCATCCTCGATTTCGGTAATATTGGAAGGGATATACACTTCAACGATCTCTTCCGCCAAACCCGAGAAAGCGCCCCTCGCGATCCCGGTACATCCTTCAGCGGGAAGGCGCAGACACATGTCCGACACAGCCAGGCTAATATCTGAAATTCCCCGGATCATCCCGGACTCGTCCACGATAAAGCCTGATACTCCGGTACCGGCTTCTGCTGCCTCTTCTGTGTCAGAAGTTTCTCCTTCTGCCGCCTCCTCCGAAACCTCCATATTTTGTGATTCACCTGATGTCTGATCAGCAACATTCTCATCTTTCGTCTCAGGAATATCAGACAGATTTCCCAGTTCATTGTCCTCTACTGCAGGAATATCAGGCATATCGTCCTCTGCCCCGGAAATGTCAGACACAGGAATATCAGGCGCATTATCCTCTGTCACAGGAATGTCAGACACAGGAAGGTCAGGTACATTGTCCTCCGTCACAGAAATATCAGATGCAGGGGTTCTGGATCCTTCATCCATTACGGAGATATCGTTTCCGGAAAACTCTGTTACCGGATCATCTGCAGCCTGGATGTCATTCGTCGGAAGTGATACTTCCGGAACCGCAGCCGCCTCCTGCACGATCGGACCATCCGGAACCACAATATCTGCCGGCTCTGTCAGTCCTGTACCTGCAGATGGCAGACTTTCCGGCAAAATCACCTTCCTATAGATCAGCTTGTCCGGCAAGATCACCGCCGGCTCTGTTCTTTCGTCATAACCCGGCAGACTTGCCGCATCTTCTGCAGCCTTGAAAACGTCCGGCAAAACTTCCTCGCGGAAGGGAACCGCGCCTCCATACCCGTCATGGATCACAGGAAGTTCTTTTCCCGAGGTCATGTCCTCCACTCCCATCACCAAAGACAGAAAGAGGACCAGAACCAGTATCGTTCTCACACCCCTTCTGATAAACTCCTCAAAACCCGTCTCTCTGTAACGTTCTTCACACCATTCCAATTCTGAACACCTTTCCTTTCACCACAAACTTTCCCCAAGTTTTTCTGCATCAGCATTTGAATGCGTTTTGCTTACGAAGATAAATTACCAGAGAAAAAGGAATGCTGCAATGCTCTGCAACATTCCTTTGCATTTTTGTATAAATTTCAGTCGAATATCCGGAACTTCCAGACCCGGACGTCCCTTCTATACGTTGATCTCTGCTGTCATTCCCAGCACGTCTTTGTTCTTTTCAAGAAGCGGTTCGATGACATTCTTCAGATACGCCTCTACCTGCTCCTTTGCCCGTCCCACATATCTTGCGGGCTCCATGGTCTTCTGCAGATCCTCCAGGCTCAGGTTAAACGCCGGATCCGCTGCAATCAGTTCCAGAAGGTTGTTGTCCTGACCTTTTTCCTTGACGTTCCTGCCCGCTTCCATGGAAAGCTCACGGATCCGCTCGTGGAGTTCCTGCCTGTCTCCGCCTGCCTTCACTGCATCCATCATAATATTTTCTGTCGCCATAAACGGCAGTTCCGACATCAGATGTTTCTCGATCACCTTCGGATAAACCACAAGGCCGTCCACCACGTTCAGGCAGAGATCCAGGATACCGTCGATAGCGAGGAAGCCTTCCGGTACGCTCAGACGCTTATTTGCAGAATCATCCAGCGTGCGCTCAAACCACTGTGTCGCAGAAGTGATTGCCGGATTCAACGCATCGATCATCACGTATCTGGAGAGAGACGCGATTCTCTCACTCCGCATCGGATTTCTCTTATATGCCATTGCGGAAGACCCGATCTGTGTCTTCTCAAAGGGCTCTTCCACCTCTTTCAGATGCTGCAGGAGACGGATATCATTGGAAAACTTATGAGCGCTGGCAGCGATTCCGGCCAGAACGTTGAGCACTCTTGTATCTACTTTTCTTGAATAAGTCTGTCCTGAGACAGGATAGCACGCCTTGAATCCCATCTTTTCCGCGATCATCGGATCGATCCGGTCGATCTTTTCCTGATCACCGTCAAACAGTTCCAGAAAACTTGCCTGGGTCCCTGTCGTCCCCTTGGATCCGAGAAGTTTCAGGCTTCCCAGAACATATTCCAGATCCTCCAGATCCATCTCAAACTCCTGCATCCACAACGTTGCTCTTTTTCCTACCGTAGTAGGCTGAGCCGGCTGAAAATGGGTAAACGCCAGCGTCGGCTGCGCCTTCTGTGCGTCCGCGAATTTTGCCAGTTCAGCGATCACATTGATCAGTTTTTTCCTGACCAGCTTGAGAGCCTCAGCCATAATAATGATATCTGTATTATCTCCCACATAGCAGGAAGTAGCTCCCAGATGGATGATTCCCTTTGCTTTGGGGCACTGTACACCATAGGCATAGACATGGGACATCACGTCGTGGCGGACCACTTTTTCCCGTTCCTTTGCCACATCATAGTTGATGTCATCCGCATGGCTTTTCAGTTCCTCGATCTGTTCGTCCGTGATATTGAGTCCCAGTTCTTTCTCTGTCTCTGCGAGGGCGATCCACAGCCTCCTCCAGGTGCGGAACTTCTTATCCGGCGAAAAAATATACTGCATCTCTTTGCTGGCATACCGCTCTGAGAGCGGGCTTACATAACGGTCATTACTCATTTTGATAATCTCCTTCTTCTAATGCAAAACTGATATCCCTTCCAGGGACTTCCATCGGGTACTTTCCTGTAAAACATGCGTCACAGTAGTGCAGGTCTCCCACCATATCCTTCAGCTTGCTGATCTCCATATATCCCAGAGAGTCCGCACCGATCAGTTCCCGGATCTGCTCTGTTGTATGCGAGTGTGCGATAAGCTGTTCATTGGAAGGCACGTCCACTCCGAAATAGCAGGGATATAAAAAGGGTGGAGAACTGATGCGGACATGTACCTCTGTGGCACCCGCCTTTTTCAGCATTTTGATGATATTGGCACAGGTTGTCCCCCGGACAATGGAATCATCCACCATGACGATCCTTTTTCCCCTTACAACCTCCGGGATCACATTCAGCTTCACCTTCACGCTAGACTCTCTGTCGCTCTGTTTCGGCTTGATAAACGTTCTTCCCACATAACTGTTCTTATGAAAGGCCATTCCGTAAGGGATACCCGATTCCTCCGAATATCCTTTGGCCGCCACAAGTCCGGAATCCGGCACACCGACTACAAGATCCGCATCCACCGGATAAGACTGGGCCAGCGCCTTTCCCGCAAGGATCCTTGAGTGATAGACATTGACGCCGTCGATCGTGCTGTCCGTTCTGGCAAAATAAATGTATTCGAAGATACACCTCGCCTCCTGTTCCGCCGGCAGAGACATGCTTGTATCCGAGCTGATACCATCCTTTGTGATCGTAACAATCTCACCAGGACGGACGTCGCGGATAAATTCTCCGTCCACTGCCGCGATCGCGCAACTCTCGGACGCAAGGAAATAGGTATTATCCCTCTTTCCGATACAGAGAGGTCTGAGTCCCAGCGGATCCCTGGCGCCGATCATCTTTCTCGGACTGCTGACAACCAGAGCATAGGCTCCTTTTATCTTCTTCATGGCGTTCTTTACCGCTGATTCAGCATTAGGTGCATTCAGGCGTTCCCTTGCGATATGGTACGCGATCACTTCCGAATCAATGGTAGTCTGAAAAATAGCACCTGTGTACTCCAGTTCTCTTCTCAGTTCAAGAGCGTTGACCAGATTGCCGTTGTGGGCTATGGCAAGCGTCCCTTTTACATAATTGATTACAAGAGGCTGAGCATTTTCCACCCGGGTGCCTCCCGCTGTGGAATAGCGCACATGACCCACGCCAAGATTCCCCTTCAGTTCAGAAAGAGTTTCTTCATTAAATACATCGTTGACATGTCCCAGCCCTTTTCTGGAAATGACCTTTCTCTTTCCGAACGTATCTGTCACCGCAATACCACAACTCTCCTGACCTCTGTGCTGAAGAGCAAAAAGTCCGTAATAAATGGACGTGGCCACATTACGGCCGTCCATATCATATGCCCCGAAAACACCGCACTCTTCCCCAAGTCCTGTCGAAACTCTGTCAAATTCATTCATATAGAATAACTCCTTATCCATTTGATGCCGATACATCTGAAGATTTCTTCTGCTGTCAGATTCGATTATAATATAAGGCAGGCGGAAAATCAACATTCCGCCCGCCCTGTATGCCATCCGGCTTTATTATTTTCTTCTTCATACATTTATAAGTGTCCCTTATAGTTCTGAGTCAGTTATCCATACTGCTAATACTCCTCTTCACTGGGACCGCGCACTTTCTTTATCCCTGTGTATAGCGGGAAAGGAACTGTCTTGTACGTTCCTCTGTCGGATTCTCAAATACCTGCTCCGGAGTTCCCTGCTCCAGGATCCTTCCGTCATCCATAAAGATCACCTGGCTGGACACATCTCTCGCAAACGCCATCTCATGAGTCACGATGATCATCGTCGTCTCCTGATCGGCAAGACCTTTGATCACCTTCAGCACCTCTCCTGTCAGTTCCGGATCCAGAGCCGAGGTGGGCTCATCGAAACAGAGGATATCCGGTTTCATCGCAAGCGCTCTTGCAATTGCCACACGCTGGCACTGTCCGCCGGAAAGCTGATGCGGATAGTTCCCCATCCTGTCTTCCAGTCCCATCTGAGTCAGGAGCGATCTGGCTTCCTTCTCAATCTCCCCGTGGATTTCTTTTTTATGTGCCTTATAATCCGGCTGTGCTTTCGCCAGAAGTTCCTTGGCGAGCATAACGTTTCCCAGCGCCGTATACTGAGGGAACAAATTGAAAGACTGGAATACGAGCCCGAAATGAAGACGTTTCTTCCGGATCTCCGACTCCTGCATCGTGGATGGATCTTCCGCGTCAAACAGAGTCTCGCCGTTCACACGGATCTTTCCTCCTCCCGGACGTTCCAGAAAATTAAGGCATCTGAGCAGCGTCGTCTTTCCGCTTCCCGAGGAACCGATAATTGACAGCACCTGCCCCTTCTCCAGAGAAAAACTGATATCTTTAAGAACCTCCATACGCTCAAAATTTTTATTCAGATGTTCTACTTCTAAAATCGCCATGTCATCCACCTCCTATCTGAAATAATCCAGTTTCTTTTCCAGCTGCCCCAGAAGGACAGTCAGAATGCCATTAAAGATCAGATAGTAGACTGCGGTGAAAAACAGGGGCCATATTGCTCCGGATATTCCCTGGGACCCCTTCAGGAAAGCCTGGCCTGCCCAGATAATCTCTTGAAGAGCGATAATACGCGCCAGCGAGGTATCTTTCACAAGCGTGATGATCTCGTTGGACATAGGAGGAACAATCCGCTTGATCATCTGGAGCAGAGTGACCTTAAAGAAAATCTGGCTCCTCGTCATGCCCAACACAAGACCTGCCTCCTCCTGGCCTTTCGGAACCCCCTGGATCCCCCCTCTGTAGATCTCAGAGAAATAACATGCATAGTTAAAGATAAACGCCACAGAAGCGGCAATAAAACGCCCCGACTCGCCGCCGCCCCAGATGGGGTTGTCCAGCACAAGTCCGGGGAAATAGTAAATGATCAGAAGCTGGATCATCAGGGGCGTTCCCCTGACGATCCATACAATGATCTTTGTCAGATAACTCAGAGGGCGGAACCGGGACATCGATCCGAAAGAAATAATGAGTCCCAGCGGCACAGCCCCCAGAAGTGTGACAAAAAACAGCTTCAGTGTCTGTATAAAACCAATGTTCAGCGATTGTATGACAACCGGAAATTGTTCAAGTATCAGTTCCATTTCAAAGTTCCACCTGTTTTTTTCTCTTACTGCTCGATCAGGGCAGCCTGTACTTTATAAGTCTCCGCGCACTTCTGCATGGATCCGTCCGCGTAGCTTTCTGCGAAGAAATTGTTCAGTTCTTCCGCCAGATCAGATTCCTTGCGGAATCCAACGCCGTATTCCTCACTGTTGAGGCCGATCGTATACGTCAGATCTGCATAGCTGGTTCCCTCGCCTACCATCGCGGAAGCCATAAGGGAATCGATCACAGCCGCATCACATGTACCGCCCTCAACTTCCATAAGGGCATCCGCCTGTGACGTCACAGGAGTATAATCCAGTCCAAGAGCACTGACCTGCTCCTCGCCGGCGCTTCCCGCCTCTACCGCGAAGCTGAGATCTGCAAGACTGTCTGTATCCTGGTACTGATCTGCAACATCAGCCGGCACGATCACAACCTGAGCATTGTTCAGGTATGCGTTCGTACACTCCATTGCGCTTGTAACCTCGTCTGTAAGCGTCATACCGTTCCATACGCAGTCGATGGATTTTCCATCCAGCTCAAGCACCTTGTTGTCCCAGTCGATCTCCACAAACTCTGCTTCTACTCCAAGGCTCTCTGCAAACGCTTTCGCCATATCTGCATCGAATCCGATCCAGTCGCCGTTCTCGTCTTTATAGTCCATCGGCTCAAAGTTTGTGATACCGACCACGAGAGTACCTTTGTCCTTGACATACTGCATATCACTCTCTTCCCCCGCATCAGAAGCTCCGTCATCAGACGCAGCCGTCGTGTCTGTATCCGAACTGCCTGATCCGCATCCCGGCAGCATTGAAACCGCAAAAACAGCACACAATAAAATGCTTAATACTCTTCTTTTCATAAATAATACCCTCCCGCTGCCGCTCAAAACGGCACTTTTTTTCTCTATCAATGAGTCACTGCACCACGATAAAGTACCGTTGTATTCTACCACAGGGGCATCCTTATGTCAAATTATTTTGAAAAGTTGCTGTCTGTCAGGTATGGCTCCTGCGATGCTGTCTCTTCCACTTCTCAAGCAGAAACGGGGTAGGCTCGATCTGGAGATTCTCCTTGATCTCATCGATCTCCCGCCTCATCTGGGCATTGACCTCCATGTATTCGTCATGTTTCGTGATAAGGATATGATACTCCTCCATCGACATATATTTATACGAAGCATACAGATAAGGCTTGAGAAGAGCTTTATCCTCACAGATCTGATAAGCCCGGTCATACATTTTAGCTGATTCCTGATAAAGGAAAAGGCGTCCGTAGGCCGCTCCCAGCCCGGCGTAGATCTTCCCGTAGAATTTTTCATCCACACTTTCATCTTTCTCCTGATTCAGGATTGCCTGATACACAAGGATAGCCTCCTCGATCTCTCCGCTCTCAAGAAGGTTGTCTCCTTTATATTTCTGCCTTTCGATATCTCTCTGATTCTTCAGATGCTCCAGCACATTCTGGATATGTATCATCTGAGGTTCCCGATAGATCTTAGACGCCTTCAGGATCGTCAGCACAAACTTCTCCACCGATCCCCTCAGCCGCAGTACATCCCGCAGACTGTCCGCCAGAGCCGGCATCCCTATCTCCTCCTCGATCCAGTTGCAGAGCTGCTCATTCATGATCGTATAATCGATCAGATAAAGATTGTTGCACAGATAATAGCACAGCTCCTCGATCGTGAAGATCCTGCAGTGGATTCTTGTAATCTCGTAGGGATGTGTCGCGTGTTTATCATGACAAAGAATTAAATTTCCCATCATTGCCTCCTAAATGTATGATCTTCTCCTCCTGAAAATCAGTGGGAAGGAAAAAGTCGCCAAATCCCACATCTTTCACTGTGATCTTGCAGGTTTTCTCATCCAGGAAAAGTGTTTCGATCTGAAGCCGCATGGAATATTCTGCCCGCTTCGGGAATTTATCAAGAGAGATCTTCTCCGTCTTCAGCGTCCCCTGTGTCAGAGATTCAATGTGGAACTCAATATCCTCCACATCCTCCATGATCACTTCCCACTGGTTATTGGATTCGTACCAGTGGGCTCCCCAGGAAACGATGGGATACCACATCTCCTGCCCGTCCACACGCATGTTCACCGTGATCTGATCCGTCAGCTTGTCCTCTGAGAGATAGACCGGATTTTCAATATGCATGTAGAGCTTTCTGTAGGCAGTATAGCAGGCTCCCTTGCTGTACAGATTGTTTCCAATGAACGCTCTCCGCCCGTTGCAGAGCACCCGGAGCGCTTTTGGATACCAGTTGTTCTCAAACCCTTCACCTGTCAGAAAGACCGAGGAGACGATCCTCTTGTCAAAAACGCTCTCTATAAATCTGCAGAACATGGTATCGGCTTCTTTCGCCTTGTCCTCATTCAGCACCGGATAGACCATGGCAAGCTCTTTCATATGTGCGCTGGCCACCTCGTCCACCGTCACAAAAGTGGTCTTCCCGCCGCCGAGCCCCGGCTTGAGCCGGCGAAGCATATAAGCCTTGATCTCATTTCTGTCACAGCAGAACAGCGCGGCGTCATACTGCCACAGTTCTTTCGGCTGATAAAACAGATAATTGCAGAAGCTTTCCTTGTAATCCTGTATGAAAATATGTCTTTTATCAATATTCATCCTCACCGCAATGCCGCGCAGCATCTGCGCCAGTTCCTCAGTCAGCGTCGGAACACTGAAGACGATCCCGTCGATCTGCGGGAACGGCTGGAGCGACATCTGAATAAACTGGGAGAGAAGCCATACAGCGTCATAGGTCTCCTCGCCGAACTCGATCTTGTCTCCGGCCAGGCTTCTGCTGAGAAGTCTTGTGACTGTAAATCCCTCCTTGATGGAGACCAGCCTTTTCGCCTCTTTACCGTAAGCCCATGTATCACGCAGTTTTCCGATGATCAGCGGGATCTGGTAGTTGTCTGAATCCACCTCCAGTGTTTCCGGCTCCATCTGCTGATCATTGTAGTAGCTGATCTGGCACGTCTTTTCATTTATTTCGTATCCTATAATATTGCCCTGTCCCATGGAAAGGCACCCTCCTTAATACTGTTCAAACATATGCGCGGCGACCGCGTCCTCCAGCGCATAGGATTTCATCTTTCTCTCCCTCTCCCTCTCATCGGTTTCAAGAAGGATATCATTGAGCCTTCCGTATCTGCCCTGTTCGCCCGGCGTTGTCTCCCTCACGCAGGTTTCCTTGTCGCTGCGGTAAGAATTGCCGTCTATGGTCTCCTTGAAATAATATTTCAGCTTTTCATTTGCAAACAGCACAAACTTCTTCACATACAGATTCTCATACATGGGCGTGAGCACCTCTGTGGAATAATCCACCGGCTCTCTCCCGCCTTTCTGGAGCTGATAATAAAGCATGACCCTGCTGCCTTTCTGCCCCTTGTATTCGATCAGGACCTTGTCCCAGAGCTGCAGTTCGATCAGCCAGTCTTTCTCATATGCAAGGAAGAACGGAAAATAGATCTGTTTTCCGCACAGCTCCTGAAGGAACTTCTTCAGCGTCTTGCGTGTCTGTGAATTATATTCCCTTGTTGAATAATATTTCAGCACCGCGAGCTTGCAGATATCAATTGTTGTCTCACCCTTCTCATATTCCTTGCATATGATATCTATCACACTCTTTCCGATCCGCCGCTCTTCTACCACATACTCTCTCGAGACATATGCAAGATAGGCCTGCTGCAGCCGGAAATACGCCCCCTCCTCATAATATTCTTCGAAGATCGGGGCCTCCTGGAACAGCTCTTCTGAAAAAAGCATCTGTGTCAGGATCCTCTCTGCAAGTTTATGGGTATGCACTTCATAGTCCCGGGCCTCTCTCCAGAGCTGTTTCATATCCAGCGTGGCGCCGCAGTAGTAATTGGCCAGATAAGTCAGGATCACTTTGTCATACTGATGCTTTTTAAAGAGATCGAAACAGACATAGGTCAGGAAGTCGTCATTTTCATAATTATTCTCTCTGATATTCTTGCTGCAGAGACTGAAGATCTCTTCCTCCGGGAAGTTCTCCAGTCCTTTCTCCTTCACGACCTCAAGGGTCAGTTCCTCCGTCTCTTCCTCACGTCGATTCCGCATAAGTCCATTCAGATATTTCCTGCACATATCCATGTATCTGAGCTCATAGAACAGGCGCTTGCTCTCGTATGGGATAGAATCCGTATAGTGTCTTCCGTCTTTTGCCTCCCACACAAGCCGGTCCGTCTTTGAATACAGGAATACTCTCGCCCCGTTTTCAAGATAGGGTGCCTTCTGGGTGATCCTGCCGTCCTCTGCAATGACATGGACATACTTCATATTTGGAACTTTCGTGGTGATCCAGTATGAGTGGCAGATATCATAAAGAGCCTTCACCCGTTCTGTATTCATGGAGGATTCCACGATGAACCTTTTGTAGATGATCCTGAGCTGTTCATCAATATTCCTGCGTTCAAGCTGGTTCCATGCAAACGCTTCCATCTCGTCGCGATAATGCGCATAGATCTCACTGGACTCATCCTCATACGTGATCAGATTAGAATAGAGAAACGCGCACTTGTGATAATCCAGCGTATTTCCATGCATAAAATACAGATATACCGAGCGCGGCAGTGCCTTATGGAACTGTTCCGGCCGTGCCGCCGCCATATAATACTCATAGAGCTGAGCAATCTTGAGTTCGGATTCCACTGCTTTTTCATACCATTTGAAATAACGGCTGTCCATGCAGTTCCCCTTGATCAGGAGCGTACAGATCGCTGTGAGGATCATAGACTCCTCGTACATATCATAAGCCATCTCAAGCACTTTATAGAGATGCGGATCAAACGTCTTCATCTGGCTTGCAAGGTTCGCCGTATAAAGTGCCAGCTCCTTTGTCATTAATTTATGCTTCGCTGCAAAGAGAAGCACTCTTACTTCAAATTTCCCCAGTTTTTTCAGGGAAGAACTCCTCTCCCGGAAACAGCGGAATGCCTGCATATAGAACCAGACACTGTGGGAACGCTCCTCATAAAACTGCTGTTCCAGCACCCTCAGTCTCTCACTGTAGATCTTATACTCCGAGTCCACCTCCACCAGCATGCAGAGGATCAGCCAGCTGTCCGGATGCTTCATAAAAGATCTTGACAGTTCCTCCGCAACTCTGCGCTGTCCGATCGTGTCATTGCTCAAAAGTGTCGTAAGATAAAGGTAATACGAGCTGAGCTCCACATCTTTTCCAATGGCAAAACGGTTATAATTATAGGATTCCAGAATCCACTTTGCATCCTCCATCCTGCCTCCGATCAGACAGATATGCGCATTGACCAGAAGGTAGATCTCGTTCTTTGGATCCGCATCCCGCAGACGGGTGATTCTCCTGACTGCATCCTCTGTCCAGGAGGCAAGATCCTGCCGTCCGCTCTCATAATTCAGATATCCTTTTACGATTCCCGCAAATTCCAGTTCACGTTCCCGGCGTTCCTCATCCCGCTTTACATTTTTTTCCACAACGATCTCATAGGTAAGTGTCTCATACGGACTCTCCAGTATCACGCGTCCGAAATTGCTTCCCGAGTGGAGATTTTCTGTTGTGATAAAATATTCCAGCCGGTAAGAATTGCCGATAAATTCTTCTGTGGTAATATGCGTGTGCTCCACATAGAGGAAATCCCCCTCTGTTCTCACATCGATCTCAAGATATCCCCATGTGTTCTTCTTGATCGTAAAGGTTTCCTTGCGCGCTTCCGTAAGAGACATGAAAGCCCTGCTCTCTTCCTCCAGCGTCAGAAAGATTTTTTCCTTCTGTTTGCATCCCACAAGGAACTCTTCCAGTCCGTGCTGATCCAGCTCCCATTTGCGCATATTGTCATAAAGGGCCTGGATCCGGATATCTTCATATTTTAATATCTCATAGAAATCTCTGGACCGGAACAGCTTTTCCGCCTCCGCGGCGTCCCGGAAAGCTAGTTTCTTAAAATCTTCCAGGCTCTGTACCTTTCCGTAATGAGTCATGACAAACGGCTTCTCTATGATTGCAGTGAAAGCGATATCAAACTCCCCTCCATTGCACACGATAGTAAATTTTCCGTGTTCCACATGCCCGGGCACAAGCCCTCTCCCGTCATATGTATAATAGATATTCACGGGATTGCCGTCAAAGCCCTCCTCCTGACACTGAACACGGTAAGAGGACGGATAGACAAGACCTCTTATCGTACCCTCCCCCTGATTCTGAAGAGAAAAACTTCCTTTATATTCCTCCCCCTCGCCCACGCGCATGATGATATGGGTCTCCGGAAAGATGATTTCCGGCTGGGGGATATGAAAATCTCCTTTTGCAAAACGTTTGATCTTATTTTTCAAATCGGTCACCTACTCATAATACTTTTCCCTGCCAGAAGGCAAAAGAACGCTACTATGAATTATAGCATCATTGAACAGTATCTGGCAATGGGAGAATATAAGAATTTATTTTCACATTGCATACATGCATACCATACTGTTTCAAATCTGATTTTCTTCATTTTTGCAAATATATATTGACATTTTATATTATACAAAATATAATATACGTATAAAGTACATATATAAAATTGCAATATATGAGAAAGGACTGATTATATGGCTTTTCCGCTGACTGCTCCACTTCTGGACTTTCTTGTGCTATCTGTCATCACAGAAGGCGACGCCTACGGTTATCAGATCAGCCAGATTGTCAAACGTGTGGCGCCCATGAAAGACTCTGCGCTCTACCCCGTTCTGAAACGTCTGCAGGAACACGGCTATGTGGATACTTATGACAGACAGTATCAGGGACGCAACAGAAAATATTATCGGATCACCGATGCAGGCCGTACCCGTCAGACAGATCTGCTGAAGGAGTGGAATGAGTACAAATTCATTATTGACGATATCGTAAAGGGAGGGATTTCAGATGACTAAAACTGAATACATGAAGGTTCTTTCAAAAAAACTCCGCCGGCTTCCAAAGGAGGATTACGAAAGAGCTGTCGAATATTTTGAAGAATATTTCGCGGATGCCGGTCCGGAAAATGAACAGAAAGCGATCGAAGATCTTGGAACCCCGGAGGAAGCGGCGCGGGAACTGATCATGGATCTCGCAGAAGAGAATGCAGATAAGCCGCCCAAAACCGTAAAGCGTGGGATGAGAGCCATCTGGATCGGAATCCTGGGAATCTGCGCGGCGCCGATCGCGCTTCCCCTTGCACTGGTCTTTATCATATTGATCGCATGTGCCTTTCTTGTTGTTTTCTGTGTCCTGCTCTGCATCGTCATCGCAGGCGTATCCGTTGCGGCCGGAGGGATCATCAGCGCCATTGCAGGCGCGGCTGTACTGTTTCAGTCTTTTGCCGACGGACTCTGCAATCTCGGATTTGGGCTGGGCTGCTTCGGGGCGGGACTGCTCTTTACCTACGGTTCGGTCCTGCTGTTCGGATGGACAGTAAGAAAACTGTCTGTATTTCTCGGACAGATCACGAAAGGAGGAAGAAAGAAATGAAACGAAAAACAAAAATGGTCCTTATCTTTTCCGTTTCCTGCATCGCAGCCGGAGCACTGCTGACCGGAGCAGGCCGGCTCTGGGGCGGATATCCCGGCTTTGCCTGGACAAGGAACGGTATTGTCACTGCCTCCACCTCCAGCGACCCCTATTCTATGGAAAAGACTCCGGTAGATGATCTTACATCTGTAGAAATAAACATCGGTTCCGCCGCGGACATTTCCATCCTCCCCTCTGACGATGGAAAGTTTTATCTGGAATATCTCCTGGACGGCGCTTATGACAGTCCGAAGTTCGAGATTTCCTCCGGCCGCCTGACCCTTCAGCAGGATGAGGGAACCGCCCCCGGCGGAATATTTCTCTTTGGCTCCGGGCTGAACTTTGGCTCCGGATTCGGGATAAAAGATGTCTCTCCCTACGTCAGGCTGTACGTTCCGTCGGACAGTATGCTGTCCGATGTTTCCGCATACAGCGACGCGGGCAGCGTTGAGGCGAGAAATCTTTCCGCAGGGAAGGCATCCTTTTCCGCCAGCTTCGGCGATCTGACACTCGACAACTGCATCTTCGATTCACTGGAAGCCGTAACCGACTCCGGATCTATCGAGGGCTCCGATATCCAGACAGGTACCCTGATCGCTGAAAACGACTTCGGCAGCACCGCATTTCGCAGCACTGCCGTAACTTCCGCCCGGATCACCGCATCCTCCGGAGATATCCTGCTGGAGGCACAGGGGCTTAAGACGCTGGAAGGATCAAATGACTTCGGAGACACCCGGATCTGCCTGTCTGACCCGCTCTCCTCCTATTCCTGTAACCTGTCTGCAGACTTCGGTGATATCATACTTCCTGATGATGTTTCCGGGGGCCATGTCTCCGGCGGGTTCGTAGAAGGCTCCTATACTTCCGAAGGATCCCAGGATCGGCAGATCACCTTCACTGCATCTGCAGGAGAGATCGAGATTGAAGAAAGATGACCTCAGAATCTTTCTTCCCACTCCTTCTCCTTAAAACCGACAAGGACTGCGTCCCCATCCACAAGGATGGGGCGCTTTACCAGCATTCCATCCGTGGAAAGGAGCTCAATCTGCTCCTCCTCTGACATCTCCGGCAGCCGGTCTTTCAGTTTCATTTCTTTATAGAGATTTCCGCTGGTATTAAAAAAACGTTTCAGAGGAAGTCCGCTTTTCTGATACCACTCTTTCAGCTCCCCGGCAGACGGGTTCTCCGTTTTGATATCCCTCTTCTCAAAATCGATCCCTTTTGCCTCAAGCCATTTTTCTGCTTTTTTACATGTACTGCATTTCGGATAACAAACAAATAACATAGTACTCCTCCTGATTTCTGATAATCTCATCAAAAGCATAAGCAATCCCTCCCGGAAAATCAATCCCCATCTTGCCAAATCTTTCTTTTATGATAGAATATAATCGGTCAATCAATCTGACAGAGCCATATATTCATACATTCATAGAGATAAAAGGAGGATTAATTATGCACTGTTTCAGAAAAGTAACCGAGGATCTTTACTGGGTCGGAGCAAGCGATCGCAGACTGGAATTATTTGAGAATATTTTCCCCCTCTCCGATGGTGTCTCCTACAACTCCTATCTTCTGATGGACGAAAAAACCGTTCTCTTTGATTCTGCGGACTATACGGTAGGCCGCCAGTTTCTTGAGAATATCCAGGCAGTCCTCGGCGGACGTACACTTGACTATCTCGTTATTAACCACATGGAGCCTGACCACTGCGCCATGATCGAGGAACTGGTACTGCGTTACCCCGATATGCAGCTGATCGGAAACGCCAAGACCTTCCCCATGATCGATCAGTTCTTTGATTTTGACCTGGAAGGAAAGAAGATCATCATAAAAGAAGGCGACACTTTCTCAGCCGGAAAGCATACTCTCCACTTTGTGATGGCCCCCATGGTACACTGGCCGGAAGCCATGATGACATACGACGAAACTGACAAAGTACTCTTCTCCGCGGATGCCTTCGGCACATTCAAGGCGCTGAACGGAAACATCTTCAATGATGAGGTTAATTTTGACAGGGACTGGCTGGATGAAGCACGCCGCTACTATACAAACATTGTCGGAAAATACGGCATGCAGGTACAGAATGTACTGAAGAAAGCCGCAACCCTTGACATTCAGGTGATCTGCCCGCTCCACGGACCGATCTGGAGAACAGATCTCGACTACATTATCGGAAAGTACGACACCTGGAGCAAATATGAGCCGGAGGAAAAAGGCGTCCTGATCGCTTATGCTTCCATGTACGGAAATACAGAAAACATGGTGGATACATTTGCAGCGATGCTGGCAGAGGAAGGTGTTAAAGATATCCATATCCACAACATTTCCAAAACTCATGTTTCCGAACTGATCGCAGACAGCTTCAAATACAGTCATATCGTTCTGGCGGCACCGACCTATAACAACGGTATCTATCCGCTGATGGACAATTATCTTGAAGACATGAAAGCTCTTGCACTGCAGAACCGTACCATCGCCCTTCTCGGCAATGGCTCCTGGGCTCCTCAGTCCACGAAACTGATGACCGCAAAAGTCGGGGAGATGAAGAACATGACTCTGCTTGAGGGAAGCGTCACGATCAAGTCCTCCCTGAAAAAAGCGCAGATGGAAGAATTAAAATCTCTTAGCAGACAAATCGCCGAAGAAGTGTTATAATTGTAGTTACTGATTCTATATCTACAAAGGAGGAGTTCTTATGAAATTAGTTATCACTATGAGCCGCCGCTTCGGAACAGGGGCAAGCATCATCGCCAGAGAACTTTCCAAGCGTCTCGATATCCCCGTCTATGACAAGGCTTATATCGAGCAGAAGATCAATGACCATATGTACGAAAGCGAGGCGGAAGCGATCCGCAAGCTTGCGGAAAAGCCCTGTATCATCCTCGGCCGCTGTGCTTCTGATATTCTCAAGGACCGGATGAATGTCCTTAATATCTTTGTCTGCGCTGACAAAGAGGACCGGATTCACAGGATCATGGAAAAGGACGATCTGAGCTATGACGATGCGAAGGAAAAAGTCGAAAAAACTGATGAAGAAAGAGCTTCCTACTATTATGAACATACAGGAAAGACCTGGGGTGATGTGAATGATTACCACATGATCCTGGACACTTCTGAATTAGGCGTCGAAAACTGCGCCGATATCCTGATGCATTATTTTGAGAAATGCGAATACATATAAATCAGGCAGATGCCAATGACCCGGCTGGTCCGGATTTCGGCTCACATAAAAAGAAACACCGGAGAGCGTTCTCCGGTGTTTCTTTTTATTAATCTGACTGTTCTGTTTTACTCTGCGCCGCTCCCTGATGCAGCCTCATCTGTGTTCTCGGATGAACCAGAGGCATCTGACGTATCAGTACTTTCATCTGTCTGAGAGTTATCATCGGCTGTGCCGTCTTCCGTCTCGGAAGTGATAATGGTTACACCCTGATCCTCAAAATCGACCTTTGCCCATACCTTCTCATTCACAGTGATATCCGCAGCGTCTCTCCAATCTTCCAGAAGAGAATCATACTGATCCTGACGTCTCTGCTCAACAATATTCTGCTTCTCCTGATCCGTGGCATCCCGGTCAAGCAGACTGGTAAGTCTCGCCACATAAAGCCCGCTGTCCGTCTCGATCACATCAGTCACATCGCCCTCTGCTTCAAGTGCATCCGCTGCTGCGATCAGGTCTGCATCCGGGCTGGTGCTCTCAGAATCAAAGGTCGTTGTCCGCACTTCAACGTCAGCCGACTCCGCCGCCGATTCAAAGTCTTCCCCATCTTTCACCTGATCATCAAAATCCTGAGCTGCAGACCGCAGATCCTCTTTCTCCTCATCTGTCATCTCGGTACTGTTTCCCGAATCATCCGTGGTCGTAAATGGGAAATATACATACTGCATGCTCTTCTGAGCCGCCTCTTCATCAGAGACTTCCTCATCCACCCCTTCTTTCATGGGCTTTTCCATCTTGTTCTGAATAGTCAGAAGTTCCAGAAGTTTTTCCACATCCTTACGGTATCCTGACACCGCCTCTTTTGCCTCATCTGTATTGTCCGCGTCAAACTGTGCAGCCGCGTCAGAGATTGCTTTCTCCTCATCTTCAGTGAGTGCCACTTCATATTCATCCGCATGCTGAGAGATCACATACAGATCCTCCAGCATTTCAAGGACGCCATCCTTTGTCTCATCCTCAAGAGTGGTTCCCTCTGTATATTCCTGAGACCACATTTCCTCCGGCGTCGTTCCCATCATGCCGGCATAGTATGTCTCATACTGTCCCTGCTGCATCCTGGCATAAAAGTTGGCAACTCCGAGAGTGACATCCTCTCCTCCGACTGTTGCCACAACCGCATCCGTATCAAGCGAACCGCTGCAGCCTGTCATGCAGGCTGTGCCAAATACACCTGCCATTGCCAGAACCGCCGCTCTTTTTCCGAACCGCATCATCCACGTCCTCCTAAGTATCTATTTCCCGGGATGACCTGCATTTCCATGTGACATGCATCCCGTAACATTCCCGAATATTATACTCCGTTTTACTCATTCTAACAAGTAGGAATCACAAAGAATTCCTCAACCCCCTGATATCCTCAAGAATCTTTCTCAAAAGCTGAAGCACATCCTCTCCGGTCTCCTTTTTGTTCCCGCCCCGCTTTTCATATCGAAAATAAGGCGGGTTTTCCGCGCGGAAAGTAAGACTGTTTCCATAGGACTGAAGCAGCGCCGGAATCTTCCGTGGATCAATCTTCGCCTTCTCATACATGGTAAACAGATAAGCCCTGCCTTTCTGCTCCACAGAAGTGACATATGCCGAGTGAGCCAGTCCCTTGATCGCCGCGATATGAAGGAGCTGCTGTACTTTCTTGGGGATGTCGCCGAACCGGTCGATCAGCTCTTCTGTCATATCGTCCATCTCTTCCTCTGTCTCGATAGCGGCAATACGTTTGTACACGTCAAGTTTCTGATACTCATTCCTGATATAGGAATCCGGAATGTAGGCGTCAATGTTGATATCCACAGTCGTAGTATAGATTTCTTCCTCTCCTCCGCCTTTCAGCTGGCGTACCGCTTCATTGAGCATTTTACAGTACAGGTCATACCCCACTGCCTCCATGTGTCCGCTCTGGGCCTCTCCGAGAAGATTCCCTGCCCCCCGGATCTCAAGATCCCTCATAGCGATCTTGATCCCGGATCCAAGATCCGTAAATTCCCGGATGGCGGCGAGCCTCTTCTCCGCAACTTCTTTCAGAAGTTTGTCCCTGCGGTACAGAAGAAAGGCATAGGCCATCCGGTTGGAGCGTCCTACTCTTCCCCTGAGCTGATAGAGCTGAGACAGCCCGAACCGATCCGCATCCTGGATGATCATGGTATTGGCATTGGGAATATCCAGCCCGGTCTCTATGATCGTCGTAGAGACAAGGACATCAATATCTCCGTTGATAAAGTCATACATGATGTCCTCCAGCTGACGTTCATTCATCTGGCCATGGGCATATGAGACAGTCGCATCCGGCACAAGTTTCTGAATCCTTCCTGCAACGTCCGCAATATCACTGACCCGGTTATATACATAGTACACCTGCCCGCCCCTGGACAGTTCCCGCTCGATCGCCTCCCGGACCATCTCGTCATTGTATTCCATCACGTAGGTCTGGATGGGCATCCTGTCATGGGGCGCTTCCTCCAGAACACTCATATCCCGGATCCCGATCAGACTCATATGAAGAGTCCGGGGTATGGGTGTTGCCGTGAGAGTCAGCACATCCACATTCTCCCTGAGTTTTTTGATCTTCTCCTTATGGGTCACTCCGAACCGCTGTTCTTCATCTATGATCAGAAGACCCAGATCTTTATATCCCACATCCTTCGACAGGACCCGGTGGGTGCCGATCACAATGTCCACAAGACCTTTCTTCAGATCCTCCACCGTTTTTTTCTGCTGATAAGAACTGCGGAACCTGCAGAGCAGGTCGATCCGGACCGGGAAATCCTTCAGGCGCTGGACAAACGTATTGTAATGCTGCTGCGCCAGAATGGTGGTGGGCACAAGAAATACTACCTGTTTTCCCTCCTGTACCGCCTTGAACGCGGCGCGGATCGCGATCTCCGTCTTTCCGTATCCGACATCACCGCAGATCAGACGATCCATGATCTTCGTGCTCTCCATATCATGCTTCGTATCCTCGATAGCCTGGATCTGATCCTCCGTTTCCTCAAACGGGAACATCTCTTCAAACTCTTTCTGCCAGACCGTATCCGGGCCATAAACATACCCTTCTGTTTTCTGCCTCACGGCGTAAAGTTCAACCAGATCCTCCGCAACAGCCTGTACTGCCTTTTTCACCTGGCTCTTTGTCTTTACCCACTGGGTTGTCCCCAGTTTGTTGAGCTTTGGTTTCTTCGCATCAGAACCGGCGTATTTCTGGATCAGATCCATCTGCCCCACGGGAATATACAGGATACCACCTTCCGCATAGGAGATCTTCATATAGTCTTTTGTGACCTTATCCACCTCGATTTTTTCAATCCCCTGGTAGATTCCCAGTCCGTGATTCTCGTGGACGACATAATCCCCGGGCTTAAGCTCCGCAAAATCCTGTATCTTCTGCCCCTCATATCTGCGCCGTTTCTTCTTTTTCTTCTTTTTACCGAAAATATCCGTCTCAGAGATCACAGTAAATTTCAGCATGGGATACTCATATCCCTCCGCCACATACCCATAGGAGACCATGATCTCGCCGGGATTTACCGTGCGTTCCATATCCTCACTGTAAAAACTGCTCAGATCGTAATCTCTGAGATCCTCCGCAAGCCTCTTCGCCCTGGTCCTGGAGCCGGACAGGAGTACAACTCTGTAGCCGGATCTCTTCAGTCTTTTGAGATCCCGGGTAAGAAGTTCAAAACTGTTGTTGTAGGGATTCACACCCTTTGTCTGTATACTGTATGTCTGTCTGACATGAAAATTCCCACATTTTGATTCCAGAGTCGTGAATCCGATCCCATAATACCCATTCATTTTCTCAATGATCTCTTTCGTCTGACAGACTTTGAGTTCATTTTCCTGAAGATCCAGTCCGGCTTCATCCCTGTTTTCACTGCTGTGAAAATACTCTGATTCCACCTTCTCCGATTCTTCCTGAAGCCGGAATGGTTCATCCAGCAGGAGAATACTCTTATCCTTTGGAAAATAGTCCAGAAAAGAGACCGGGGACGAACTTTCCCCGCTGTTCTCAGAAGCCGGATAGATCGTAATCTGTTCCAGATTTTCCACGGACCGCTGGCTCTCCACATCAAAGGTCCGTATGGAGTCGATCTCATCTCCCCAAAGTTCGATCCTCACCGGCATTTCCTCCGTCAGAGGGAAGACGTCCAGTATTCCTCCACGGACCGCAAACTGCCCTGGTCCCTCTATCTGGCTCTCCCTCTCATATCCCATACCGGAAAGTTCTGACTGAAATTCAGAGAAATCCAGCTCATCCCCGCTTCTGAGACTGATCCTTCTTTTTCTGATCTCATCGGGAGCAGAAATTCCATCGAGGAAGGCGTCCATCGTGGTGATCACGGTCAGCGGACTTCCCGGTTCTTTTTCTATCAGAGCGCGCAATACCTCCATGCGCCGGCCGGTCAGGACCTTACCTTTGATATCCGCATAATAAAACAGCAGATCTCTTGCGGGATACAAGTATACATCTTCTGTCAGAAACCGATACTCTTCATATGCTTTTTTTGCTTTTTCCTCACTGGAGAAAGCGATGACTCTGTACTCAAAGCCATCGCCAAGCGCATACATTAAATGGGTCTTCTGGGAATTCACACAGCCTGCGATCTGGATGAGCCCCTCTCCCTTCCTTCTGCCTTTCTGAATATCCTGATATTCCGCCAGTTCTGTCAGCGGAGCCAAAAAAGCCTGCATCTTGCTCTTTTTTCCCTCTTTTCTACTCTTCTTTCTTCTTTCTGTTAAACTCGTTCATCGCTTCCGAAATTTCACCGGATACGATCAGCTCCGCAGCCTGCACTGCACGTCCATATCCCTCTTCCATCAGCTCTCTCTCTGCTTTTGAAAAGTGTCCCAGCACATAGTCCGCCAG
This sequence comes from Candidatus Mediterraneibacter excrementigallinarum, assembly GCA_019120075.1. Classification (GTDB taxonomy): domain Bacteria; phylum Bacillota; class Clostridia; order Lachnospirales; family Lachnospiraceae; genus Mediterraneibacter; species Mediterraneibacter excrementigallinarum. The sequence goes on from DWVT01000234.1 coordinate 41,073, forward strand.
ATCATATCCCCGGGGTTTTTCTCCCACACCGATCTTGATCCTTGCAAACACCTGAGTCCCAAGGTGCGCGATGATGTTCTTGATCCCGTTGTGTCCTCCGGCACTCCCCTTTTCTCTGATCCTGAGCTGTCCCACATCCAGGCTGATATCATCATAGATGACCAGAAGTTCTTCCTCTGGATCGATCTTATAATAGTCCACTATGCTGCGAAGGCTCTCGCCGCTCAGATTCATGTAAGTCTGAGGCTTTGCCAGTATCACCTTCTGACCGGCTATCATCCCTTTTCCGATCAGCGCCCGGTGCTTTTTTACATCTACCGTTATATTATATTTCTCCGAGATTCTGTCTATAACATCAAATCCCACATTATGCCTTGTCCCCTCGTATTCCTTTGTCGGATTTCCCAGACCGGCTATAATAAACATTTCACTCATCCTTTCTCAACACAATCGCATTTTATTTTACAGCATGGTCCGTGGTTTGTCACGCAATAGCTGTGAATATTTTCCCTTTTTGCGTCATACACTTATTAAAAAAGCTGAAGTCACAAGGACGAACAGCAAAATGGATTGGGAGGTAACTCTATGGGTTCCAAGACAAAGATCATAGTACTTCATATGAAAGAGATCATCTACACCGCCGTATTTGCCGCGCTGGGAATACTGCTCATCATTCTCCTCGTCGTCATGTTCCGCCAAAATGACAGTTCCTCATCCGTCGGAGAAAAGCAGTATACTCCAGGCATTTATACTTCTTCTCTCACACTGAACAACGCAAATCTGGAAGTAGAGGTATCCGTAGACGAATCCCGAATCAACTCCATCCGGTTTTCCAACCTGGACGAAACGGTTGCAGCGATGTACCCTCTCGTTCAGCCGGCCATCGAGGATATCGCAGAACAGATCTGCAGAACTCAGTCCCTGGAAGACATCTCTCTTCCGGAGGACACCCCCTACACATCCCAGATGATACTGGATGCCATCAGAGAAGCAGTTGACAAAGCCGCAGTCAAATAAACTGCGGCTTTTATATGATATTCCTGTTTTTATCCTTCTACGATCAGATATTTTCCATCCGGCAGAGAAAACACTTCCGACGCTTCTTCCAGTTCTTCCTCTGTCATATGATCTACATCCGCTCCGCTCTCCTCGAAGTATTCTCTCACCTCACTCAGCGAATCCACCACAACTGCCATACAGTCTTCAAGGAACGCCTCTGCTTCCTCCGGCGTCTCTGCAACCGGTTCGTCAAACAGACGGCTCTGTTCCTTCAGGAAAACATTCAGACACTCTTCACTGTAACTGCTCATACACACCCTCCTTCTGCTATATTCAGGATCTCTTCTGCCGAATCTACAATGCACTTCGCACCGTCCCTGGTCAGGGCTTCCCTGCCGCGAAATCCCCACGACACCAGCACAGTCTTCATCCCTGCCGCGGTTCCTGTCGCGAGATCCACCTCGGAATCCCCGATATAGACAGTCTCCTCCGGGGTCGCGCCCAGCTCGGATGCGATCTGCAGCACAGCCGCAGGATCCGGTTTGCGCGGAACCCCCTCCCGCTGTCCGTGTACCTGATCAAACAGACCTTCTCCAAAGATCGCGCTGACAACATGGACAGCCTGGCGGTCCGGTTTATTAGACAGGACGGCCAGTTTGATCCCTCGTTTCTTAAGGTTTTCCAGCAGAGACTGCACTCCTCTGTAAGGTACTACATGATATGTGCAGTTCTCGTCAAATATTCTCAGGTATGCGCTCATCGCCTCTTCAAAATGTTCCAGGTGCTCGTCGCCGCACGCGCGCAGCGTCTTTTCGATCAGTACCTTTGCACCGTTTCCCACAAACATCCGGCACTGTTCTTCTGTGATCCCAGGAAGCCCGATCTCCTTCATAGTCTCATTGACTGAATAAGCCAGAGAATCCAGTGTATCTGTCAACGTTCCATCCAGATCAAATATACATGCCTTATACATGGTTTCCCTCCATATTCTTCTTTTGTACCGGTATCTGTCCCGGTTAACCATATCATAGTATGAAGACATGAAAATTTCAATACCTTCTTATCTGCCGAGGAGATACTGTCTCATGATCTTAAGCGCATTCTTCTCCAGACGGCTTACCTGTGCCTGTGAGATGTTGATCTGTTCCGCGACTTCCATCTGAGTCTTTCCCTCAAAGAATCGCAGCGTTATAATATATCTCTCCCGCTCATTCAGCCTCTCCATCGCCGCCTCCAGCGAGAGCTCCTCAACCCAGTTTTCCTCTTTATTCTTCTTGTCGCTGACCTGATCCATAACATAGAGCGCATCCCCTCCGTCGCTGTAAACCGGTTCATGAAGACTCACAGGCGCCTGGATTGCGTCCAGCGCAAAGACGACGTCCTCTTTTGCGATCCCGATCTCATCCGCGATCTCCTGCACTGTCGGTTCCTTCATATGCTGACGGATGTATCCTTCTTTTGCATAGATCGCCTTGTATGCCGTATCGCGAAGCGACCGGCTGACCCGGATCGAGCTGTTATCCCGGAGATATCTGCGGATCTCGCCGATGATCATGGGAACGGCATAAGTAGAAAACTTCACCATCCTTGCAGGATCAAAATGATCCACTGCCTTCATCAGCCCCACACATCCGATCTGAAAAAGATCGTCCGCATTCTCACTGCTTGAGTCAAACCGTTTTATCACACTGAGTACCAGCCTTAGATTTCCCTTGATATACTGTTCGCGCGCCTCCTGGTCTCCCGCCTGGACGCGCGCGAACAATTCCTCCTTCTCCTCCTCTTTCAGGAGCGGGAGTTTCGATGTATTGACTCCGCACAGTTCAACCTTGTTCACCATCATTGTAAGAATCCTCCTAAGCTGTTTTCTACTTAAAATGATTCTCACTCTGATCATAAGATATTCGACTGCGGAAAAAATTTTATAAACTTTTGGACCTTGACAGACGGGAAACTATTCTTCCCATTTATCCGCAAGATTGTTAATCTGGCTCTCAAATTTCGCCTTGTCTTTATTGGACAGTCCCTCATTCTGATAAATAATATCCAGAAGGCGCTTTCCTGCCTCAACAAGCCGTTCAAACGCGGTATCAGCCCTACGCTGCGCTGCCTTCTTCGGTCTCACCGGAATCTTAACGCCTTCGCTTATGATCTCATTGGTGAGCAGATCCACTTCGCCACAGGGAAACGGAGCCCATGCACTGTATCCAAACTTTTCCTCCACGGTCTGCGCAAACTCCTCCGTCACAGTATCTTCCCCGTGTACCACAAAAATCCTCTCAATGGGACTGTGAAACCCTTCGATCCACTTCAGGAGTCCGTTCATGTCCGCATGGCCGCTGACTCCGTGAAGGCTCTCGATCCGGGCATGCACCTCGATTTCCTCCCCGAAGAGCTTTACATTTTTCTCACCTTCAAGGAGCCGTCTTCCCAGCGTCCCGTTTGCCTGATATCCGACGAAGAGGATGGTACATTCCGGGCGCCACAGGTTATGTTTCAGATGGTGCCTGATGCGGCCTGCATCACACATACCCGAAGCTGAGATGATCACTTTCGGCTTTTCTATAAAATTGATCATCTTGGAGTCTTCGCTGGTTGTTGAAGTATGCAGTCCCGGAAAAACAAGAGGATTTATTCCCGCGTTGACAAGTGCAAGCGCTTCCTCATCAAAACAGTCTCTCATGTTCTTTGTGAACACCTTCGTCGCCTCGATCGCCAGAGGACTGTCCAGATACACATCGAAATCCTGGTATTCTTTCAGAAGTCCCTGTTCCTTGATCTCCCGGATAAAATACAGCATCTCCTGCGTCCTGCCCACAGCGAAAGATGGGATGACCACATTTCCGCCTCTGTCAAATGTCTCTTTGATGATCCTTGTAAACTCTCCGAGATAATCCGGCTTTTCCGCAGAATGGATCCTGTTTCCGTATGTGGACTCCACAACCACATAGTCTGCCGACTGAGTGTAAGTGGGATCTTTGATGATCGGCTGATCCAGATTTCCCACATCCCCTGAAAATACGATCTTCTTCGTCACCCCGCCCTCGGTTGCCCAGACTTCAATGCTTGCAGATCCGAGAAGATGCCCTACATCCGTAAAGCGAATCTGAATCCCGTCACAGACGGTGATACGTTCCCCATACTGGCAGGGAACAAGAAGTTCGATCGCATCCAGCGCATCCTGCATCACATAAACCGGCTCATACACAGGTTTTCCGGCTCTCTTTCCTTTCCGGTTCCTCCACTCTGCCTCAAACTCCTGAATGTGCGCGCTGTCGCGAAGCATGATATTGCAGAGATCTGCCGTGGCAAAAGTAGCAAAGATCTGTCCGTGAAATCCTTTCTTTGCCAGCGCCGGAAGCATTCCCGAATGGTCAATATGGGCATGCGTCAGAAACACGTAATCGATCTCGTTTTCCGGAATAGGCAGTCCCGGATTCTCGTACAGATCCGGTCCCTGCTCCATCCCGCAGTCAATCAGGATATTCTTCCCCGCTGCCTGAAGGAAATGACAGCTTCCCGTAACTTCATGGGCTGCTCCGATAAATGTCAGTTTCATAGCATCACCAACCCTTTTCATTTTTCTTCTATTGTATCATTTTTTACAGGATTATACATCTTTTTTCAGATAATTATCCTGTCACTCATACCGGACCATCTCCCTCTTCAGCCTCTGCATGATCTTCTTCTCCAGCCGCGAAATATAAGACTGTGAAATTCCAAGAAGATCCGCGACTTCCTTCTGCGTCTTCTCCCTTCCATCCGGATTGTCCAGACCGAACCGCATCCTTACGATCAGCTTCTCACGGCTGCTCAGTTTGTTCAGAGCACGCACCAGAAGCCTCCTCTCCGCTTCATTCTCCATATCTCTGTATATAGTATCCTCTTCTGTTCCTAGAATATCGGAAAGAAGAAGTTCGTTCCCATCCCAGTCCACGTTGAGCGGCTCATCGATAGAAACCTCCATCCTCGTCTTGCTGTTTCTCCTGAGATACATCAGAATCTCATTTTCAATGCACCTGGATGCATATGTGGCAAGCTTGATCTTTTTTGTCGGATTAAACGTATTGATCGCTTTGATCAGCCCGATCGTACCAATGGAAATCAGATCTTCCACCCCAACTCCCGTATTGTCAAACTTCTTCGCTATGTATACGACAAGTCTGAGGTTATGCTCTATCAGCTCCTTCTTCGCCTCCTCATCACATTCCGTCCCCAGCTTTTGGATTACCTCTGTCTCTTTCTCACCTTCAAGAGGCGGCGGCAGGATTTCAGTTCCACCTATATAATGGATCTCCTTCTGGCCTCTGAACAGGATTGAACGAAAATCCGGAATCACTTTTAATTTAAACTGCTGCGGCACTGCCACTTTTACGACCATTTTATGTCCCTCCTAAGATCAAGTATCAATATTTCTGTCATTTTATCCCATATTCCTTCCACTATTTCATCAATGAAAAACGTCAGGATTCAGGAGCATCTGATATTCTTCAGTCTCTGAAAGCACAGCTTCTCCCACACCAAGCAGAGGCGAACGTATCCACGTCTCTTCCTCAGCTAAAATACACATCCGCTCCACCCGGAATATTTTCATCACACTTTCTCCGCCGACACAGCGGTAAGGAATATACCGAAACCTCTCATGACTGCCTGAAAGGTCAAAAATATACTCTGCGGTACCGGGATCCAGAATACAGACAGGATCCCCTGTGAGAGGATCTGCCAGCACGTTTCCTGTATCGCAGAGAGCCTTCAATTCATATCTGTTTCCCTCTTTAAAGACCAGAACCTTATATATCTGTTCTTTTCTGCGGAACAAGGCAGGGAGCCTTTTCCAAAGCCAGGTAAACAGAAGATAAAACGCTGCAGCCAATGTATACAACAGACTGGTCCAGCGCACGTATGGACGGATCATCTGAAGGACTCCACCCGCAGCAAATGCCACAAGATAGAGAAGAAGATATGCCTTTACAAACTGTATCCCGCTCTTTACTCCAAGTCCCGCCATGATCATCACGCTGCTGATCACGCCATGGAAAAGAAACAGCCGGACTCCCCCGGGGAACGGCACCGATACAACAATGCAGGTCAGAACACTTCCCGTCAGCGCCCCGGCAAAAATCCGTCCATAAGTGCGGCTGCATTTGAGTATACGGTTTACAGCCATAAGGATCAGACTGTCCATCATAAGGTTTTCAAGAAAAAAAACATCTATGTAGAGTTCATAATACATGCCCCACCTTCTTCCTCCTTCGTATGACACTCATTATAAAACAGGGAAAAACTGAAATTTGTCAGATAGTGGCGCATGCAGAAAATTATCTTTCGACAAAGGAGGCACGCCCGGACTTTGGCTCGTCGCCGTTGCAAAAAAAAGGACTGCCTGACGGCAGTCCCCACATGTCTCACTATAATATTGTATTTTTATTTTTTAAAGAAATCCGGAATCTTAATAGTCTGCTCTTTCACATTGCTGGAAGGAGTCCTCGGCTGCAATGTCGGCATAGTACCTCCCTGAGGTCTTGCTGATGCACTCCTTCTCTCTGCATCCTGAGCTGCAGTCCTTGTCCTGCTGTCTCCGGAAGAAAGAATGGAACCAGCCTTCTGCTGTCCCTCAAGTCTTGCTTTCAGCTTTGATGCACTTCCGCCCACATTATGTAAGCCGGTAGCGATTACAGTAATCGTACATTCATCAGACTTCGTGTCGTCATACATAGCACCAAAGATGATACTTGCGCTCTCTCCCGCAAGCTCCTGTACATAATCTGCCGCATCGGAGGCATCCATCAGAGTGATGTCACCGGATACATTGACAATAACATTAGATGCACCCTGGATCGTTGTCTCAAGCAGCGGGCTGGCAACAGCCTCTTTTACTGCTTCAAGAGCCTTGTCATCGCCACGTCCGGAACCGATACCGATATGAGCGATACCCTTGTCCTTCATAACAGTCTGGATATCCGCAAAGTCAAGGTTGATCAGAGAAGGAACATTGATCAGGTCCGTGATACCCTGAATACCCTGCTGTAAAACCTCATCCGCCTTCTTCAGCGCCTCCGGCATAGTCGTACGTCTGTCTACAACCTCGAGCAGCTTGTCGTTCGGTATGACAATGATCGTATCAACATTTTCTTTCAGTTTGTCAATCCCGGCAAGAGCATTTGCCATTCTGGTCTTGGATTCAAAACGGAAAGGCTTTGTGACAACCCCTACCGTCAGAGCACCCTGCTCTTTCGCTATACGAGCAATAACAGGAGCCGCACCGGTTCCTGTACCGCCTCCCATACCACAGGTTACAAATACCATGTCCGCACCCTTGAGTGCCGCTGAAATCTCCTCAGAGCTTTCTTCTGCCGCCTTTTCACCTACCTCAGGCTGCGCGCCTGCGCCAAGTCCTTTGGTAAGTTTCTCTCCGATCTGCATCAGAGTCGGTGCCTTGCAGAGCTGAAGTGCCTGTTTATCTGTATTAACTGCGATAAATTCTACGCCTGCGATCTGTTCATCGATCATGCGGTTCACGGCGTTGTTTCCGCCTCCGCCTACTCCGACAACAATTATTCTTGCAGCCGCTTCCGATTCGTTGGTTTTAATTTCTAACAAGAGTATTTCC